>NZ_MSSW01000032.1 GCF_002150685.1 Algoriphagus antarcticus
CCAAAGCCAGCAAGTGCAGCTGGCTTTTTTGGTTTTTCATCATTTCTCTTTTGTAATACTATTTTTAATTCCATTTTTCATTTTTGGAATATTATTGCAGTTTTGCATCAAAGTAAATTTGAATGTCTGTTCTATTTAAAGGTCTCTGTATTATTCATCCTGATGGTTCTGAAGAGTCAAAGGATTACGTTTTTGAAAATGGAGAATTTACTCTTTCATCTTCTAGCAATACACCAGAATTTCACAAGGAAATCAATGCTACTGGCTGGATTTTATCTGAGGGGTGGATTGATCTCAGATGCGGCATGGGAGAGCCGGGGCATGAGTATAAGGAATCTATAGAAAGTCTCGCTGAATCATTAGTAGCAAGCGGTTTTTCTGCAGCTGTGATTTTACCAAATACTGACCCGGTTATCCAGTCCAAAGGAGACGTTGATTTCATTCTAAATCGAGCCAAACGATATACTCCAGAGTTTTTGATCCAAGGGGCAGTTACGAAAGATACTGATGGTGAAAATCTGACAGAGATTCTTGATATGCATCACCAATCAGGAGTTTCGGTTTTCGGAGAAGGTGTAAAGCCTTTAGCCAACGGAGATCGCTATATGAAGATTATTCAGTACCTCCAGAAGTTTAATGGAGTTCTCTTTGATCACGCTTATGATCCTTTGTTAGCCATTTTTGGTCACATGCATGAAGGAAATAATTCCACTATGCTTGGCGTGAAAGGTATACCAAATATTGCTGAAGACGTAGCGATTCAAAGAAACCTTGAGATCATCCGCTACGCAGGAGGTCGAGTTCATTTCCAGACTATAAATACAGCAAAAGGCGTCAATCTAATTAGGGCTGCAAAAGCTGAAGGGCTGAATGTAACTGCTGATGTATCGATCTATCAATTGTTGTTTGCTGATGGAGATTTGATGGACTTTGACCCAAATCTAAAGGTATTGCCGCCATTCAGAGGAGATGCTGACAGAGCAGCGTTGATTGAAGGAATTGAGGATGGGACGATAGATGCGCTGGTAAGTAACCATCAGCCCGAAGATCGTGATTCTAAGTTTATGGAATTTGACTTGGCTAATTTTGGAATGGTAGGTTTGCAAACATTTCTTCCTGCACTGGTTTTACTTGAAAAGGAACTTGGCTGGTCTCTTTTAATTCAAAAAATCACAGCTGGCCCTAAACGGATACTACCTTATGAACTAACTCAATCATGGACCATATTTGATCCAGAAGCCGAATGGACTTATAATGAAAGGTCAAATAAATCACTTTCTTCAAATTCTCCTTGGTATGGAGAGGATCTAAAGGGTCAGGTCAAATACGTGATTCAAAAAGGGCAATTAATAGAGGTGAATGTATAAATACTTTAGTACAGCTTACAAGTTTGGGGGTTTTGCAGGTGCTTTAAGTATCCTGTCGTTTATCTCACTCTCATTCTTATATCCGGATCCAACGAATCTAAATCTGGTTTTTGGTTATGTTATTACACCCATTGCTATATTTTTAGCAATTAAGTTTTTTAAAGATTATAGCAATGAAGGCTATCTGTCATTTTCAGAGGGTATGTCTGTAGGATTTGTTGCTTATATGCTGGAGGCGATAATCTCCTTGGGCGGAATATGGGTAATATTGATAATACATCCTGATTTGTTTGAACAAGTTAAAGAATCAAAGCTGGATGTTTTGGCAACTAATAAGGGATCTATAGTTGCTCAAGTAGGTGAAAGCTCATTTGATTTGACATTAGAAAGTATCCGAAACATGGTACCTTGGGATATAGCTTTGAACGATGCGCTTTGGAAAATCATCCCAGGTCTGTTTTTTACTATTATTATATCTATTATTTTAAGGAAAAATCCTAACTAACAAAACTTATGGAAGAACAACAATCTCCTTTTCAGGCAGCTATTAAGCCTGGATTAACAATCGGCTTAGTGTCTTTGGCACTTACCTTTATAGCCTATTTTATTGATTCATCTCTGCTAGGTTCTGCTTGGTTTGGCTTAGTGGCAATCGTCGTATTCATCGTGCTGATCATGTATTTTGGTAAACAATATAGATCTGAATTGGGTGGTTTTATGACTTTTGGCACTGCATTCAACTTTAGTTTTATAGCTATTGTGATTTCAGGTTTAGTTGGCTTGATTGGCCAGATTCTTTTGTTTCATGTAATTGACCCTTCTTTGGCAGGGGTATTGGCAGATCAAGCTTTTGAAACTAGTCTAGGTATGATGGAAAGTTTCGGTCAAGATCCTGATGCATTGGATCCTGCTGTATTAGAAGAAATGAGAGCTAGTACCGCCAAAAGTTTCACCCTAACGGGACAACTTATGAGTTTTGGTTTTGGACTTATTGTGTATGCGATTATTGCCTTAATTTTGGCTGCAATCCTGAAGAAGAGAGATACGTCTCTCGATTATTAAATTATGCCTCAAATTTCAGTAGTAGTCCCTGTATTTAATGAAGAGGAGTCACTGCCTGAATTATCTCAATGGATTAGCCGTGTCATGCATGATCACGGCTTTTCTTATGAGTTGATTTATATTAATGATGGTAGTTCGGACAACTCGTGGGAAATAATAAATTCACTTTCCCTCGAATCCACCGTGGTCAAAGGGATCAATTTCACCAGGAATTATGGTAAATCAGCTGCACTGGACGCTGGATTCAAAAAAGTGTGCGGTGATGTCGTGATCACTATGGATGCTGATCTTCAGGATAGCCCTGACGAAATACCAGGCTTGTATGCGATGATCACTGAAGGGAAGTTTGATGTGGTTTCTGGCTGGAAAAAAGAGCGCCATGATCCAATAGGAAAGACTATTCCATCTCGATTTTTTAACGGAGTGACCCGCTGGATTTCTGGAATCAAACTGCATGATTTTAATTGTGGGCTGAAAGCTTACCGACTCAAAGTAGTGAAGAATATCCAGATCTATGGAGAGATGCATAGGTACATTCCTTTGCTTGCCAAATGGAATGGATTTGGGAAAATAGGTGAAAAAGTAGTGCAGCATCAGGCTAGAAAATACGGGTATTCTAAGTTTGGAATAGAGCGTTTTTTGAATGGCTTTCTGGATTTGATTTCTGTTTCTTTTGTACACAGGTATAAAAAGAAACCCATGCATTTTTTTGGTCTTCTCGGTAGTGTTTCATTTTTAACTGGATTCATTATTACTTGCTGGTTGATTTTCCAGAAAATTTATTCTATCAGTAAGGGTATTTCTGTGCGTGAAATCACGGAACAGCCTCTTTTCTTTTTGGCTTTGGTAGCTTTGATTATTGGGGTACAGTTATTTGTAACTGGATTCATCGCTGAGTTGATGACTTCCAATCAGTCAAAAGAAATGGAGTATAAAATTGACGAAGAGATAAATTTCGACTTTTGATGAAGTTTTCGGTAATCATACCGGTTTATAATCGACCAGAAGAGTTACGCGAATTAGCACAAAGTCTTACCCAGCAAACTTTCTCAGATTTCGAAATCGTAGTGATAGAAGATGGCTCCACGAATGGCTCTAGTGGTGTTATTGCACATTTCAGCGATCTATTTCAAATCCAATATTTGGTACAGCCCAATACAGGGCAAGGTTTTGCCAGAAACGAGGGAATGAAAATCGCCAAAGGTGAGTTTTTTGTCATTTTAGATTCCGATGTAATCTTGCCTTCCGATTATTTACAGAAGCTATCAAATGCCATCGAAAGTAGGAGGCTTGATGCTTTTGGTGGGCCGGACGCCTCAGATGCTGACTTTTCTGCTTTGCAAAAAGCAATGGATTTTGCGATGACGTCCTTTTGGACTACGGGAGGTATTCGTGGCAAAATGAAAGATCCTTCCAAATATCAGGCTCGAGGTTTCAATATGGGTATATCACGAAAGGTATTTGAAGCAACAGGTGGATTTGTAGATCCGAATCAGGGAGAGGATATAGAATGGAGTATTCGAATCAAAAAATCTGGATTCAGACTAGAATTGGTTCAAGAAGCTTTTGTGTATCATAAGCGCAAAAACACCCTACTTTCATTTGCAAAACAGTCTTTTTCATTTGGTAGAAATCGAGTGAATGTTTCAAGATTTCATCCAGAAGCTATCATGCTGGTTCACTGGCTACCAACGGCTTTTTTGCTCTTTTGCCTTACTTTACCTCTGCTTTTTTTTGTGAACAAATCTCTATTTCTACTCAGCTTAAGTGTATTTCTACTCTGGAGTATTGGCGTGGTTGTTTCTTCCACGATACAAAATCATTCTGTAAAAGTGGGTTTATTAAGCTGGATAGCCTCTATCGCACAGCTGTTCTCCTATGGATTAGGACTTCCCATGGAGCTTTTAAGAAAATCGGTAAAAGTTTAATTTCCTTTTCTACAGACAAAGATCACTTCTTCAAAAGGAAGAGCATTTTGCTTAACTAATTCTGGAGAGATCTCTTTGACAAAATGATTTTCTTCGATTTTTAATCCAGACTTCCTAAGTCGTTCAGCATAGTCTTTTCCAAACTTCCGCACATGATCACGCTGGCCAAATATGCGCTCGCGTTCTGCAGGATCGGTGACATTTTTATCTTCTAAGGTCTTTTCGATAGGGTAAACAGGTGATTGTAGTATTCCCCATCCGCTTGGCTTCAATACGCGGTCGAACTCAGCACAGGCTCTTAAGTCATCTTCCACATGCTCTAGGACATGATTGCAAAAGACAACGTCAAAGCTGTTTTCAGGAAAGGGTATATCATGAACATCCATTTTGACTTTAGCCAGAGGAGATTCTATATCTGCTGTGATGTAATCTAGGTTTTTCAACCCTTCAAATCGCTCAATAAAACAATGCTCAGGAGCTACATGTAGCACTCGAAGCGGAGCGGTGAAAAAGTCCGTTTTTTCCCTAAGGAAAAGCCACATCAATCGATGACGCTCAAGTGACAGGCAATTTGGGCATAGGGCATTTGCTCGTGCGATCCGACCGTAAGGAAGAAACTTTTTATAACTATGATCGCAAACTGGACAGGTGACATCGTTGCCAGAATTCATCTGTGCAAAAACTTTCATCACTAATGGACTTACTCGCTGTAGCAGTGGCCTTGGAACGTAGCGAATAACAAAACTGATAATGGACTTCATGGCTGATTTCAATCAAGCTGCAAGGTACGCAAAGGGTCAAAAAGGAGGGTGATGAATGTGAAAGTTTTACTTTTTTAGATTTTTTAGGAATTCAAATACAATAATGCTCTTGTTTCTGGGTAATCAATCAGTATTTTAGTTGATGTGAATAGTTTGTCTTTTCAAAATAAAAATCTGCCTTTATGAAGACCAAAAGAATCCTTTTTTTCAAGTCCTTTTTAATACTATTTGCTTTGGCAGGGACTTTCAATTTTGCGAAAGCCCAAGATGTGCCAACTTTTACCCTGAAAGAGCTGGTGCAGCAGGCCAAGGATAACTCACCTGTAGCACTTCGTGCAAAGACTAGAAGAGAGAATCGCTACTGGCGCTACAGACTATTCAAGTCTAACTATAATCCACAGTTACGGCTGACAGGTACGATTCCTCAATATTACCAAGAGTATAACAATATCACGCAGCCCGATGGCTCTATTGAGTTTATTGAGGTAAAGCAAAACCTTATGGATTTAGGGTTAGGATTGGAGCAGGTGATAGGTGCCACTGGTGGGACTATTTCAGTGAATACTTCTACAAATAGATTTGATAATTTCCTTTCAAATCCAGGTGATCCGCAGACCAGATATTCGGGGGTCCCTATAAGTGTGGCATTGCAACAGCCGATTTTTGCATACAACAGATTCAAATGGGACAAAAAAATTGAACCGCTGTTGTTTGAAGAAAGTAAACGTGAGTACGTAAAAGATATGGAAGAAGTCTCTATTTACGTCACTCAATTATATTTTGATTATTTGACCGCCCAGGTTAATTCGGAGATAGCCACTACCAACCTCAAGAATACAGAAAATATTTTTGCTATTGAAAAGAAGAGAAACGAACTGGGAGTAACTCCAGAAGATGAACTTTTACAGGTAGAATTACAGGTTTTGAATGCTCAGCAGGCAATGGCTGAAGCTCAGCTTTCACTGGAAAGTGCCGCATTTGCGATGAATTCTTTTATTGGGTTGAATCAATCCTCTAAGTTAAATCTTATTTCTCCTGTTAATATCCCTGATTTCGAAGTCGATGTTGACCGGGCAATTGAGCTAGCATTTCGAAACAGAGCTGAAGCAGTTGGATTTGATAGACAAAAGGCTGAAGCAGAGTCCGAAGTAGCGCAGGCAAAAGGGCAGCGATTCCAAGTTCAGCTAAATGCTAGGTATGGATACAATAATGCCGCTTTTAATTTTCCAGACATTTATCAAAACCCAAATACTCAAGCACTGGTAAGTCTGGGGCTTTCGGTTCCAATCTTGGATTGGGGTAGAAATAAGGCTAGAATGTCTATGGCTATAGCAAATCAGGAATTAGTAAATTATACAGTAGAGCAGGATCTGACCATATTTGAACAGGAGATATTTACCAAAGTAAAAAATTTCTTAATGATCAAGGAGCGATTGAATGTCACGAAAGTGTCGGATGATGTGGCCCAGCGTCGATATGATATCGCACTGAGAAGATACCAGACAGGGAATGTTTCTATTACCAATCTAACTATTGCGCAAAATGAAAAAGACTCTAATAAAAGAGCCTTTTACTCATCACTACGTGATTTCTGGGTGGCATATTATGAGTTGAGATCACTCACCTTGTATGATTTTGAAAAGGAAGAATTGCTCTATATACCAGAGCTTGATTAAACCGTCAAGAATGGATTAGGAGTTCTTCTCGATATATTTTTTTAATTTGTCCATCTTTTTTTCCAGCTTCTCAATAGACTTAGACTGCTTTTCCATTTTTTTGGTCATCTTTTCTACGGCATTCGGAGAAAGCTTGCCCGCTGAGTTTTTTTTCTCAAAATTAGCTCGCAAATTCCGGCTTTTTTCTACGGCTTTCACATGATGTTCTTGATAATTTTTGAGCTTTACTTTAGCTTTCTCAACTTTTGACTGAGTCTTTGCATCTACTGTATTTGTGATTACTTCTTGTGCCATTACTTCAGATGGAGATAGGTAAATCAATCCACCCAAAAGTATAAATACAAACATTAGTTTTTTCATAATTTTTAGTGCTTCATTTTATAAAGATACAACTGATTTACAATCGATCTGGTTTATACTAACTCAGGATTGCTTGAATCTCCTTTAGGCAAGCGGCCTGCTTTCTTCAGCGATTCTCGGATGATCCATTCGAGTTGGCCATTGGTACTACGGAACTCATCTGCTGACCATTTCTCGATCGCTTTCATCATGTTCTCATCCATCCGTAGTGCAAATGCTTTCTTCTTTGACATAAGTTATTCCTCCATCCAATTTTCCATGAAGTCTGTCAATTCTTTAGACTTCATAGTTCCTATCAATAATTTTTTCTTTTTTCCCAAATCCATAAGGAGGCCTTCATCACCCAGAACAGAATATGCTTTGGTAGTTTTATTGCCTTTAAATCCCCAGCCGCCGTAATCTGTAATTGGGCTGTATTTGATCACTTTATAGGATTTAATGGTATCTTTTGGAAATTGTCTCCATTTTCTGATGAAAGGGAAGTACCTGAAAGAAATGCTGTTATCATCAATCCTGGTTTCTAGCTTTAAGTTGAAAATTAGAATGAAAACCAAAATCATCGTACCAAGGATTACTCCCAAGGCAATCGCCATTTCTTGCTTATCATCGGAATTGGCATATAATACAGTCAATAATATAAGTATTGGCACCTCGGCCAATATGATAAAATACATGACCCAAGAACCGATATAGGTTTGGCTTTCTTTGAAAATCCTGTTAGCCATTGCTATTGATTTAGTGTACCGACATTCAATACTGGCGTGGCGCTTTTGTCTGAGCAAAGCACCACCATCAAATTAGAGACCATCACCGCTTTTTTCTCATCATCAAATTCTATAATGCCTTTTAATTTTAGATCAGCTAAAGCCATCTCTACCATTCCGACTGCGCCTTCCACTATCTTTTGACGTGCAGCTACGATGGCTGTGGCTTGTTGCCTTTGGAGCATAGCCGATGCGATCTCGGAGGAATAAGCCAAGTGGGATATTCTAGCTTCGATGACCTTAATCCCGGCATGATGGAGTCGTTCACCGATTTCTTTTTCCAACGAATGATTTACATCCTCGACTCCAGACCTCAAGGTGACTTCAGCTTCTTCTGCCTCAAAATTATCATAAGGATAAAGTCCTGCCATTTTCCGAATAGCTGCATCAGACTGTAAGTGTACAAAATTTTCATAATCATCTACATCGAAAGTGGCTTTGAACGTGTCTTCTACTTGCCACACTACTATAGTTCCGATCATTACAGGATTACCGATCTTGTCGTTCACTTTTACAGGTTTATTCTCGAAGTTTCTCACTCGAAGTGATATTTTCTTCTTGGTCATAAAAGGATTAACCCAATAGAATCCGTTGGCTTTCACGCTTCCTTTGTAATCGCCAAAAAGTAGGAGAACCATTGATTTATTTGGTTCTACGATGAAGAACCCACCAAGACAGATTAAAGCTGCCACCACCGATAAAATACCGACTACGATCATGATTTGCTGAATAAAAAGTGCTACAGCAAAAATGATGAGCCCAAGAGCGAACAGGATCATGAGATACCCTGACATAGGTTTAGTTACCTTTTCCATATTAGTATGATGTTAAAATGATATCATATTAAATTACGGTAAAGTTTAGATTAGATTCAAGTTTTTGTAAAAAAAAATACCCCGAGTTTGGTCGGGGTATCTACTTATGCGAGTTTTGTTTACTTCTTCGTGAAGAGCGAATCGACAAATTCCTTTCGATTGAAAATCTGTAAGTCGGTCATTTTCTCGCCTACACCTATGTATTTGACAGGGATTTTGAATTGATCCGAAATGCCAATTACTACACCTCCTTTTGCAGTACCATCCAGTTTGGTGATGGCCAGGGCTGTGATTTCTGTCACCTTTGTGAATTCTTTGGCTTGAATAAAAGCATTCTGTCCTGTGGAGCCATCCAATATAAGGAGGATTTCATGAGGTGCATCAGGGATGAATTTTTGCATCACACGCTTGATTTTCCCCAGCTCATTCATCAGATTCACTTTGGTATGAAGTCGCCCCGCAGTATCGATGATTACCACATCGGCATTGGTATCTACTCCTTGTTTTACTGCATCAAATGCTACGGAAGCCGGATCTGTATTCATGCCATGAGAAACTACAGGTACCCCCACTTTTTCTCCCCAGAGAATCAATTGATCTACAGCAGCTGCTCTAAAAGTATCGGCCGCTCCCAAGATTACTGACTTTCCAGCTGATTGAAAAAGGTTAGCGAGTTTTCCGATGGTAGTGGTTTTCCCCACCCCATTTACGCCAACTACCATGATCACATAAGGTTTTTTGCCTTCAGGTAGATCAAAGTCTAGGAGATCTTGAGAGTTACTTTCTTTGAGAAGATTTTCAATTTCTTCTTTGAGAATGACGTCAAGTTCAGCTGTATTGACATACTTATCTCTAGCAACTCGCTCTTCAATTCTTCGGATGACTTTGATCGTGGTATCTACACCCACATCAGAGGTGATTAGGATTTCTTCCAATTCATCCAACACCTCATCGTCCACTTTGGACTTGCCAACAACGGCTTTACTGAGTTTTGTAAAAATATTTTCGCTTGATTTCTGAAGGCCTTGATTGAGGCTTTCTTTCTTGTCTTTTGAAAAGAAACCAAAGATTCCCATGCTTGTGAGTTTTAAAAGTGGAATATAACGAAAAAGTCCCTGCTGACCGATGGACAGAGGGACTAGAATGCCTTATGTTGCTATTGGCAACTTATTTTTTCAAGGTTTCCTGTACCAGAGGGGAAGGAACCATTTCTTCTCTGAAGGTATAAGCGCCAGTCTTTGCAGATCTTACCGCTTTGATTACTTTGGCGTAAGATACGCCACCTTCTTTTTTAAGGGTTGCTACTACTTTCTTAGCCATGGTTTTGTCGTTTTAACGGAATTTCTTCCGAGCTAAATTATTTAATTTCTTTATGAACAGTGACTTTCTTCATGATTGGGTTGAACTTCTTCAATTCCAATCTTTCTGTAGTATTTTTTCTATTCTTGGTAGTGATATATCTTGAAGTACCTGGCAAGCCAGAAGCTTTATGCTCCGTGCATTCCATAATCACTTGTACTCTGTTGCCTTTCTTAGCCATCTTTGTATTGATTTTAGGGTCGTGACCTTGATTATCTGATTACAATCATCCCGTTATCCTGAGCTTCTTTCAAAACCGCAGTGATACCTTTCTTATTGATAGTCTTCAATGCCTTAGTACAAACTTTCAAAGTGATCCATGCATCCTCTTCTGGAACGTAGAACGTCTTCTTGTGAAGATTTGGGTAGAACCTACGCTTAGTTTTGTTGTTTGCATGGGAGACGTTGTTACCTACTCGAGGTCTTTTTCCGGTGATGTCACAAACTTTTGCCATGGTAATGTATAGTAAATTGTATCCGTTTCTGTAATGAGTCTGCAAATATCGGAAGTTTTCGGGGATTTGCAACAATGGGTTTCAAAAATATTTCCTTTTCCTCACTGCTTTGTGTAGGGACAGTGTTTGCAACCGCTCCCACAGCAATAGCCACGTTTTAGGTGATATTTTTCTGTGAAAACCATCATTCCCTGATCATTAAAATAAAAGTCTTCCGTACTTAATGCTGGAGTTGGCAGAGGCTTATTCGGTTCATCCATGGTTAGGGTAATGGCAATTGCTATATTTGCTCTTGGCAAGTCCTTATTATAGTAGACAAAATTACGAAAAACATGCAGACTATCACCTCCAGTAAGCAAGCGATAGAATTAGAAGATAAATACGGCGCACATAATTATCATCCATTACCAGTCGTCCTAGCAAAGGGCGAAGGAGTTTTTCTCTGGGATGTGGAAGGAAAGCGCTATTATGATTTCTTATCCGCCTACTCAGCCGTCAACCAAGGGCATTGTCATCCGCGTATTAAGGATGCTTTAATTGAGCAGGCCAGCACCTTGACTCTCACTTCCAGGGCTTTTCATAATGATGTTCTTGGCCCCTTTGAGAAATACATTACAGAATACTTCGGTTTTGATAAAGTGCTTCCGATGAATACCGGAGCCGAAGGAGTGGAGACGGCTATCAAAATTGCTCGAAAATGGGGTTATGAAAAAAAGGGTGTAGATGAAAATCGAGCTAAGATAGTTGTAGTTGAAAATAATTTCCACGGAAGGACCACTACTATCATCTCTTTTTCTAGTGATGAAAATGCACGTAAAAACTTTGGACCCTATACTGCAGGATTTGTTAAGATTCCGTATGACGATATTTATGCTTTAAAAACTGTTCTGGAAGATCCAGAGGTAGTTGCATTTTTAGTAGAGCCTATCCAAGGCGAAGCAGGCGTGTATGTGCCTGCCGATGATTACATCAAAGAAGCAAAGGCTGCATGTAATGCGAAAAATGTTCTTTTCATTGCGGATGAGATTCAAACTGGAATTGCTCGTACAGGCTCGCTTTTGGCAGTTTGTGGGAATTGTACCTGTGAAAAATCCTGTGAGCAACAGGTTACTTACACCAAGCCAGATATGCTGATCTTAGGAAAAGCGATCTCTGGAGGCTTCTATCCGGTGTCTGCTGTTTTGGCCGATAATCATGTAATGGAAGTGATCAAACCTGGACAGCATGGGTCTACTTTTGGAGGCAATCCGCTTGGAGCTAAAGTAGCAATTGCGGCGCTTGAGGTGGTTTCGGATGAAAATCTGGCACAAAATGCACGGAGGCTCGGGGAGATTTTCCGGGATCGTATGCAAGCATTGGTTGATAAGTATGAAATTGTTAAACTCGTGAGAGGGAAAGGTCTCCTCAATGCAGTGGTCATTAATGATTCAGAAGAAAGCAGCACTGCTTGGGATATTTGCGTGGCCTTGAAAGATAATGGTCTGTTGGCGAAGCCTACTCATGGTAACATTATCCGATTCGCTCCGCCATTGGTGATGACTGAAGAGCAGATTCATGAGTGCTGTGATATTATAGAGAATACAATAAATGCATTTGAAAAGTAGATAGTGGCTTTTGTCTCGTGATTAGATATTCCCTCCCGTGTTTTTGGAACTAGGGAGGGTTTTTTAATGTCTTATACTTAATTTTGCATCTTTAAAAAACTGAACCAACGCATGTTAAAAGCTGTCATTTTTGATATGGATGGAGTGATTTGTCATACTAATCCATTTCATTCAATTGCCTTCCAGCATTTTTTTGCGAAGCGAAATCTTAATCCCACCGAAGCTGAATATCAGGAGCATATGTATGGTAAGAATAATGGTTATATCCTAAGTCATTTTTTGGGTAGAAAAATAGAAGGAGAAGAACTCATGCTCCTGGAAGATGAAAAAGAAAGCCTGTTCAGAGAGATATACAAATCGGAAGTAGATCCTATTTTAGGTTTTATGGACTTCTTTGCGATGCTCAAATCACAGGGACTTTTCACAGCGGTGGCGACCTCAGCTCCCCGGGCAAATCTTGATTTGATCATAGGCACACTTGGGGTCGGGAATCAAATGCAATCAAAGCTCGCGTCAGAGGATGTGTCAAAGCACAAGCCTGATCCAGAAGTTTATATGAAATCTGCTGCTAAACTTGGCGTTGACCCTGCTCATTGTTTGGTCTTTGAGGATTCTTTCTCTGGAGCAAGCGCTGGCTTGAACGCAGGAATGAAAGTTGTTGGCGTGCTTTCTAGTCATACAAAAGATGAATTACCAACTTGTCATCTATATATAGAGGATTACAAAAACTTAGATCTTGTTCAGATTCAACAAATTTTCAAGTAAATCATGCTAAGAAGACCAAGAAGAAACCGAAAATCAGAAGCTGTACGGAATCTTGTAGAGGAGACTAGTCTCTCAGTCAAAGATCTCATCTTTCCGATGTTCCTTGTAGATGGAGCGAATAAGAAAGTAGCTGTTAATTCAATGCCTGGAATTTACAGGTATTCTATCGATAACATGCTTGGAGAAATCGAAAGCTGTTTGAAGTTGGGGATACAAGCTTTTGATGTGTTTCCGGCATACCCCGATAGTTTAAAGGATGCTATAGCTTCAGAAAGCTATAATCCTGAGACTTTTTACTTGAAGGCGCTCCGCGAAATCAAAAAGGAATTCCCGGAAGTTTGTCTGATGTCTGATGTGGCTATGGATCCATACAGTAGTGATGGTCATGACGGTTTGGTGAAAAACGGGAAAATCTTAAATGATGAGACTTTGGAGATTTTGGCTAGAATGTCTTTGGCGCAAGCAGATGCAGGAGTTGATATCATCGGCCCGTCAGACATGATGGATGGGCGTGTGGGTTATATCCGAGAGTTATTGGATGAAAGTGGCTTTACGGATACATCTATTATGTCATACACTGCGAAATATGCAAGTGCATTTTATGGCCCTTTCAGAGATGCATTGGATTCTGCGCCGAAATTTGGAGATAAAAAGACTTATCAGATGAATCCTGCAAATTCTCAAGAAGCATTGATCGAAGCAGACTTGGATACTGAAGAGGGAGCAGATTTTCTAATGGTTAAGCCAGCGCTATCCTATTTGGACGTAATTATGCTTCTAAAAGAAAACTTCCCTTTGCCGATAGCTGCTTATAATGTGTCAGGTGAGTATAGCATGGTGAAGGCTTCGGCACAAAGAGGGTGGATTGACAATGACCGAGCAATGCTTGAGATTTTATTAAGCATTAAACGAGCAGGAGCAAAGGTGATTCTTACCTATTTTGCCAAAGAATATGCAAGTTTGGTTAAATAGCATTCGATAAATCAATAGTAGAGTAAAAAACCGGCATAGACCGGTTTTTTTTGTTACGCGAGTTCAAAATTTATCTGTTTTTACAATATCATCGCATTTTTTTTTAGGGATGGATTAAATAAAAGCTGCTTTTAGCAAAATTTATGTTTTTCATAAAATCAAAAAATTTGTTGAAGATTCTGCTTTCTATATTTTTTGCAAATAATATTCCATTTGAGTCGTGTTTTTTTTAGTAATGTTCTGAATTACCTATTTCGTAATCGATTTCGAAGAATTTTATAGACCTTAACCAAATAATATTTTTCTATTAATCAGTTTATAAATTAACTTGATTTCATTAAGATTTTGCCAAAAAGGAAAAAATTGGGTTAAAAATGATAGTAAAAATCACTTTTTTACGACTTATTTATAAAAATACATTTGTTTTATTAGCATTATTATAATTACATTCGATTCAAGTAAAGTATCTCAAACCTATTGTAAATTCTGAAGTTGTTCTTTTAACTATCTCAAACCTATGAAGTATTTCGTAACACTGCTGGCTCAAGATGGGGCCGCCTCAATGGATTTATCTGCAGAAATTGCACAAAATCTCCTCACCACAAACAATGTTTGGATGATGCTCTCCACCGCCTTGGTGTTTATTATGCACTTGGGCTTTGCTGGAGTAGAAGCAGGATTTGGGCAAGCCAAAAACACTGTTAACATCTTGTTTAAAAACACAATCACTCCGATCATTGGGATACTATCCTATGCTTTTGTTGGGTTTTATCTCATGTATCCTGGTTTTGAAACTCCGGGATGGTTTGGTTTTGATGCTTCAGGATGGAGTATGTTTTGGTTTTCACCCGCAGATGCAGATGTTACGGTAGGGTATGCAGATGGAGGTTATACTTATTGGACAGACTTCTTGTTCCAAGCCATGTTTGCTGCTACTGCTGCTACAATAGTATCTGGAGCCATTGCAGAGCGAGTGAAATTGTGGGCATATCTGGTTTTCACCTTATTTTATGTAGGCCTAGTTTATCCGTTAATTGGAAGCTGGAAATGGGGCGGAGGAGCTTTGGATGCAATGGGTTTCTATGACTTTGCAGGAAGTACTTTGGTACACTCAGTAGGTGGATGGGGAGCTCTAGCGGGTGTAATATTGGTTGGTCCTAGGATCGGTAAATATGTTAACGGAAAGACTGTTGACAAGCCTGGCTCAAGTGTACCGCTGGCAGTTATTGGTGTTTTCCTGCTTTGGTTAGGATGGTTTGGCTTCAATGGAGGTTCAGTTCTTTCTGCTGACCCTGCTTTAGTTTCTTTTGTATTAGTTACTACTTGTCTAGCTGCATGTGCCGGTGGAATCGGTGGATTTCTTGCAGGGAATATAGTCTTCAAGCGTCTGGATCTTGGGATGATTCTTAATGGTGTGCTTGCTGGGCTTGTCGGAATCACCGCCGGCGCTGATGTGATCAATCCCGCATCGGCAGTATTGGTAGGCTTTATAGCTGGAATATTAGTAGTGTATTCTGCGGTGCTGCTGGATAAGCTTAGACTTGATGACGTAGTCGGTGCGGTTTCCGTTCACCTTACTTGTGGTATTTGGGGCACTTTGGCAGTTGGCATTTTTTCTACCAATCCTGAACATACTTTCTTAACTCAACTGACAGGAGTAGCAATTTGTGGAGTGGCAGCTTTCTCTGCTGCTTTCCTGATCTTCTTTGTCCTGAAAAAGACCATTGGAATTCGTGTCTCTGAAGAGCATGAGCGTAATGGACTTGATTCACACGAACACGGGATACGCGGTTACACCATTGTTTACGACGAATAGTAAAAATCATTTCTACCAAAGAATTGGAGACTCTGATTCTTTGGCAGTCTTTCTCACTTTAAAAATCTATCTAAAACCTATACCTATTTAAACCATGAAAAAATTTCAACTACTTATACTAGCATTATTGATTGTTGGTGCAACAAACTCATTTGCCCAAGAGGTCATTATAATTGAAGAAGAAGAGCCTTCTAGATTGACATTCTCCGGATCTGTGGATGCTTACTTCCGTACGAACTTCAACGGCGCAAACAAGGGTGAGGGTTTTCAGGCTCCTGCAACATCCTTCGGAAACCTCCCTGGCTTTTCGTTAGGTATGGCTAATATTATAGCAACCTATCAAGGTGAAAAAGTTGGCGCTGTCGCTGACTTAGTTTTCGGGCCTAGAGGTGAAGACGCAGTGTTTGGTTCTCCTTTGTATGCAGGAGGTATGGCGGGAAGTTCTCAGATTGTGAATCAGTTGTATGTTTACTGGAATGTGAATGATGTGGTGACCTTGACTATGGGTAACTTCAATACATTCTTGGGTTATGAGGTGATTTCTCCTACAGCTAACTTCAACTACTCCACTTCCTATATGTTCTCTTATGGTCCGTTTTCCCATACAGGTTTGAAGGCTGATTTTGCACTTTCTGATAAGTGGTCATTGATGGCTGCGGTAATGAATCCTACAGATATGACTGAGTTTAATCTGATAGGGACATATACTTTAGGGGCTCAGTTGGGTTATACTTACGATGCAGGAGTAGCTTATTTGAACTTCGTCTATGGGGATCAGGATGGCAAGCTTGATATAGATGGACCTTTGGTAGCAGGTCAATCATCCTTGGGTAGTCTTTTTCAAGTTGATTTGACGGCAGGCATTGATTTATCAGAATCGATCTACTTAGGTCTGAACACTACTTATAATACAACTTCCGCAGGTGAGCAATACAATGGGTCAAGCATTGGCGACTTGGATGGCGATGGTGCTGGATTCTATGGTTTTGCTGGATATGTGCAAGCTACTACTTCAGAGATGTTTTCTATAGGTCTTCGTGGAGAATACTTCAGCGTATTTAATGGAGGACTTGGCGGAGTAGTAGGTCTTAATTCTGATGGAGACGGTAGCGTATTTGCAGCGACACTTTCTGGCAATTTAAGAGTTCACAAGAACTTGACACTTATCCCTGAATTGAGAATGGATGCGATGAGTGATGATTTCTTTAAGGATAATGATTTAAATGATTCAAAAAACCTTTCTTCGTTTATGCTTGCTGCGGTTTTTGCTTTCTAAAAACATAAACAGGGTCTAGTGTTAATCTAAAAGCCGGGATGAATTTCATCCCGGCTTTTATTTTTGACATATTCTAGAGGAAAACCTGGTTACTTTCAGACCTTATTTAGCTGATAATTATGTTGAATATTAGATAATAAGTTTATTTTAAAACGATATAAAAAATGTTTATTGAATATTTTAAAAATATAATTTTATCATTTGTCAAAAAGCAGTTATTAAATATTGATTTTGTGTAACCTTTTTGCTCCACATTAGTATAGTTTAGTAAGAGCAATCTAAATTATACAAGCTATGAAAAGATCGGTATTAGTAATCACACTTATGATGATATCGGCAGCGGGATTTTCACAATCCACCTTGAAAGGGCCGAAAGCCAAAAATGCATCTGCAGCAGAACTTGCAGCAAATGCTTCACCATTAAAATTTTACTCAGTTCCTCTAGATGTTAAGGGGCCAGAGGCAAAAAACCTCAGTGTCTGGGAAAGACCTGAAACTAGAACAAAAATAGTTTTCGTTAGAAGAGATTTGGATTTGCTTAAAGGTCCTAAAGCGAAAAACAAAAAAGTTTGGGAGGATTAAAATTGATTCCTGATAGATATAAATGCAAAAAGCCCGGAATATTCCGGGCTTTTGCGTTTATAGATCTTGCTCTCTTTCTAACATTAATATTGCGGCTTGAGAAACGATAAAGTATTTTTCACCCTCATAAACAACTTCATGTGCTCCTGAAAGTAGGAAGATAGCTAAGTCGCCTTCTTTAGCTTGTAGGGGAACATATTTCACTTTTTCTTCATTATCCATCCATGGTTCGGGATCATCCGTAGCTACAGGTATTGGATATCCTGGGCCAGCTTTGATGATGTAGCCTTGCTGTACCTTTTCTTTTTCCTGAACTCCCGGTGGTAAGTATAATCCTGAACCTGTCTTTCCATTTGGTTTTTTCAAGCGGATTAAAACTCGGTCACCCACCACTATGAGTTTCTTTAGTTTATTGTCAGATGTTAATTGCATGGCTATAGATTTCTAAACTTAAGATGTAAAAGCCAAGAGGCTTGATTTTAAAATCGTAATACTTGGCTTTGTAACTAAAAAGGCACCTGCTTTTACACAGATGCCATTTTTATTTGGTTTAGCTTAGGTAGCTATTATTTTTTCTCTTCTTCGCTTACTTCTTCATAATCGACGTCAGATACTCCATCGCCTGCATCAGATGAACTAGCACCAGCATTTGGATCAGCTCCAGATGCTCCTGCGCCTTCAGCTCCTGCAGCATTGTACATTTCTGTAGAAGCAGCTTCCCAAGCTTTGTTCAATCCTTCCATTGCAGAATCAATTCCCTCGATATTTTGAGCTTGATGTGCTGCTTTAAGAGTTTCCAGTGCTCCGGAGATTGTAGTTTTATTTCCTTCGGAAAGCTTGTCTCCGTATTCTTTCAACTGCTTTTCAGTTTGAAATACTAAGCTATCAGCTTGGTTCAACTTGTCAATTTTCTCTTTCTCAGCTTTATCAGTAACTGCATTTGCTTCAGCTTCAGACTTCATTCTGTCAATTTCTTCCTGAGAAAGTCCTGAAGATGCTTCGATCTTGATCTTCTGCTCTTTACCAGTTCCTTTATCTTTTGCTGATACATTTAATATACCGTTAGCATCGATATCGAAAGTCACTTCGATCTGAGGAACACCTCTTTGTGCTGGTGGAATATCAGAAAGTTGGAATCTACCAATACTTCTGTTATCCTTAGCCATTGGTCTTTCACCTTGCAATACGTGAATATCCACAGCTGGCTGATTATCCGCAGCAGTCGAGAATGTCTCAGACTTCTTGGTAGGGATAGTAGTGTTAGACTCGATCAATTTGGTCAATACTCCACCCATAGTTTCAATACCTAGAGAAAGTGGAGTCACATCCAAAAGAAGAACGTCTTTCACTTCACCTGTCAATACTCCACCTTGAATCGCTGCTCCGATAGCAACTACCTCATCTGGGTTTACACCTTTAGAAGGCTTTTTGCCAAAGAACTTTTCAACTTCTTCTTGGATTTTAGGGATTCTAGTAGAACCGCCTACCAAGATTACTTCGTCAATATCAGATGGACTCAGACCTGCATCAGCCAAAGCTTTCTTACAAGGCTCCATAGATCTTCTTACTAGATCTTCGGAAAGTTGTTCGAATTTCGCACGGCTCAAAGTTCTCACCAAGTGCTTAGGACCTGTTTGAGTTGCAGTGATATATGGCAAGTTGATTTCAGTAGAGGCAGAGCTGGAAAGCTCTATTTTAGCTTTTTCAGATGCTTCTTTCAATCTCTGAAGTGCCATTGGATCTTGTCTAAGATCTATTTGCTCCTCAGATTTGAACTCTTCAGCTAGCCAGTTCATGATCACCTGATCAAAGTCATCACCACCTAAGTGCACATCACCATTGGTTGATTTTACTTCGAATACTCCATCGCCTAGCTCCAATATTGATATATCGAATGTACCACCGCCAAGGTCATATACAGCGATCTTCATGTCCTGATGCTTCTTGTCCATTCCGTATGCCAAAGCCGCAGCCGTTGGCTCGTTAATGATACGCTTAACGTCTAGACCAGCGATCTGTCCAGCTTCTTTAGTTGCTTGACGCTCGGAATCATTGAAGTATGCAGGAACTGTTATAACTGCTTCAGTCACTGTTTGTCCCAAAAAATCCTCAGCAGTGCTCTTCATTTTCTGAAGGATCATCGCAGAAAGCTCCTGTGGTGTATAAGAACGGTCACCGATTTTTACAACGACAGTATCGTTAGCCCCTTTTTCAACTTTATATGTAGCATGCTTTTTCTCCTCAGAAATTTCAGAGAATCTTTTGCCCATAAATCTTTTAACTGAAGAAATGGTGTTGGTTGGGTTAGTAATAGCCTGACGCTTGGCAGGATCACCTACTTTGCGCTCACCGTTTCCATTGTCAAGGAAAGCCACAATAGAAGGTGTGGTTCTTCTTCCCTCACTGTTTTGAATGACTACAGGCTCGTTACCTTCCATCACTGCTACGCAGGAGTTGGTTGTTCCTAAGTCAATGCCTATGATTTTTCCCATGAGTATATGTTTTTAAGTTATTTTCAAATTGATTCTACTCCCTTTCTTCAATGGATGTGCCATGTGAGAATTCGCATCATTTTGTGTCACATTGGCAGAAAGGTTGACATAGATTTGACGAAAAAGCCACTGATTTGTCATTTATCTGTTTAAGTGAAATCTCCAAACTGACAGTTTTATTGGAAAAATCACTTGGTGATTGCAACCAATTGACCCGCACTTGCATCTACTCGGTAGAATGAAACTATTTTTTAGGGAAAATATGAACGAACGATGCCGATGGTGCCTAGTGATTTTGCTGGGAGTAGCAATACTTACTGTCAATAGAGAATTGGAAATTGTGCCTTCGACGTGGGCTTACCTGAAAGGACTTATTTCTGTTGTTAGAAATTTTTTCGGCTGAAGCAGTGATTTCTAAGTGCGGAGACTTATTTTTAAGTCATGCCAGATTCCCTAATTATCCAAGACTTATACATCTATCCTATTAAATCTCTTGCGGGAATTCGCATGTCTGAAGCTAAGGTGGAAGAAAGAGGATTTGAACTGGATCGACGTTGGATGCTGATTGATGATTCTGGTCAGTTTATCTCGCAGCGGAAGTTTCCGCAAATGGCGATGCTGCAGGTGGAAATCGGCGCTGATTCACTTTCGGTTTACCATATTTCCAAACCTGGTGAATTGATTCGTATTCCATTTACGGCGGTAGGAGAAGAAATCTCTTCCGTAACAGTTTGGGATGACGAGATGCCTGCACGTTTAGTCAATGCAGAAATTGATGCTTGGTTTAGTGACGTACTGAAGATGAAGGTGCGTCTGGTGAAAATGCCTGATACAACTGAACGCAAAGTAGATCCAAAGTACGCTGTAAATGAGGAGTCAGTAAGTTTTGCAGATGGAATGCCGTACTTACTCATAGGTCAGAAGTCCCTGATAGATCTTAATTCTCGTTTGGAATCTCCTTTACCGATGAATCGCTTTCGCCCAAATATTGTCTTTTCAGGTGGCGATCCTTTTGCTGAGGATTCGTGGAAAAGAATACAAATAGGTGAAGTAGGTTTTCAGGTAATAAAACCATGCGCACGCTGTGTGATGACAACTGTGGATCAGGATTCTGGCACCAAAGGAACTGAACCTCTGATAACATTGGCCACCTATAGAAAGGTGGGAAACAAAATACTGTTTGGCCAAAATATGGTAGCGTTGTCCAGCGGAGTCATTAAAGTCGGAGACGAGCTAAAGTTAATATAGCTTCATAAAAGCATTCATTAATGAAGATATCTCATAAGTGGTGAAATAATAAGCGAAGTCATGCTTCTGGAGAAGCAGGACAACTTCGCTGCCTCCGCGTGATCCTCTTCGTTTTCTCTGAGGCTAAAACACCTACTTAAAATCTTTTACAGTCTGGATAAATACTTTCACCATTTCTGGATTAATGTCTGGATATACGCCATGCCCAAGGTTGGCTATATGCCTAGTTCCTCGGAATTGCTCCATCATTTCGATGGTTGCTTCACGCACTTGATCGGCGGTGCCGTAAAGCGCCGCTGGATCTAGATTCCCTTGCAATGTTTTATTGTCCCCAATCAGCTTTCTTGACTCGGCGATTCCCATGTTCCAGTCCAAGCCTATCGTTTCACAATTCAATTTGCCCATTTCTTCTCTGGCAAAGAATGCTCCTTTGGCAAAAACAGTTTTTGGCACAGTAGTAATCGCATCACAGATCTGAGCGATATATGGCAGGGAAAATTCAGCATATTGCTTTGGCCCCAAAATCCCCGCCCAACTGTCAAATAGCTGCACTACTTGTGCGCCCGCTTCGATCTGAGCTTTTAGATAATTGACAGTGCTGTCAGTGATCATCTGGAGAAGCTTATGAGAAAATGAGGGTTGGGTGTAAAGCATCTCTCTGGCCGCTGAGAATGTTTTGCTTCCATGACCTTCTACCATATAAGAGAAAATAGTCCATGGCGCACCTGCAAAACCAATCAAAGGCACTCGTCCATTAAGCGCCTTCTTAGTGATTTGAATAGCATCCGTCACATAGCGAAGTTCTGAGCCATCAGAGATATGTAGCTTTTTCAAAGCAGCTTCTGATCTGACAGTGTTGGGAAATAGGGGGCCTCTTTTTTCTACCATTTCATAGGGCAGTCCCATCGCTTCGGGGATCACCAAAATGTCTGAAAAAATAATTGCTGCATCCACGCCCAGCAAATCAACAGGCTGAATAGTCACTTCTGCAGCAAGTTCTGGAGTTTGAGCAAGTTCAATGAACCCACTAACGCTATCCCGCACTTTTCGATATTCAGGCAGAATTCTGCCCGCTTGGCGCATCAGCCAAACTGGAGTTCGTTCTGTAGGTTCGCCTTTCGCGGCTCGAAGTAAGAGGTCGTTTTTAAAATGCATGGGGCAAAGATAAGCGCCAAATTAATTTTGGCAGGTATAATAACCACATAAAAAAACTGGACCTATGTAATACATCGATCCAGCTTGTGGTAATCAGTTGGCTTAGTCTTATGTTTTATTTATTAGATTCTATTCTTACGAAGTCATCTTCAGATATGTTTAGAAGTTTCATAGTTGCTTCATAATCTGTGTAATCTACTCGGGCTCCAATTAGATCCGAAGGAACTACCACTGCTCTAAATACCAGATCAGTAGTATAATAGGGGTCTAACTGTGAGAAGTCTATCGGGGAATTATCTAAAAAGATGCTGAAGTCATTTATTGTATAATCAAAGTTATAAACTAGGATTCCTTCTTCTAAATAGAAAGTCTGTGGTACTAGTCTCCATGCAAATGTTCCTTGAGAGACTGGAGACTCTTCTAGCATGTAGACCAGAAATGCATCTCCATCCACCAACGGCTCTGTAAAGTCAAAAACCTCAGAGTAGTCATTGGCACTTGTGAAGTTGACGTCGACCTCGAATGTGGTACCTACGATATTTATCCCAGGTTCACCGGGAATTCCCTGAAGCCCTTCAGGTCCTTCACATGCTTGAAATATTACCAGACCAAAAAGAGCCAAAATTAATTTATTGATATTTTTCATAGGAGTAGTTTGTTAAGTTAAGTAAGATTCTTCCACGAATTGTGCCATTAAATGGTTGGTTAAAAATCCTTAACAACTTTTTACTTGATAGGAGCGATCACCTGAACTTCGTTTTCAGAGATGATTTTGTCGATGTAAACGCCACTAAGCTCCAGGTTATTTTCCTGGGCATATTCTGCCAGCTTTTCCTGCACGGTATCCGGACCAGGCATTACCCATTTGTTACTTTTGATTTTGGCAAGCAAGTAGCTGTCATATTCAAAAGAGCGAAACTCTAGATCAGCAATTGGAAGGGTTTGATTGATTCCTACAAAAACGATCATGGTGTCAAGTTTTCCAGCTGGCTCCACCTCATAGATTGTATGCAGTTGGCTTCCAGGATGTAGCCCTTTTTGAGTCTCCATCTTTATGAAAATTTGGCCTAATTCTTCATTTCCAGGCGTTCCTCTGTAGGTTATTCCCGCAAGATTATCTGGTTTTTTTTGCACAAGTTGAATAGCTATGGGTGCATTTCCGCCTAATTTCTTGAAGCCCCAATAGCTCCCAATAGCCAGGATTAATAGCATTGCGAGGGCTAAAATGAATCTCTTTTTCATCCTTAGAAAATGTATCGGACACCAATACCGCCTTGGCCTTTGATATGACCGATGCGATCTATTAATTCTAAGAAAAAGCCAGCTTCAGCGAAAACTGAGATAGGTACATCATCAAAATAGTATTCAGCTCCGATAAATACCTCGGGCCCAAAATCTACGTTGGTTCGATTGTCATTTCTTAGAAGTGCGGAATTTTGTTCATCTCTGTAAGCGTAGGTGACTTTGGTCGTTCTCAGTTGAATACCTACACCGCCATAGGCAAGTAGATATCCGTCTGTGATCCCAAATACGTCTGTGATATCCTCATGATAGGCAGAGCGCACATTGAAGGAAATGCCTTTTTGGGCAAGGTGAGAAATATAGAATGCATTGGATTCTGGCAGGTTGCTTTCGAAATCTTTCTGGTAATAGCTCCCACCGTTTATTCCTGCTACGCCGATCATCCCTTCGATGGAAATGTACTCGCTCAGGAAGTCCTTATAAGTAATAGAAAGGGGTTCTCCAAGCCGGATTCCAACTCCTCTTTCTTGTGCAAAACTAATAAATGGTAATAATACCAACAGGATAATCAATCTGTATTTCACTTGAGATATGGTTTTTGTAATTAAAATCAAAAATCAGGCTAGATCGCCATGGTCTTGAGTTGCATCTGATGCAATTGGGTATATAAACCGCCTAATTCCAACAAAGAATCATGCGTTCCAGTCTCTACGATTTCGCCTTTGTGTAGGACAATGATTTTGTCTGCTCTCTGGATGGTGGATAGTCTATGGGCAATCACAATGGAAGTTCTTCCAGTCATCATCGTTTCTATAGATTCTTGGATCAATTCCTCCGTTTCGGTATCCACAGAGGAAGTTGCTTCATCCAAAATGATTATTTCAGGATTGTAAACCATCGCTCGGACAAAAGAAATCAGCTGTCTTTGGCCTACAGAAAGTGTAGCCCCACGCTCCATCACGTTGTAGTCAAGCCCACCCGGGAGACGTTCAATAAAGGTTTTTGCACCAGCTAGCTCTGCTGCATACATCACTTGCTCACGGGTAATGTCTGGATTACCTAACGTGATATTGTAGAAAATTGTATTGGAAAAAAGGAAAACATCCTGAAGAACTACGCCAATATGCTGGCGCAACGTATCAAGTTCAAATTCTCGGATATCATGACCGTCGATTGTAATGTGTCCCTTGCTGATTTCGTAGAATCGTGTAATCAAATTAATAATGGAAGATTTGCCCGCGCCGGTTGCACCTACTAGCGCCACTGTCTGGCCAGATTCTACTTCAAAACTGATGTCTTTGAGCACATAATCTTCGTCCACATAGGCAAACCAGACGTTTTCTACTTTGATATTTCCTTTGACTTTGGTGGGTTTATAATCACCTTCATTCGCGATATGCTCTTTGCTCTCAAGAAGTTTGAAAATACGGGAAGAGCTTACCACGCCCATTTGTAGTGTATTGAATCTATCTGCAATCTGTCGTATTGGTCTAAAGAAGAGTTGCAAATACATAATGAAAGAAATCAGCACACCAATCTCAATCTCCATTCCTAATACACCCACCGCACCATACCAAACCACCAAACCAATTCCAATTGCTTGGATGATTTCAGCTACCGGGAAATAAATAGAATAGTACAATACTGAGCGTATGTGAGCTCTTCTGTGCTCTTTATTTATTGCTTTGAATTTTTCAAATTCCCGCTCTTCACGATTAAAGATCTGTACGATGTTCATACCTGTGATATGCTCCTGAAGAAAGGAATTCAAATTGGAAACGGCATTTCGTACATCATTGAATGTCACTTTTATTTTTTCCTTAAATACATAAGTAGAAATAATCATCAGCGGCAAGGTGCATAAACTCACCAGCGTAAGCTTCCAATCGATGTAAAACATCACGCCAAGGATAGTCACCAATTGTAAAAGATCGCCGATAATTGCTGCCAAACCTTCGGAGAACACATCCGCGAGCGTTTCTATATCAGAAATATTTCGGGTGACCAACCTTCCGATCGGCGTATTGTCAAAGAATTTTAAACGGAGCTTGAGAAGATGCTTATAAAGCTTAACTCGAATGTCTCGGATAATTACCTGACCAATCCAGCCTGAATAAAAGGTATGTGCCCACTGTACAAAAGCCTGAACAATCATCAGCCCAACTAGCAGGTAAATGATTTTCAAAAGCCCGGCACTATCACCCACAGCTATATAATCATCTATCGCTATCTGAATGAAATATGGCCGGGTCGGAGCCAAAATAGCAAGAGCGATAGTAAGAAAGATCAGAAAATAGAACTGAGGCTTGTAAGGTTTTACAAAGCCATAGAGTTGCTTGAGTACTTTCGAATCGACGATTTCGCCGGAGGAGGATTTTTCTTGTTCTAAGCTCAAGGTAAACTAGTCTAAATAAATGTCTTCTGAATATTCAATTCTGCTGAAAAACAGGCCGCTTGCAGGAGCTGATTTCCCCGCTTTCTTCCGATTGCGTGATTCTATGATTTGATGCATTTCCTCGGGTTCTATTTTCCCCAAGCCAATAGCAACAAGCGTTCCTACGATTGCCCTTACCATTCCACGCAAAAATCGGTTCGCAGTTATATGAAATTGCAATTCACCGTCTTTTTGTTCCCAATGAGCCGATTTTATTTCACAACGAAAATGTTTTACCGCTGTGTGCACTTTGCTGAAGCACTCAAAGTCATTGTGTTCCAATAAGATTTTCGCCGCCTTATTCATTCTACCTATTTCTGGATTGAAGTAATGTCTCCAGACAAAGTCTTCGATAAAAGGGCTTTTTTGCAAAATCAACCGATAAGTGTAAGATCTGTTTTTGGCACTAAATCTAGCATGCGCATCGGCTTTGACTTCACGAATAGAGTTGATGGCTATGTCTTTTGGCAAAATACCATTGATCGCCCTAAGAAATTTGTCTCTATCTATTTCCTGTTCAGTCTCAAAATGGCAAACCTGCATACTTGCATGCACTCCTGTGTCAGTGCGTCCACTGCCCATCACAGAGATTGGATTTCTGAAGTAAGTAGAAAGTCCAGTTTCAAGGGCTTCCTGAACGGTATATGCATTTTCCTGGATTTGCCAGCCATGATAGCGCGTGCCTTTATAGCTTATATCCAAGAAATATCGTTTGCTCTCACTCATACGGCTGCAAAGATACTATTCCCAATCAATTCACGGTGAGTAAACATGCATTCCTTGGTAATGAAGTCATAAGACCTTTTCTTTGCCAAAAAATTAGAAAGAAATGATCCAGCGCTTACAATCAGTTTTCCTTTTCCTAGTGGCTGTTGCCATGGGATTGACTTTGGGCTTAGACCTTTGGGTACAAGTAGTAGCAGATTCTGGCGAAATCTGGAAGCTCAATGCTTTATTCATGAACCAGGTTGACGCTTCAGGCGAAATACTTCAGTCTTCTTCTAATTGGTATATCGCAGCTTTGGCTTCATTTGCAGGCCTTTTGGCTATTATTTCGATCTTTCAATATAGAAATCTTGGCAGACAGATGATGATCAATATGGTCAATTCCCTGTTGATGGTAGCATTGGTAGCTATTGTATTTTTAACCACAAAAGGAGTAAATACGGAAATGGCTGCTGCCGACAATGGTGAGTATCAAATTGGCTTTTGGGCGATTTTGGCAGCGATGGTGTGTAATATGCTTGCCAATAGATTTATCAGAAAAGATGTGGCTTTGCTTAAATCTGTGGATAGAATTAGATAAGTTGAGCTAGAAGCAGGGAGACGGGAGACCGAAGTTTACGTCATTGCGAGGAACGGCCTGCCCCGATGAGTCGGGGAAGCAATCTAAATGGATTACAAACAAATAAAGCCAGCTAATCGCTGGCTTTATTTGTTTGTAAAAGGAGTTTTTTTTAAGCGGCTCCTCCAGACCGCGTCATTGGTAGGAACAGCCTGTCTCGATAAGTAGGGGAAGCAATCTCATTCACGATTATTTTTACCAGAACCTTATCCCCACAGTTGGGTAAAAGGTTCTGAAATTCTCCGTGCTGATCACACCAACTTGGATGGAGATATTCTTGTTTACTGCACGCTTATAGAATGCTTGCATGGTCGTTCCGGAGAAAAGTAGGCTTTTGCTATCATTTACTAATAGTCCCACCCCAACCATGTTGGCACTGTTGGATTTCGGATCGCTTCGATCCCATCTATATTCAAGGTTTGCAAACCAATTGCTATTGACTTTGATATTTCCTTCGATCCTTTCAGGAAAGAAAACTTTGTTGGTGAAAGATGCTCCGATATCAAATTTCCGGAAATTGAACATTATTCTTGCTCCGACTTCCGGTGTAAATTCACCTCCGGTATAGTCCATTCCAATCACCGCACTCAGTTCCAGTTGATCTACGTAAGGAAGATAGTCTCTTTCCAGATCTAGAATGACCGCATCTATTTTCGTTTGAGGATATTCCTCACTGAGGCGATAGACCAAGGTTTTGAATTCCGGGAATTTGGTGGTTTTCTTCAATACAGGACCAAATTTTTCTTTCAAATCACTTAGCTCATAGGCTGTTTTGTTAAAAAGTAGGAG
The DNA here is from genome assembly GCF_002150685.1 of Algoriphagus antarcticus. Classification (GTDB taxonomy): domain Bacteria; phylum Bacteroidota; class Bacteroidia; order Cytophagales; family Cyclobacteriaceae; genus Algoriphagus; species Algoriphagus antarcticus. The sequence continues at coordinate 28,268 of NZ_MSSW01000032.1, forward strand.
TAGCTTGCCCTCATTTGGGAAGTCAAAAACCAGGGTATCGGTGACAGGAAAGTCCTCGTCGAGTTTTTCTAAGTAGCTGCCAAAGGGCTTATTTTCGATTTCCTGAGCCATTGCCAGCTGGCAAAAGAGCATGGCAATGCCAGTGAGAAGCGTAAATCTTTTCATTTTTGGTGAGTTTTCGTATAAAGATTAATTGTTTATTTCTATAGTGACTTGGCCGATATGATCGACTGAAGCTTGAGATGTTTGTCCCAATTCTAATTCTTGTTGCCCAAATTGAGTTTTTACCTGTATTCTAGGTTTGATTTTGCTCCAGGAAATACTGACTTGATGCAAGGTTTTTGCCACTTCCTTTTCAGGTGCAGGCGGGATATTCAGTTTCGAAATGAGTGTGTTTTCAACACTCAACTCTGCTAAAGTCAGCTTTGGGAACTCAATAGGAGCACTCGTTTCCCTATTGATTGTTTGCTTTTGAGTCATCTTGGGTTCAGCCGTTTCTAAGGCAATTTGCTCGGGCTCTACAAAAGCTGGTTCCGTTTTGATGGCCTGATCTTCACCTATTGTGTTGAGTGCTGGAGCTTGTGTGATTACTTCAGTGATCAATGAAGTATCCACCTCTTTTTCCCCAAACTGCAAATAAGCAATCCCTGAAAGTGCCAGGATCAACATAATCGATGCTGCGGCCATTGCATATTTCCAAAAAGGAATCACTGGAGCCTTTTGATCAAGTTTACTTTCGATATCGCTCCACAGATCAGCTTTCGGCATCTGCACGGGAAGATTGGCTGCATGAGCATTTACCTGCGAATCGAAATTCTTCCGCTGTTGAATCTTACTCCACAGATCTGGTTTTGGGCTATGTTCTGGAAGCTTTGTCATGCCTGGAGTAGTTTAGTGATTCTTTTTTTTAGTAGAGATTTTGCGTAATGCAGCTGTGATTTGGAAGTGCTTTCGGCAATCCCCAGTAATTCCGCCGTCTCCTTGTGCGAGTAACCTTCTACCTCAATCAATAGAAATACCGCCCGGGCACCATTCGGAAGACTTTGGATGGCCTGATCCAGCATCTCCGCATCAAACCAAGAATCAAAGTCCTCACTCGATTCTATTTCCACATCTTCGATCGGTTCGAAATGGATTTTCTTCCGGCTATGCAAAATCGCCTTTCGAATTGTGATTGTTTTCATCCAACCAATTAGTGCTTCTGAATGCTTCAGTGTGTGTATTTTTTGGAAAATCTCCACATAAGAATCCTGCAATACGTCATTGGCTTCGTCCTCATCATTCATCACTCGATAACAAATCGAGAAAAGTATTCCTTTCGTCAATTCAAAAAGCTGAAACTGAGCAGACCTGTCGCCTTTGAGGACTTTTGATATCAGGTTTGTGTCTAGCTTTTGAGGACTCATAGAATTGGTTTGTATATAAAAGAGTTCAATTCATTGGAAAAGGTTGGAATGAGCACAAAAGTTTTTGACACACAGCTAGTCATTTTACAAATTCTTTTCGGGCTCCACCGAAATATTGGTAATTTCAAGCTCTACCTTTTGCAAGTATTAACAATCAACCTATGAAACTCGAAACACTCGCCATACACGGAGGAAACATTGTCACTGATTCAGAAAAGCCAGTGGTTCAGCCGATCACGCTCAGTACGACTTTTGTTCATCAGCCTGAGTCTATGATCTATTCGAGGGCAAATAATCCGAATCGCCATGCGCTGGAGCAGCTGTTGGCTGGTTTGGAAAAAGGCGCTGATGCAGCAGCCTTCTCTTCTGGTAATGCGGCGGGGGTTGCGGTATTTCTGGCGTTAGAGCCAGGGTCACATATTATTGCTCCGGATGATATGTATCACGGGTTGAAAAATGCGATTCTTTCCATTTTCAAAGGAGTACTGGAAGCCACTTTTGTGGATATGACGGATTTGGAAAAGGTAGAAAATTCCTTCAAATCCAATACTAGGTTGGTGTGGGCAGAAACGCCCTCTAATCCTCTTTTGAAGATTACAGATATCAGTGCTGTCGCAAAATTGGCTAAGGAAAAAGGAGTACTGCTAGCCTGTGACAATACATTTGCGACACCTGTTTTCCAGAATCCAATTGAATTGGGGGCGGATATCGTCATGCATTCCAGTACCAAGTATTTTGGGGGACACTCGGATATTTTGGGAGGAGCTTTGATTACCAAAGAAGCAGATGAATTCTGGGAGAGAGTAAAAAATGTGCAAATTGGTGGAGGTGCAGTGCCATCACCAATGGATTGTTATTATCTGTGTAGAAGTATCAAAACTTTGCCTTATCGCATGAAAGGTCATGCTGAGCACGCGGTCGTTTTGGCTAATTTTTTATCAACTCATGATGCTGTAGAAAAGGTTTATTATCCAGGCTTGAAAACTCATCCTGGACATATGATTGCAGCCAATCAGATGACAGGCTTTGGAGGAGTATTGTCATTTCAGGTAAAAGGGGATGCAAAAGATGCGGATCGTGTGATTTCCAAACTTAAGTATTTCACCAATGCAACTAGCCTAGGAGGGGTGGAAAGTTTGATCGAGCGCAGAGCAGCATCAGAAGGCCCAGATACTTTGACTCCACAAAATTTAATCCGAGTGTCGGTAGGATTGGAGCATTTGTATGATTTGCTGGAAGACATGGAGCAGGCGCTGCGCTAAGCGAAATAATCTCATCCTAAAATATAATTTTAAGAGCAGGCCTATATTATTGGAGCGTATTGGTTATGAATGAATTTGCCCAAGCTATTCTATTCTTACCTACACCTTCACTAGTCTCTATTCGCAATGACTTTAATTTGGCGGCGCATGATTCAGGATCAAAGCCCAAAAAGCGGAGCAAAGCAAAGGAGATCATACCGGTGCGGTGAATTCCAGCGGAGCAATGAAGGTAGATTTTTCCTTCATTTTCTAGTATTTCCTTTATTTCTTCAAAAACCATTTTGAGCTCTGCGTAGCGATCCAAGTCTGGGTTTCTGGCAGATTCCATAGGGAACCATAGCCAATTCAATCCGGCATTTTTGGTGAGTTTTCCGATGGCTCGACAGTTTTCCTTCTCAGAAAGAAGTGTGAAAATATGTGTCGCCGCTTGCATTTTGAGATCAGAAACTAATTTAATACTTGGTCGATGACCGATCGATAAACTACCACCTCCAAGTTGTATCCATTCAACAAGCTCCATCTGGGCGATCATTTTTTGAAAGCTTTTTATTTTGCCAATGTAAGGACCAAGGGTCTTGCTTAAATCAGGAGTGGTTTGAATTGCTTGTTGCACATCCATAAGTAAGTTATCCATGGAGTTTATGTTCTCGTGAGGACCTTGAAAAAAGTGTTCAACTCGTGAGATCAGATTTTCGGGCTCAGCCATATGCTTATTAATTATGATTTAAGAACCACATTTTGACCATAACGCTATATTCTTTTCGAGCTTTAGCACAATTCACTAATTAGTTAAAGTTCAAAAAAAGCAAATTGGCCGGTATAGAAAAATGGCAAAATTCTTTTGTAGGTAACTCTTATTGATACCAATTTCTAAGTCTAACCTCCACTTTTGGAGCAGCTTCGTTTACCAGCGTTTTAAATTTTTCGACATCACTTAATCCGTTCGTTCCTCTGTAATGATAGGGATATACGATCGCTGGTTTAAACTCCGCAACAGCACTTGCTGCTTGATCCACTTCCATAGTGTAAGGCAGGTTCATGCAAACAAAAGCCACATCAATTTTCTTCAAAGAGCGCATTTCTGGGATGTCTTCAGTATCACCAGAAATATAAACTTGCTTTCCACCTAAGGAGATAATGTAGCCATTTCCACGTCCTTTGGTATGAGGGGAATCCGCACTTTCAGGTAGATTATACATCGGGATCGCTTCGATCTTCATTCCATTGAAAGTTTTGGATTCGCCATTTCCAATGATTTCAACCGCTTTTCCTATACCTGCAGTAAGTTTGTCAGCTACAGCTTGTGGTACGATGATAATGGCTGCAGATAGGTCAAGACCATCCAAGGTTTCCTGATTGTGATGATCACCATGGATATCAGTGATGAGAATCATAGTCGGTTTTTTCTGTCCTTTGAAAGAATCAGCACCTCCATAAGGATCCACGTAAATAACTTGGTCATTATGTTCTAAAACCAGCGTTCCGTGTGTAATTGGATTGATGGTGATATCGCCATTTTTGGCAGGAATTTTATCCTGTGAAAATGCGCTGAATGAGATGAATAGAATGAGTAAAGTGAAATATTTCATAGTCGCAAAGTGATCGTTTATTTTATTGAATAGTATATTGAAAAGGAGAGGCGATGTGAAATTGAATCGAATTACCCAAAATACCCAATTCCTTTTGCCATCAAGCCAGCAAGAAGAGGAATGATAACTAATATGACGAGTTCTAACCTTAGAAGCATAAAGATTGTTTTTGGGATTTGAATAATGTCCAAAGGATTACCTTTCGCATTTCTGATAAAAAATACCGTCGGGTAAATGGATAAAATCCCAATTGTAGCAAAAAGTGTGATTTTGATATGGAAGATGAAATTCTGTGAATAAAACTCTGCAGGCTTTCCATAGCTTCCAAGCCATAGCGTGAGACCAACCCCTAACAGCGTCAAGGCTCCCATTCCGTAAAGCCCGTCTATTGCGGCAATTCGCTTTATTTCTATTCGTGTCAGCTCCTTTTTCAGCAAAAGATGCTCAGCAACCAATGAACCCACAATTGCAAAAATGCTGATAAAATGAAGGTAGCGAAGTAGGATTTCGGTGGTCATAAATGAGGGATTAGCGCCGTAGCTAAAGGCACGGCATGGTTCACGATCGCTTAAAGTTCTACCCATAGTAGGTCCCTTAGTAGGTCCCTAACGGGACGATTCGCAGGGGTCATTATTTGCTCTGTGAAATTATGTTGTCTAAAATGTCTGCCAATAAATATTTACGTTTTCGAGCAAACCGGAAAAATCTTTAGAAATATTTCGATTTTACTTTTTGTTACTGGCAATTCGCCCCTTTAGGGACATGCTATGGGTAGAATATATTTGAATAAATGTTTCCGCTGTGCCTTTAGGTACAGCCCTATTCAATTTTAAATTTTCAATTCCTTCATTTTAAATTTTCAATTCCTTCATTTTAAATTTCTACCCCGCCCAGCCTTCTCTATCCAAACTTCTATACTGAATAGCCTCAGCCAAATGCTCGACTTTGATGTCCTCACTTCCTGAGATGTCAGCGATGGTTCGGGCTACTTTCAGAATTCTATCATAAGCTCTTGCTGATAGGCCCAACCGTTCCATGGCAGTTTTTAAAAGTATTTTCCCCGCGTCGGTGATTTGGCAGATTTGCTTTGTTAAATGCGATGGCATCATGGCGTTGCAAAAAACTTCAGGATTGTCTTTGAATCGCTCCTTTTGACGTTCGCGGCCTTTGATCACACGCTCTCGGATTTCTTTGCTCGATTCTGTCTTTCTTGTGGAGGTCATTTCGTCAAACTTCACCGGCGTCACTTCTACGTGCAGATCGATGCGATCCAGAAGTGGCCCGGAAACTTTGTTCAAATACCGCTGCACGATTCCTGGCCCACAAACACATTCTTTCTCTGGGTGATTATAGTAACCGCAAGGGCATGGGTTCATGCTGGCAATCAGCATAAAGTTGGCAGGGAAATCCACCGAAACTTTCGCTCTGGAAATTGTTACCCGTCGCTCTTCCAGCGGCTGGCGCATGACTTCCAAGACGCTTCGCTTGAACTCCGGTAATTCGTCTAAAAACAAAACCCCATTATGCGCTAAAGAGATTTCTCCTGGCTGAGGATTTCCGCCACCACCAACTAGCGCCACATCGCTTATCGTATGATGCGGTGAGCGAAAAGGACGATTTGCAAGCAATGATCCGTTTTTACCAAGTTTGCCAGCGACGGAGTGAATCTTAGTTGTTTCCAATGCTTCTACCAAACTTAATGGAGGAAGAATGGACGGAAGTCGTTTGGCAAGCATGGTTTTGCCTGCACCTGGTGGACCGATCATAATCACGTTATGCCCTCCGGCTGCTGCGATTTCCATTGCTCGTTTGATGTTTTCCTGACCTTGCACATCGGCGAAGTCAAACTCAATATCATCCAGCGAATGGTAAAAAATCTCTCGAGTATCCGTTACTAAAGGCACAATTTCCAATTCGCCCAGCAAAAAATCTGTGGCTTGCTGCATTGTTTCTACTGCGATAATATCCAAATTATTGACAATCGAAGCTTCCTTGGCATTTTCTACAGGAAGGATAAATCCCTTAAATCCTTTCTTTCTTGCTTCTATTGCGATGGGTAGAACGCCTTTGATAGGTCTGAGATTCCCATCCAGAGAAAGCTCCCCCATGATGACATAGTCGCCTAATGCTGGAAAATCTACCTGCTCGGAAGCCTGCAAAATCCCCATCGCAATAGGAAGATCATAGGCAGAACCTTCTTTACGAATGTCCGCTGGAGCCAGATTAATCACGACTTTTTGTCGAGGCATTCTATAACCAAAGTATTTCAGGGCACTCTCTACCCTTTGCTGGGATTCTTTCACGGCAGAATCGGGAAGACCCACCATGAAAAAACTGGTCCCTTGCCCTACATTCACCTCTATCGTGATGATGTTTGCATCTACTCCAGATACTGCGCTTCCAAAAGTTTTAGCTACCATAATATTAAAAAAGGAGACCTGATTGGTCTCCTCAATATACTAGTTTGACAAACTTAAAATCTTACTTATCAGTAAAATTTTGTCTCGGTGCAATGTTGCTTGGATCTTTGTCAGATGGTAATGTTGGTTTCGTAGAAGTATTAGAGGGAACTCTTGGATGCTCAAAGTCATAAATCTTTGCCTTAAGGGCATGTGTCTCACTTTCCATCTTCTTGATTTGAGAGGTTAGACTGCTGTATGCTGCATAGCTGCTTCCCCAAGCGGCAAGAAAAAGAATCAAGCCAATTAAAGTGATTTTTACCATGGAATCTGATGTGATTTCTTCCATTCCAAAGATTCCACCAAGGGTATCGAAGGCAACGAAGAAAATAAGAAAAGCACCAAAATATACCAAAAGGGCTATTTGAAGGATTTGGTGAAGTTTTTTCATGGGTTTTGAAATTAGTTTTAACGAATATACTAAACCGACTGTATACTAGAAAGTTTCTGATACAAGCCGTCAATTTGACTCAAATCAGAGTGAGTTCCTCTCTGTACGATTTCTCCGCGCTCAATGACCAAAATCTCATCTGCATGCTGAATGGTACTCAGTCTGTGTGCGATGACAAGTGTGGTTCTATTGCTCATTAATTTAGTCAAAGCTTCCTGAACTAAAAATTCTGATTCTGAATCCAAGGCGGAGGTTGCCTCATCAAGGATTAAGATTGGGGGATTTTTCAACACTGCCCGCGCAATACTCAAGCGCTGACGTTGTCCGCCAGATAGCTTCGAGCCTCGCTCGCCTATGCTTGTTTGGTAGCCATCTTCCATAGTTTCGATAAATTCATGCGCGTTGGCGATTTTCGCAGCTTCTACTACTTGCTTCTCTGAAGCACCTTCTACTCCGAAGGCGATGTTGTTGAATACTGTGTCATTGAATAAGATGGATTCTTGCGTCACTATTCCCATCAAGCTACGCAAATCTTTGAGGTTAAAGTCTTTTAGATTTTTTCCATCGAGCAAAATATCACCTTCAGTGGGATCATAAAAGCGTGGTACAAGATCTGCCAGTGTCGATTTGCCACCCCCAGATGGCCCCACAAGCGCAATAGTTTTTCCTCTATTTAACGTGAAATTGATGTTTTTCAGTACGATCGCATCCTGATACGCAAAGCTTACATTCTTGACTTCGACTGATTTTTCAAAAGAACTCAATACAGCTGGATTGACTGGTGAACTGATTTGCGATGGTGTATCTACCACAGTGAAAATCCGCTCTGCTGATGCAATTCCCCGTTGAATGCTGCTCACTGCTCGCGATATTTCTTTGGCAGGGTTCAAAACTTGGGTGAAAATAATGATGTAGGTAATGAAGTCCGAAGCACCCAGATCAGAATTGCCGCTGAGTACAAGCCCACCGCCATAGACTAAAATCCCAGCTACAACAAATACACCGAGAAATTGGGAAATCGGAGAAGCAAGCTCATTCTTTCGAGCCATATTCACGTTCACTCCAGCATAGTAATCTGTTTCCTGATCAAATTTCCCCCTCATAAACAGCTCCGCATTGAAGGCCTTGATTACTCGCATTCCGCCTAGCGTCTCGTCCAGAATATTCACTATCCTGCCCAGGGATTCCTGACTTTGCACCGCTTTTTTCTTAAGTCTTTTGGTAATGCCACCGATAATCGCTCCAGTGATCGGAATGATCAAAATGGTGAAAATCGTCAGCTTAGGAGACATAAAAAAGAGTACTGAAAAATATAGAATAATGGTCATTGGCTCACGAAATACGACTCGGAGCGATTGCACAATCGTATTTTCTACCTCCTGTACATCATTAGTCATTTTTGACATCAGATCGCCTTTCCGCTCATTGGAAAAATAACCAATGTGAAGCTTGCTGACCTGCCCGAAAATATCCATCCGCATGCGTTTGATCACGGTAGCTCTCACTTTTGCTAAAACAACTCCTGCTAAATAGGTGAACAAATTGGCGAGGAAAACGGAAACAACAATGATAGCACAGACATAATAAAGCGTCCCCATTTTGCCATGCTCTTCAGCGACCTGTAGGAAATTGTAATTGAAAAGATGTGAAAAATACTCCAGAGAAAAACTGAATTCAGGCTTTTCGATGTATTTGGCCAGCGACTCAGGATCTACTTGCTCGAAGATCACATCGAAGAGCGGCTTCAGAAGAGTAAAATTCAGCAGTCCAAAGACAATGGAAAGAAATGCGTAAATGATATAAGTAGGCACGAATTTCCCGTATGGCTTGGCATAGGAAAGAATTCGCAGGTAAGTCTTCATAAACTAATATTCGTGGAATAATCTCGCAAGTTACGCAAAAATGGCAGCAGAGGTTCCTGGTTAATAGTTGTAATCAGGTCGAATGAAATTCCAGCGGAAGGCTAATTGCAGGTATTGTGTGGTCGCAGGGCTGTCCAGATCCTGTGCAGTTCTTCTTCGGAAAGTGTGGGAAGCGTCAATGAAGAAGTTGTGACGAAGCATATAGCTTGCATTCAGATTGGTCTGAATTACCTTGTTCTCAATTCCTTGTCCGATTTCATTTCCAAATAAGCCTGTTGGACTGCCCTCTAGTCTATTTTTCAAAACATCTCCACCCCAGTTGGTGGCCTCATCTGGATCTGCACCATAGAGTTGGTACATGGTGAGGAAAGTAAGATTCAGCTTTGGGATAGGTTGATATCGAATGATGCCCAGCATTTCACGGAAATTAGCTCCTCTTGGATGAGTGAGTGGAGTCCGCCAGTTGCTATACGATTGATAATCGATTTTCTCCTGAAATGTATAGGGCCTTGCAGAATTGTACTCCAATTGCAAATCAAGATTTGACAGGCTGAAAAGATCTATGTATTTAAATCCAGCTTGGATACCGTATTTGTTTCGCTTTGAACCTTTCCCGTCTTGACCGAAAAACTCGGAGAACACAAATTCATCCAGTGCAAACTGACCATAAAGCTGCATGGAAGGATAGAGGTTCCACTTATAATCTATTCCCAGCATGACTTTGTCCGGCGTTCCCAGCGACTGCTCCACCCATCGGTAAAATACGATTGGATTGAAATAGTTGAAGTCAACTTTATCCGTCATCACTGACTCGAATAATCCCAGGTTTAGATTTTTGCCCACATTAAAGCCTAGACGGTGAAAGGAGAACCATTTCTGAGGATATCGGCCGTCGGTAGGCCTTCCACGATTATAATCTACATCGGCAGTCATTTGTGTCCAGATATTGGTCAGTTGGAATTTCCATACCTGCGTATTGAACTTCACAAACATGTAAGGATTGGAAAAGTCAGACAGCAAGAATGATCTGTAGCCTTCGCCTATTAAGTTTCGGTCGTGACCAACTTCTACTTGAATGTGCTTGGTGATATTGAAGCTCACATGTCCCAAAGCTGAGAAATAACTGTAGCCATCTGCATTATATTCTTTCCAAAAACCTTCGCCGGGCACAGCGCCATTTTGCTCAGCATAGCCTTTTACCCAAGAAGGGAAAAATGCTTCTGAAGTAGTGAAGTAAGTGTAAAAGCCTACTTTCTTATCAATCGAACCCCGTAAAACTACACCACGAGAAAGACGGTTAGGGTTTTGAACATTGTCTGGTTCCATTCCGCCATTCAAATACAAGACTGGGCTCACATGTATGTCAAATTCCTCACTATAATAATGTGCAAAATCCCCAGGTCTTCTGTACAGTCCTTTCAGGAAAGGTTTTTTGGACTCAGGGGTTTCGCGGCTCACAAATTCCCAATTGTCCTGACTTAAATAAGCCAGATTGAAGCGATCTACACTTGTGCTGATAACCGCGTCACTGGCAATACTGTCAAGGAACTGGGACACATGATCCCTTCGATAGGGTTTTGTTCCCGTATGAAACACCGGATTGTTTTTTCCCTGAAGAATTTCATACCGCTCGATTTTGTGGTAGTAATCCCTATCGAATGGGATGTAGCTTCCCTGTGCAAAGGCAAAAAGTGGAAGTAAAAATATGCCTATAACTATAAGCAGGCGAAAGTAAGGTGGTCTTAGCATTGGCTAAATCTAGAAAACATTCCTGAAAATGGAATACTAATAAAGAGGTTTGAAACTAGGACAATTCACTGCTTCAATAAGCTGAATTAGCATTTTTGAATCCCAAAGGCTTTGATTCCTATATTATTTTTGTTTAAAAAGCCCTTCTTTTGTGTTCTGAAATCCGCTTTTGGGATCCTTTTGATCAATTGACTTAGAAATACTTGGCAAACATTTGGTGGGTTTTCTGAAAAAGGGTAACTTTGTGCCTCATTTGAAAGAGGTACTATATAACTAGCAATAATATGAAAGCTGATATCCATCCAAACTACAGAGACGTCGTTTTCTACGACACTTCTAGCGAGTTTAAATTTCTTACTAAGTCAACTATCGAAACAAGCGAAACAATCACTTGGGAAGATGGCAACGAATACCCATTGTTCAAAGTGGAAGTGAGCTCTCAGTCTCACCCGTTCTACACTGGTAAGAAAATGATGCTTGATACTGCGGGTCGTGTTGAGAAATTCAACAGAAGATACGCTCAGAAGAAGTAATTCTTCCTTATCTCAGGCTAAAAAGTCTTCCGGAGCATGGATTCCGGGAGACTTTTTTATTTTTGCCACATGGACTCGATTTTGTTGTTTGATGATCCCGCCATTCGTGGGTCATTGCTCCCTTTTACTTTTACCAGACCTGTGGCGGATATCCGCGTCGGAATTCTGAAGATTTCTGAGAAATGGCAAAAGATAACCGGGTCTTCGGTTTCCTTTCTCACTCAAGATTATCTCCAAAAGAAATTTCCTCGCAAGTCAGGCAATACGCTAGCAATAAATGGCGCTTGGCTACCCGATAGTGCAAGTCTTAGCGTATTAAAATCTCTTTCTTCAGATCAAGCACTTTATTTCGGCAAAACACTGATCGCTACTTACATGGGCGAAACGGAAAGGAATCTCGGCGCTGTAAAGGGCAAAGAAATCGTTCAGATGGATTCTGAGCCAACACTTCTGCTAAAAACATGGAATATTTTCCAGTTCAATGGTGCTGAAATAAGAAAGGATTTTGATCTACTCACCCAAGGAAGAAAGTCGGCGAATGTCACGGATCCTCACTCCAAATTATATTCACCCGAAAATATCTTCATCGAAGAGGGTGCGGTGATTCGCGCAGCAGTTTTGAATGCAGACGGTGGGCCTATTTACATAGGGAAAGATACTGAGATCCAGGAAGGGGCATTAATAAGGGGGCCATTTGCACTGTGCGATAACTCTACGGTAAACATGGGTGCCAAAATAAAAGGAGATACCACAGTCGGCCCTCATTCTAAAGTAGGAGGGGAACTGTCCAACTCGGTGATCTTCGGCTATAGCAACAAAGGTCATGAGGGTTTTTTGGGCAATTCCGTGATCGGAGAATGGTGCAATTTGGGAGCTGATACGAATACCAGTAACCTGAAAAATAATTATTCGCAAGTGAAACTTTGGGATTATACAGTCGGGAATTACTCCAACACGGGTTTACAATTCTGTGGACTTATGATGGGTGATCACGCTAAATGTGGTATCAATACTATGTTTAATACCGGGACGGTGGTCGGAATAGGCTCCAATGTTTTTGGCCCAGGATTTCCACGTAAATTTATTCCTTCCTTTGCTTGGGGTGGAGAAGAAGGATTCTCTACCTTTTTGTTTCCAAAATTTCTAGAGACAGCAAAAGCCGTAGTGGCACGAAGAGGACTGGAATTGAATACGGAAGAACAGGAAATCTTGCGTACGATTTTCGAAATGTCCAAAAACTATAGAATTTGGGAAACCACATCCTGATCAATTAATTCATGCAATTCGCAGAGATACCGGGGCTTCCCGAAACTAAAGAAAACCTTGTCAATGCCGTCAAAAATAATCATTTGGCGCATGCATTACTATTTCACGGGCCTGAAGGTTCCGCTAATTTGACAATGGCGCTGGCGTTGTGCACCTATTTGTACTGCGAAAATCCAGGTGCTACAGACTCTTGTGGAATTTGCTCCACATGTCAGAGAATGAGTCGGTTGGTTTTGCCTGATTTGAACTTTGCTTTTCCGACTATTGCCAAGGCAAAAGAAGATGATAAGGAAGAAGATGAAAAGGTAGATGTGTTGACGAGCTGGAGGAAATTTGTAACTGAGCAACCATACGGAAATGTTCATGATTTTATCTATTTCAACAGCTTCGAAAAGAAGCAACTGAATATCTCCAAGGGAGCCGCACGCAAAATCATTCAAGCACTTTCTTTGATGTCTTTCGAAGGTGGCTACAAAATCATGATGATCTGGGCACCAGAATTTCTTCACCCTTCTGCGGCAAATGCGCTGCTGAAAATTCTAGAAGAGCCTCAGCCTAAGACTCTTTTCATCCTGGTCACTGGTCATGCTGATCAGTTACTCACTACTATTCTTTCCAGAACTCAGAAAGTAACGATTCGAGGTTTTTCAGATGAGGAAGTGAAAAATCATCTTATCGCAAAGGGACTTTGTGACGAAGCGTCCGCTGATCAGATAGCCATGCTGGCAGATGGGAATCTTCGTGAAGCATACAGATTAGTGGATCGGGTAGAAGATCTTCAGGTCAAAAAAATCAGAGAGTGGTTTTTGTCCTGTTATAAAGCAGATTTCAAAAGTATTTTTGGACTAGCGGATGATTTTCACAAATCAGATAAAGAGGCGCAAAAATCACTTGTATTGACTGGATTGAATGTACTGAGGGAGATTCTTCTGAAGAATGCCGGTTTGGATGAGCTTCTCCGTACCCATGACGAGGATCGTGATTTTGTAAATAAAATCAGTGGGAAGGTCCTGAAGGAAGAGCATGTCGGTAAGCTCTATGGTGATTTCAACATGGCGCATTATCATTTGGAAAGAAATGGCAATGCTAAATTTATCTTTACAGATCTGTCTATGAATGTGACCAGATTGATGGCTAAAATCAGCTGATATGGATCAAAAAATTATTGGTAGAAAAGAAAAGGTGTCTCTTCCGGATCTGGGGCTGAAGTTGGTCTGGGCGAAAGTGGATACAGGTGCCTACACAAGCAGCATTCATGCTGAGAATTTGGATGTAGTCGAAATCAACGGAAAACGCATGTTGCAATTCCAAGCTCTACTTCCGGGACACAAATCATATACAGGCGAAGTGGTTACCTTTGAGCACTTCAGAGAGAAGAAAGTGAAAAATTCCTTCGGTCAGACAGAGGTTCGCTATTTGATCGAGACTACCTTTGAACTTGCTGATGAAATATATTCGGCGGAGTTTACGCTATCGGATCGGTCGAGTATGAGAAATGCTATTCTCCTCGGGCGAAAAATCCTAAGAAATCGTTTTCTTGTAAATGTTTGTAAAGTCAATTTGGCTAGACAATACAGAAATAAGTAAGACCGAAGTAAACCAGAATTCAATGTGTCTTTGGACCTTCGATCCTATAAATTTTCTACTGGCAAGATTCCGTATAATCACATAAATAAATAACCTCCGAGACCATAGAGGTCATAAAAGAGACCTAAACCATCTAATAATTTTCTCATGAAAATTGCAATACTTTCCAGGAATCCATATTTATATTCTACCAGGAGGCTTTTTGAAGCGATTCAGAAAGCCGGGCATGAAGCGATAATAGTAAATCACAGTATTTGTGATCTGATAATCGAGCAAGAAGGGCCTTCGATTATTTATAAAGGCGAAAAACTTACAGATGTAGATGCGATTATTCCTAGAATCGGAGCGTCAGTTACATTTTACGGTACAGCTGTAGTTCGTCAGTTTGAGTTGATGGGTGCTTTTTCAGCGGTTCATTCTCAGGCTATCGTGCGGAGCAGAGACAAACTGAGAAGCTTGCAAATCTTATCCAGTGCTGGATTGGGAATGCCCAAAACCGCTTTTACCAACTTTTCCAAAGGCGGAGAAAAGCAAATTATTGAGCATGTAGGCGGAGCGCCTTTGATAATAAAATTACTTGAAGGAACTCAGGGCCTTGGAGTCGTTTTGGCTGAAACTCGAAAAGCCAGTCAATCTGTGATTGAAGCTTTTCACGGGCTGAAGGCGAGAATTATTATTCAGGAATTTATCAAGGAAGCCAAAGGCGCTGATATACGCGCTTTCATAGTGAATGGAAAAGTGGTAGGAGCCATGAAGCGCCAAGGTGCAGAGGGCGAATTCCGATCCAATCTTCACCGTGGAGGAAAAGCTACAATTATCAAATTGAGTCGGGCTGAAAAGCAAGCTGCTCTAGGTGCGGCAAAAGCACTTGGACTGGATGTAGCTGGTGTAGATATGCTTCAGTCCGCGAGAGGGCCATTGATTTTGGAAGTGAATAGCTCGCCAGGACTGGAAGGCATAGAGAAAGCTACCGGGATAGATGTCGCTGGCGCGATCATAAAGTTTATAGAAGATGGGATGAACAAACGCCCATTAAATATTTCAAGTCAATGAGTCAGTTAGTGAAAATAGGTACTCGCGGAAGCAAATTAGCGCTTTGGCAGGCTTATCATGTGGAGGGACTTTTGCAAAAAGCAGGGCTGAGTACAGAGATTGTGATCATAGATACCAAAGGAGATCAAATCCTTGACGTCTCCATAGCCAAGATTGGAAGCAAAGGTGTTTTTACGCAGGAGTTGGAAGATCAATTGCTGGATGGACGAATTGATATTGCTGTCCACAGTGCAAAGGACTTGCAGTCCAATTTGCCAGAAGGCTTTGAAATTATTGCCTTTACCGAGCGAGAAAAGGAAAATGATGTGCTTGTTTCTCATGATACATCTATTTCTCTGAAGAACAACATTGTTTTAGGCACTTCATCTACGCGTCGGGTTTCTACATTGAAGCATTTTTATCCACATGTGAAAACAGTGGACGTTCGTGGAAATCTGCAAACTCGAATTCGAAAGATGGAAGAAGGTCTTTGTGATGGGTTATTGCTTGCATACGCAGGTGCGCATCGCATGGAGTATGATCATATGATCGTGGAGGAATTGGATTTGAATGAATTCACGCCGGCAGTTGGGCAGGGTTCTGTGGCCGTCGAAGCGGCAAAAAAATTGGATTTGGAATTAAAGATTAAAATCACATCAGCTTGTAATAACCTGGAGACTTCGTTGAGACTACGTGCTGAGCGAGCTTATTTGAGAGTATTGGAAGGTGGGTGTAGCATTCCTGTTTTTGCGCTAGCAAATCTCACAGGGGACCAGCTTAGTCTAAAAGGCGGAATTGTGAGCTTGGATGGCAAAGAACGGATTTCCATTCTGGTAGAAGGAAATGCTGATCAGCCCGAAAAACTGGGACAGGAGCTTGCTGCCAAAGTTTTTGCCGCAGGCGGAAAAGTGATATTAGATCAAATCAAATTAACGCTGAATAAATGAGATTTCTAAGAACCTTACTTTTGGTCTTCCTGTGCGCCAGCTCATTTGCCTGTGCTGGGGAGAAAGA
Source organism: Algoriphagus antarcticus (assembly GCF_002150685.1). Classification (GTDB taxonomy): domain Bacteria; phylum Bacteroidota; class Bacteroidia; order Cytophagales; family Cyclobacteriaceae; genus Algoriphagus; species Algoriphagus antarcticus. Next base: position 44,418 of record NZ_MSSW01000032.1, read on the forward strand.
TTATGTGATTACAATAGAGACCAGTCACGGGAATATTGTGGCTGTGCTCTTTGACGATACGCCAGAGCACAAATCCAATTTCATCAAATTGGCAGAAGCAGGGAGATTTGATTCCACCGAATTCCAGCGTGTGATGAAAGATTTCATGATTCAGGGTGGGGACGTTTTCACTAAAGAGGATCTTCCACCGCAAGAGTGGCCAACTTTACCTGCGGAAATTAGACCGAACCACTTTCACAGAAAAGGCATGATAGCAGCTGCCCGCCAAGGGGATGGCATCAATCCTGAGCGGAGATCCAACGGATCGCAATTTTATATTGTGATAGGGAAGGTCTACGATGAGCTTGAATTGACTACGGATATGAAGGCACTTCAAACGGCCTTTATGAAATATATGGAGTTGGGAAGTCAGGCAGAAGTGAAGAATACCTATATCCGCCTATACAATGAGCAAAAGTATGATAGCTTGACTACGCTGCTTCTTTCAAAGCGGGAAGAACTGGAGTCTTCGCTAAATACTAATTTGACCAAGGACTTCACCAAAGAACAACTAGAAGCTTACACGACCGTAGGCGGGGTGCCTCATTTGGACAAGGAGTATACGGTTTTTGGAGAAGTGATCCAAGGTTTGGAAGTGGCGGATGAGATATCCAATGTTCCTACTGGCAATAGAGACACGCCTAATGAGCCTGTATTTATGAATGTGAAAGTGGAGAAAATGTCCCGAAAGAAAATCGAAAAAGAATATGGCTACAGCTACTCAGATGAAAAGTAAGAAAAAAATATTTATCACTGGTGCCAATGGTTTGCTGGGGCAAAAACTTGTTGCCCAATTGGTCGAAAAAGGAGATTTTCAGATAGTTGCCAGCGGAAAAGGAGAATGCAGATTGCCGGGTGACGGATTCGAATATGTGCCTCTGGATATCACCAATGCGGCAGAAGTAGAAAAATCTTTGGCTAGTATCCATCCGGATATCATCATCCATGGTGGAGCTATGACTAATGTCGATCAATGTGAGCTGAATCAGGAGGATTGCTACGATTCAAATGTCAACGCCACAGCTTATTTGATCAAAGCAGCTGAGGCATGCGAATCACATTTCATTTTTTTGTCCACCGACTTTATTTTCTCAGGAGAAGAAGGCCCTCTGGATGAAAATGCAGAAGCTGCCCCTGTCAATTATTACGGTGAAACCAAGCTCGAAGCTGAGCAGTTGGTAATGGGTTCTAAGACTAAATGGGCAATTGCACGAACAGTATTGGTTTTTGGGATAGCCCATGATATGAGCCGAACGAATATCGTTCTATGGGTGAAATCATCTCTGGAAGCCGGGAAAGAAATTCAAGTAGTAGATGATCAGTTCCGTACGCCTACGCTCGCTGAGGATTTGGCAGCAGGTTGTATATTGATAGCCGAGAAAGGAGCAGAGGGGATTTTTAATATTTCTGGGCCAGACTATTTGAGTGCTTATGAAATGGCAAACATCACCGCCGATTTTTTTGGGCTAAACAAAGAATTAATCAAGCGTGCTGACTCCAGCACTTTCTCTCAGCCAGCAAAAAGACCCTTAATAACTGGTTTTGTGATCAACAAGGCTCGAGAACAGCTTGGTTTTGAGCCGAAAACTTTCCGAGCGGCAATTGGTATTTTAGCAAAACAAATTATCTTAGCCCGCTCTTAAAAAGTAGTTTATAAACCCTTAGCTTAACTTTAGAATAATTTATGGCAGTTAGCAACGATACCGAAGAAAGAGGCGAATTTGGTTCTAGTCTGGGATTCATCATGGCCGCAGCTGGATCTGCCGTAGGTCTTGGGAATATATGGAGATTCCCATATTTAGTTGGTCAGAATGGAGGCGGTGCGTTCGTATTTGTCTATATAGTTTGTGTAGTACTTATCGCATTACCATTATTATTAAATGAAATTGCCCTAGGTAGAAAATCAGGTAAAAACCCGATTGGAGCGATCCGAGATACAGGGGGGAATAAGTTCTGGCAGCTTGCTGGTGTACTTTGTGTGCTAGTTTGTTTCTTCGTTTTTAGCTACTATTCAGTGATTGCAGGGTGGACAGTAGGATATATTATTACTGAAATAATCAACGTCCCGGTAGATTTTGCAGAGTTTGTGCAGACACCATTGTATGTTATTCCTCTGACGTTCTTATTTATTTTGATGACCATACTGATTGTCTTGGGTGGAGTATCTGGAGGTATCGAGAAGGCATCAAAATTTCTGATGCCTGTATTGTTTATCATCATTATTTTCATTGCCGGTAGAGCTGTAACGCTAGAAGGGGCAGGCGCTGGAATAGAATATTATTTGAAGCCAGATTTCTCCAAAATCAATGGAGCAGTAGTGCTTCAGGCACTTGGTCAAGCCTTCTTTTCTATGTCTGTAGGTTGGGGTTTGATGATCACTTTTGGGTCTTATTTGCCTAAAAAATCAAACATTGGACAATCTGCGGGATGGATTGCTGGGATGGATACTTCAGTCGCTTTACTAGGTGGATTGATGGTGTTTCCTGCCCTATTTGCTTTGCTTCCGGGCAAGGATCCTGCAGCTGGGCCAGCCTTGGTTTTTGATGTATTACCAAAAGTTTTTGCGGCGATGCCAGGTGGTCATATAGTAGGAGCTCTTTTCTTTATACTTCTGATGGTTGCGGCGTTGACCTCCACTATTTCCATGCTTGAAGTACCGGTAGCTTATATGATCGATGATAGAAAGTGGGGGAGAAAACGCGCTACATGGACAATTGGTCTGGCTGCAATGGTACTTTCTGTTCCCTCCGCTTTATCTCAGATTCCCGGTACCTTCTTTGCCAATTTACATATCAATTTCTTTGGAAATAAGCTCGAAGGGTTCTTCGGGATAATGGACTTTGTATTTGGTACGTTTGCCGTGATTGTCATTTGTTTGATGCTTGCACTTTATACGGGTTGGGCTTCCAAGATCTCAGATTATGCAGATGAACTCAAACTAGGAGCACCAGGTTTTAAGGGGCCTGTCAGGGTAGGTTGGATTTTCTTTGTAAAATGGATTTGTCCAATCGTGATTATTTTGCTAATTCTTAATTTGGTGGGTGTGTTTGGTACTGCCCAAGCTGCTTAAGAGTTACTTGGTTGTGAATGAATAGAAAAGGAAGTCTGTTTTAACCGCGGAGTTCACGCAGAGTACGCAGCTATTTCAGTTTAGCAAATCGATTCTATAAAGATTTTCTTCCCAGCGGGGTGAGTATTCTCTCATACAAAGACCACGGCCAAGTTTATGCGTTCCTTTAGGGACAAACTATGGGTAGAAAGATAGAATGATCAGATAGTTTCGAGCCGTGCCTTTAGGTACGGCGCTATGAATTTCCTCGGTATAATGTTTTTTGTAAACCGCGGAGTTCACGCAGAGTACGCAGCTATTCCAGGTTAGCAAAATCGCTTTAATATAGATTTGACCTCGTCGGACATGCTTCCCCTAGAAACGCTTCATCTATAGCCTGAGGTTTGAACCCTTTAAATAAGGTTTTCATTGTTTTTTATTTTGGCAGGATCAATGTCAAGCAAAGATATAACGCTTCGTCAAAAAGGTGTGATGCTATTTTTTGACTGATGGCTTATCAAGTGGAAGAGGGATTACAAATCCTATGATAGGGGTTTGAGATTGCAAATCTCGAACAGCTGGACAGCTGGGCACAGCTCAATTCCAACTTTTATAAATGGGATCTACCGTATGGATTAGGCCATCGTACTGTGGATTGGTTCCTTAGACTGATCACTTCTGACTTTTTACTTTCACATTAAGCCTTCTATGTAGTTCCTAATTTTCCCTATTGGCAAAGGAATTGCTAATTTTTCTTAAAATCTGTCGTTACAAAGTTTACTAAACCAATAACCATGAAAAAACTCATTTTATCTTTTGCTCTGTTGGCATTTGCGTTGACAAGTTACTCACAAGGTTTTTCTTTAGGTCCAAAAGTAGGGCTAAGCCAAACCGAACTGGATCTCAAAAGTGATCAATTCAAAAACGGAGAATCCAAATACGGTTATCATGTGGGTATTTTTGCCCGCATAGACTTGGGCGGATTGTATCTTCAACCTGAAGTTCTGTACACTCAGACCCAAGGGCAATTTACTTTTGATGGAGATGATCAGCCTATCAAGGAATATGATGCGGATTTCAATCGAGTGGACATCCCGGTGATGCTGGGTTTTAAGATGTTCAATTTTCTTAGGATTCAGGCTGGACCAATAGCGAGTATTAATGTGAACTCGGAGATCAGAGATGCTGCCGAAACTGTGCAGGACGTTGACTTTAAGAGCGCAACTTTAGGCTATCAAGCTGGGCTGGGATTGGATATAGGCAATCTGATTATTGATGCTAAATACGAGAGCTCTTTGGATAAATTCTCTGGAAATGTCGGGAACTTCAAAACAGATCAGCGGATGAATCAGTGGATTCTTTCGGTAGGTTTTAGATTGTTCTAAGCGATTTTAGGTAGTTTAAAAAAGCCCGATTGATGATTTCAGTCGGGCTTTTTTATGGGGTTTTTACCACGAAGGACACGGAGTTTTTCGCAGAGGGCGCAGGTCTTTTACTTGTCCTGCTTCTCCAGAAGCAGGACTTAAAAGTGAGTTATTAGAATGTTTAGGTAGAAAAAATTGAATCACATAACAGTTTTATCCTACATATGAATTCTCATTGAACGCAGACCGGATTCTTTGTTTCCTTTATGACTTTATGCTGAAATTCCAATAGCTACGATTTTTCACCACAAAGTAACAAAGAGGACAAAGCTTAGTATTGGAAGTTTTAGTTATCCTGCTCTTCCAGAAACTGGACTTGATCCATACTACTCTCACTTTGCGTAACGAATGTTTTTAGTAATGATATTACATTTATTTAGCGACCAGTCTTGTTTTATAAATCACCGAGTAGTCTTTTTCAGCTTCAGAGAAATTAAGCGAAAACCAGATTTCGTCTTTGGAAATGTACTTGTTTAAATTCCCCAGAATTTCGGGTTTGGTAATCAGTTGACTTATTTCTTTTCCATCGAATAGCACAGTACCGCCCTCATTCAATTTTTCTGTTTCACCCCAAAGCTTGCTCATTTCTTCTCCTGCATTAGCATTGGCTTGGTTATATTGCTCGTCCGTCAAGCCAGAAAGGTAATCCACTAGAAAATGATGGTCTTACATGGGAATTACTCGATTTATAGTTCCTACGAAGATATCTTTGATGTCAAATGAATCTGGTGTCTTGTCATCCTTGGGCTCATCCTCTCGAAATGTTGGGAAAGGAATGGTTTTCGTTGACGCCAATTTTTCAAGATCTGAAATGTGGTAAGCAAAGATTTTAGGCTCATTGCGAAAACTAAGGTAAAGTGTGTCTGCCCTTAGGCTAATATTGGTGTAAAAAGATAGTCCGGGATAAGCTTTTTCTTTGCTGTTAAATTTGGAAGTTGTAGGAAACGGAATTGCAGGAGAATATTTCTCATTTTCAAGATTGAGGATTTCAATTTGCTGAGATTTTTCTTGGAATTCGATACCCAGTGAACCATATTCATCGGTGCCACGACCTGGAGTAGTGGTGTAAATCTGATTTCCATTAACCATTAAATTATCTGCACCACCAATCAATAACTGTGGAGCACACTTGAAATCAAGATCATATTTTTTTTCAAGTTTACCGTCAATGTCATAACTGTAAATACCTCCTGTGGTGGGAATCAGAAACTCTCGGTCGTTGAGGAATTTGGCTTTTCCCAACGGGTTTTCATTATACTCATTTGGCCCCGCGCCTCTTAATTTGTATTGATTGAGAAGTTCTCCGGACTCGTTACTTAGCAGAAATGTATTGGTATTGCCATCTTGAAGTAAAAAAGTATTTCCATCAGGACTGATGTCCATCAAGGCTAAATTCCCGAGGTAGTCCACCACGAGCGAATCATAGATTTCGAATTCAAAGCTCTGCTCAGCAATAGGAGTGGCGGCTTTGGTTTCTTCTTTCTCACCTGAGCAGGCTAGGATGCTGAGCGTAAAGGTGAAAAAGAATAGGCGAGTTATATATCTCATTTTTGAACAAGTTTCAGTTTATAATAGGTCACTAGGTCCGGTTCTTCATCGAGAATGTAAGTGTTCTGCATTGCCCAGAGATTTCCCTCTGAGTCAACTCGGGATGGCCTAAACTTATCATAGGTAGCTCGGGGAGCTGAACTATGACCAGCATCATCCAACACTAGCCATTTCTCAGGATTGAGCTTTCCAAACACCTTAACAAGAGAATCTATTTCCAACGTCATATCGGGCATGTTTTCGAGTTTGATACCTGAGTAGTAGATGACGAGATTTAGATCGCCAACTTTGAAATAGGATTGGATCATACCTTCTCTGCCGCTAGGTGTCTCGTAATCTATTTTCCCCTTCATGGGATAGCCTTCCTTCATAATGAAATCATCAAAAGGGATTCTGGTAGCAGTAAATGAATCAGGTTGGTCTAGATTATAGGTGTAAAGTAAGCTGTCTCGCTTATGTACAAATGAGACTTCATTTCCATTGACTTGATAGATAGGAGCGATGAAGTCAAAAGCCTTTCCAGATAGAAAGCGACTTTTGGGATGAAATGGTAAGACCGGCGTGAATGTGCCGCTATCCAAATCTATGAGATCAAAGGTGTTGTACTCGCTGTAATATTCGGGTTGATTGGAAGAAGCTTCTGTCTGTGCTCCACCTGTGAAGGCAACTAGCTTAGCCTTTCCATTTTGAATGGCAGGCTGCAAATGGTCAAAACTTAAATAAAACATTCCAGAACTCGGGTAGCCTAACTTGAATCCGTGTTGGAAATTGAAATCAAGATCATAAATAGCAAACCGCGTCCTTCCCATGATCACGATCTGGTCTCCGACAAATGTTCCTGAGCCTGTTTTGCTTCCAAACGCTGTAGGTGAATCTCCAGGCTCTTCAAATGTGCTAATTATTTCTCCAGATTGATTGGTGAGAAATAGCCTGTTGTCATCTCCTGATGAAAATAAAAAAAGCTCTTTTTCTTCGTGTATATCCAATAAAGCGAGTGAGCCTAAGTGATCCACTTGTAAAGAATCCACAATTACAAACTCGTAATCAGGAAGGTGGACTGCGTCTGAATTTTTTTCAGACGAACAGGAGAAGAATACAATACAAATTGCGCCTGGAAGTGCTGAAATAGCTTTCATTTATGTACCAATTGAAGTTTATAAAAAGTAAGATAATCCTGTTCTTCGCCTATGTATTCATCATTTCTGAGTGCGTAAAAGGGTTTTGAGATTGATTCTATATTCAGGATATGACTAATGCGGTTAGGGATGACGATCTCGTTTGACCAGACAGAATCAGTGTTCATTATTTTGATAATTCTCCGCTGATGCTCAGGATATAATGGGAAGTTTTCGGGTTTTTTTAATTCGTATTGAGCAAAAATATCTTCTTCAATGCCTTCCGTATAGATTACAGCAAAGCCATCTTCGCAAGGGTAAAAGCTATCTATACGACCATCTATCATTTTAACCCCAGAAACGGATTCATTTTCTTTAGAATGCTCACCGTTATCCAAAAACTTACTAGGATTGAATTCAAGCGTTTTCACATATGCCCCATTTTTAGATAGATCATAACTGTAGATTTTTGGTTCCTTGGTTAAGGTTAAATAGAGGTTGTCACCAACTATACCAAAAATGACTCTAGCGCGCTCATAATACTTGTCTGATGCATAGCGGGAGGTGGGGGCAATACGTATAATTGGCTCTGCCTCTCCTGTTTTGAGGTTGACCTTTTCCAATAAATAGTTGTCTCTGAAAAAGAAAGGGTCATAAGGATTTACTCCATCTCTGCCTGGATACCACAGAATCAAGTCGTCTTTATACAGTTCTAATGTGCGGGCAAAACTTGAACCATCATGTGACTCTGTTGGAAAGGGTAGCGTTATCTCACGTTTTAAAGTTAGGTCTGAGTTGAATTCGTACAGCCAACTCATAAAACTCATCCCGAATAGCTTGCCAGAATCTGAGTACCGTTGGCTTGTAGGATAAAGTACTGCCCCGGGACCTTCCTTAGGATAAGTATGCTGATTTAAGATTTTTCCAGTTTTATCGAATTCAATTAGTCCATTTGTCTTGAAATCAAAAATTACACCTTTACCATTCCTGAATTCACCTCCATTTACACTTCCCAAATAATCCACCTGAATAGAGTCAACGATTTGAAGTTCCCATTCATTGGAGCCTGCTGATACTTCTTCTTTGGTGTTTTCCGAAGATGAGCAGGCAAAAAAGCTCGCAATTGCCCCCACGGCTAAAAATTGGATGTATTTCATTTCTCAATCAATTTCACTTTATAAATCCTCAAAAAATCCTCCTCCTCTTCCACACTTCTGTTTTTCTGCATCCATAAATATCCTCCTCCGGAAGCAAAAGACTCCAGATCAGCATTTTCGGGAAGTGACAGATTTCCCAAGAAGGTCAAGCTATCCAGATCAAAAACCAACATCCCTCTTGATACTTGGCTATCCAATTTGACATATAATTCCTCCGCTTCTTCCATTTTGTTCTCATCGTAAAGCTTCGAGAGCGCCTCATTGTCTTCTGTGGAGATTCCTCCATAATAATTGAGAATCAGTTTGTCTCCTAAAACATGAATGTTTTGGATGGAAGAAGTGCTGCCATTGAGCATAACGGTGCCTTCTGCAAACTCAGCTCTGGATGTGCCTTCAATCCCTGCAAAACCAGGAATAGTAAGGTTGATAAGGGTATCTAAGGTTGCTCCTTCAGGACTCAAACTGTACCGATACAGGGTAGGCTCGCCTGCCAGCGCGAGGTAAAGTTTGTCGTCATTTGCTTCCAAGGCTGGCCAAAAATCACTTTCATAATAACCCATTCCATCCAAAAAGCGACTATTTTGCTCAAAAGGAATGATTTCGATGGAACTTTCCTGTTCTATATCCACAAGCTCCAAATGCTTAAAAGTATCATAGTATTTCTGTTCACCGGGATAGGTGTCTCTTGAGCGCAGGGATCGCGTCACCAAGTAGGTTTGGCCATTCAGAGCAATTGTTTCCACAGATTTGCCTGGGAAAGCCATAAAACCACCTCCACCAAGAGACTCAGGGTGGTTGATTTTTTTGATCATATTTCCAGCCTTATCGTAAAGGAAGATTCCAGCCATACCTACAATCGCTAATTGATCTTCACCCACAAATCCAGGTGCTTCCACCATAAATTCGTAGGAATCTGGCGTATCCTCGCTTTTGTTGAATTGACTCTGAACTTTTCCATCCTTATCAGTGAGTATAATATCTCCCGAAGCGAAATCATAGAATAAAAATGAATCTCCCGACTCACTCACGGACGTGATCAAAGGATCTCCAAGCATCTGCAAGTCCAGAGAGTCTAAGATTTCCAGATGGAGTGCCGGTATTTTTGAATCAGTGGATTTTTCAGGCGCTGAACAACCAAAACCCGCAAAAATCAAAGCGAAACAGAGTGGAAGGTATTTTTTCATGGATGCGATTTTCTATCAAGATAAAAAAAACCTATCAAGAATGCGGCTGCGCCACTCTTTAAAAACTAAAATTTTGTTAAAAAAAAGCACCTCCAAAAATAATTATTGAAGGTGCTTATGGTCTGGAGATTGGTAGAGTTAAGTCAGATTTCCGTCTGCATCCCATTCGGCTACCCGGCCCCGATCTTCAGGCTTGAGATATACCGGCAGATATTTTTTTTCCAGCTGGAATCCATGCTTATCCATCACTTCCTGAGGAACTCCATCCCAAGCATTTGGGGTGTTGCCTACATAGCCCATGTATTTCCAGCCGGCTTCCGTAGAGAAATAACCTGAGCAGGTTAGATTTCTGAGCGCGTTGAACCAGCGAACGCCACCTTCATAATCAGGTTTTGCAGTGTCTGGCCAAGCTACCTCATCCACAATCCCCATCACTTCTGATTCACTTAGTTCATTGAATGCTTTGCCAAATTTCTCGTCTGCCTCGTAATCCAGCCACATCAGTCCACCACGCATACGGGTTTGATTTCCCGGCTGATCTTTCATCATAAACTCCATGAAATCCACCACGCCGATTTCAGACGCAGCAGGTGATTCATCGTCTTTTGGCATAATGATATCCACCAATGTGCTTAGCTTTTTTCGCTCTGTATCAGTGAAAAAGGTTTCAGAAAACAATTCTTTGTCACGTTGGATTTCTTCGTCAGTTCTACCGCCAATTGTGCCGCCGGATAACAGTGCATTTTCTGGTGAAGCCTGCTCTTCAGGTGAACACCCGGTAAGTATTAATCCCGTACTGAATGTGCCGGTAAAGAGTAATTTGAGGTTTTCTCTTCTGTTCATGGCTTAAATGTTTTTCTTTTTGAGTTCTGAGACGATGAAATCTGAAGTTCTCCAACTCAAGGCTAAGATTGTCCAGGTCGGGTTTTTATCCGCTTGGGACACAAATGATCCTGCATCCACCACAAATAGGTTTTTGCAGTCATGCGCTTGGGAATTGGAATTGAGCACCGAGGTTTTTGGGTCGTTGCCCATTCTGGCCGTCCCAACTTCGTGAATGATTCTTCCGGGAGCGGCAAGTCCATAGAGCGAATCGGCTCCAGGTTTGGTTCCTAATAATTGTGCTCCGGATCCGGTCAGGATTTCTTCAAAAGTGTCCTGCATGTGCTTGGCTTGGTTGATTTCCTGATCCGTCCATTTGTAATTGAATCGAAGAACAGGAATACCAAATTTGTCTACGACAGCAGGATCAATTTCGCAATAGTTGTCAAATCTTGGTACGCTTTCTCCCCGACCAGACATACCCACAGTGGAGCCATAGATTTGGCGAATGTCCTTTTTCAATCCTTGACCATAGCCACCATTCGGACTTGGTTTGCCAAATTCATCCGTGATGTATTTTCTCATGGACTCCATATTACCGCCAGCGCCATAGCCAGGCTGGCCCATGCCCCCACCATATTCTATGTGATAGCCTCTCGCAAAATCAAGTTTCTTATTATCCAGCCACCAAGGCGTGTACATGTGCATTCCACCTGTGCCGTCTTCATTGTAGCGCTCGCGTCCCATCATGTCTGGGATGATTCCTGATCTGCTTGCTCCTGTAGAATCATGCAGGAAATGCCCCAATACACCTGAGCTATTGCCGATTCCGTTTGGATGTGTCTTTGACTTGGAGTTCAGCATGATCCGTGAAGTCTCACAGGCTGATGCACCAAGTACGACTACGCTGGACTGCAGTTTGTATTCCTTCATGTCTTTTACATTGACAAAAGAAACACCTGTTGCTTTGCCAGAATCATCCGTGGTGACTTTTCTAACCATACTGTGGGTGAAAAGATCTACTTTTCCCTGCTTCATGGCTGGATGGACAAGACATGTTCCAGCCGAGAAATCCGCGTAAACCTGACATGCTCTGTTGCATTGACGGCAGAAAAAACAAACCCCACGATCTTTATTGATTGGCCTCGTGAGTATGGAAAGCCTAGACGGAATCATTGGGATGCTGGCGCTGGTAGCTCCTTTTTTCAGGTATAGTTCGTGAAGTCTAGGTTTGGGAGGAGGGAGGAAAAAACCATCAGGTTCATTGTAAATTCCTTCTTTGGAGCCGTAAACACCGATCAATTTATCTACTTTATCATAGTATGGCTTGACATCGTCATAGCCAATTGGCCAGTCGTCTCCCAAACCGTCTATGCTTGCTCTCTTAAAATCATTGGGGCCAAAGCGAAGAGAAATTCTTCCCCAGTGATTGGTTCTGCCGCCGACCATTCTGGATCGGAACCAGTCGAACTCGGAGCCGTCCTTTCGTGTATACGGTTCTCCTTCGATTTCCCAGCCACCAATTGCTGCGTCAAAATCTCCAAAAGGACGGATTTGAGTTCCAGCTCCTCTTCGTGGAGATTCCCAAGGTGGCCTGAGTTGGGTGCGATCGGCTTCTTTGGCAGGGTCAAAATCCCCGCCAGCTTCTACTATTGCAACTGAGAGTCCGGCCTCTGAAAGGATTTTGGAGGCCATTCCGCCGCCTGCTCCAGATCCTACAATTATAACATCGTAAGAATCTCCGGAAGATTTAATTTGAAAGCTCATTTATAAAAAGATTTAAGAACTCTTTAAGATAGCTTAAAAAAATTATCAAGGAAATAAATAGGATATTGAGGCAAGTAGAAATGAATGTTAAGCTGTAAAAATGATATAGAAAGTTCGATTACTCAAGATCCATTAGTAGCGTATTCGCTAATTTGAGTTTATTAAAACCTTTATCTGATGATACCAGCGGTATATTTAAAAAAAACTGAAGTAGCTGCAACAAAGGAGTCAGGTAATTTCAACTTAGTGCTTCTTCTGATTTCAATAGCTGGTTTTTTGATTTCATGATTAAATTAAATGATACGGTAATTATCAATCAATTCTTTAATTAGAGTTTCCTCTGGAAGATTATTGGTAGGAAAAACTAAAAGCTCAAGTTCAGTAATGAAGGAGATGAATAACTCTTTGTCTCTTAAAATTCTACTTCAGTAGATTCACCCTCAATGGTAGCAGTATTGAGATGGAACCAGTATAAAATTTGGCAAAACTAGATTTTTCTATAAAATTTCAAAACCCCCCTTATAGATAGTTCCGAAGAAGCCAAACCATTTATAACCCTTTGCGCAATGCAGGGAAGAGAACAAATCGCGGCCGTATAGCCCTGAAAGGGTGAAATTGTGAAGTTTCGCCCTTTCAGGGCTTCTTTTTTGTTTTATTTGCTTTACCCCCGGATCTGCCGAGGGTTATGAATTGTTTCAATCCTTCGGATCTATTTTGGACTGAAATAAAAGCATGCGGCTAGATATACTTAGAAAATTAGGCAACTGGTGTAATTGCGGCCATACATAATGTAGAAAATTCCAATTACATCTTATTCTCGATATAAGGCCATATCGTCTCAAATACAATCTGATGCCCTTCTTCGGTAGGGTGAATGCCGTCAGGGAGATTTAGCTCAGGAATTCCGCCTACATTTTCCAGGAGAAAAGGAATCAGAGTCACGTCTTTCTCTTCTGCGACAGCAGGATACATGGCAGTAAATTCACTTGCATATTCCTGTCCCATATTAGGAGGAATCTGCATTCCTGCCAAAATAATTTTGGTGTCCGGGTATTTTGATCTGACCTTTTCTATGATTTTGATCAAGTTGCTTTTAGTCTCAGTAAGGTTGATTCCACGCAAGCCGTCATTTCCTCCAAGTTCCAGCACAAATACGTCTGGCTTATCTTCCAGAAACCAATCCAATCGGCTTAGTCCACCTGCAGTAGTTTCGCCTGATAGCCCGCCATTGATCACTTTGTAATTCATTCCAAGGCTGTCAATTCGTTGTTGAGTCAAGCCTGCAAAACCATCTTCTGGATCGATTCCGTATGCTGCCGTCAAACTATTTCCATAAAAAAGAATGATTTTCTCATCAGATTTCGATTCAGGAGTTTTTGCTGAAATGGCTTCAGCCTGGGTAGTTTCGACTTTTTTCTCTGAGCATGAAACCAATGCCAACCCAAAAAAGAGTACGAATACTGAAGAGAAAAAACGGTTTGGGTTGAAGTGCATAGTGATCGCAAGGGTGAAAGGTAAAACTATATACCCAAAAGGATTTTCTGGGTAAAAGGTTCGGTAATAATACAGTTTTACAAAGGATAGCTTAAAATCACCAAAGCAATGACAGAAAGCATAACACATAATCCTTGAAAATATGCATTTCTAAATTTCACCGATCCAATAAGAAAAATCGCGGTCCCGGCACAGGTTGCCAAGGTGAAAGAAGCCGTGGATTGCTGTGATCCTACCATGAGCAACTTGTCTAATTCATAAATCAGAAATAACCCAAAGAATGAAAGGAAGCAGAGATTCAAGGGTAATAGATAATGTTCCGTAAGCTGTTTATGCTTTTTCATGAATCGTTTCCTTTGTGGATTTTTCCTTTTTCCAAAAGCGAAATAACTGATAGCTGATAAATGCAAGTAAGAAAATATAAACTGCCGGAGTCACCAACATGGTGGCATAAGCATATCCTATAAATACCGAGATCAGGGCCAAACCAATAATAAGAGCAATTGTAGAGATGGAATAAATGAAGATTGTCTTTTTAACTTGATCTTTTTCTTCTGCCGTTTTTTTCTTCCGGATCAAATAGATGAAAAATCCAGTGATCGAAAGTACACCAGACGTAATGGCGAGTAAAGCATAGGCGATTTTCAGGAATATCCCGCCAAATCTACCAAAGTGCAATCCCTCCTGCATATAATAGAACTTATCAGAAAATTCTTGTTGGCGTATGTCATAGACGTCCAGAACTTCTAAGGAGGTTTTATCCAATACTACTTTGGAAATATGCGGCTCGAAAGGTAAATGACTTACATCACCTTTTATCTCAATGGTATTTGTGCCATTTTTTGAGGGAATGACTTGAGTAGGAGTGAACTGAGGGATTTGCGATTTGGCCACTTCTATGGCCATCCAGTAATCATATTCTTGATTAATGTCGGTTTCAGGACTTGAGATTTTCGCTGCTCTCAGGAAAGTATTGGGAGCTTTAATATCAAAAGCTTTGATCAAAATTGGTTGAAGGCCAAGCCAAGCCCCAGTTCCTGCGATCATTAGATTGAAAAGCAGGGCCGCCATTCCCACCATTTTGTGCCAATCGGCCATCAGGATTCTGAGATTCTTTTGTCTGATTGCGCCGAAGAGCTGGTTTTTCATGAATTGCCCATAGATAAGCAATCCCGTAATGCACAGAATAAATAGCCCAACACCTGCCAACCCCACGATCTGTCTGCCCCACCAGCCATCCATCAGGCGAACATGAATTTGGCGGAGATAATTGGAGAGGCTGTTTGTGTGAGATTTCTGTCCGAGGATTGCTCCTGTGTATGGATTGATGAACACTTGAATTCGCTCGGAGTCTTTTGCATCAGCTTCGAAGAAAATGTCCAATATAAGGGGATCACTGGCTTTTGCTGGCGGCATAGCGCCAAGAATTCTAAAATCCGGATTATCCAATTGAACTTGGGAGATCACCTTATTCATCGGCGTGTAGGTGTCTCCGATTTCTGTCACTTCATACTTGCGCTCTAGAAAGGCATCGATCTCAGGGATGAAAACGGCCACAGCGCCAGTTAAACTGAGCGCTGCAATGACGATTCCCACGTAAAGACCGATCCATTGGTGGATCTTCCAAAGTAAGTTTTTAGATTTTTTCGCCGCCACTTTTCTGGATTAGAATGAGAAAGTGATTGTTCCCAAAATATTTCTAGGTGCACCTGGGAAAAGTCTCAAGTAGTCGTATCCACCTACCCAGTAGGTTTTGTCAGCTAGATTATTGACGTTGAGCTGAAGGCGAACGTTTCCTGTGGTGTAAAAAAGCGCTGCGTTCATGACATTGTATCCAGGAATGGTTTGAGCTTCACTGAGAGAAAGATTTCTTTCCGTTACGAAATTTGCTCCAAACCCAACTCCCAAACCTGTCAGGGCTCCTTGATCAAACTCATATTTGGTCCAAAGATTACCTTGGTGTTTTGGTGCATTTGGCTTTTGTCTGCCTAGGTCTTCCTCATTAGGACTTTCTGTGATTTCGGCCACATTATAGGCATAGGAAGCCATTATACTCCAATTCATCAGGATTCTCCCAGTTACATCAAATTCCACCCCTTTAGCAGTTTCTTTTCCAATTTGCTCTAGCAAGTCATTTTCTCCCGGGACCTGATATAAGGTGTTCTTTTGATCAATTTTATAAATCCCGGTAGTCAATTCCAGACGTTTGTTGAACCAGTCAGACTTCATTCCAAATTCTACCATAGAGCTGATCAGTGGGTCAAACGGGCCACCTGCATTTGGATTCGATATAGTGGAAGCAGTTTGAGGATTGTATCCTTCCACGTAAGTGCCGTAGAAATTCATGTTCTCATTAGCTTTGAACACCAAACCTAACCTTGGAAGCAATACGTTCTGCTTCACTTTTTCCTCATTCTCCTTTTTATAATTTTCAAAGTCTGTATATACTTCATACCTAATACCAATCATTGCTTCGAGTTTTCCTAATGTGATCTGATCCTGAGCATAAAACCCATTCAAGTGATAAAGTGTGGGGTCGAAACTTCTCTGGGCATAGAAATATTTAGACATATCCTGCATGGTCTGAGAATTGATCGGATTCTCAAGGTCAAAATGAGAAACATTTGGTACCGGATTTCCATTTTTGTCTAGAAGGTAGGCACCCTTATTTGCTGGATTGAATCTGGAAATGGAACCTGTGTTTGGTGCATTTTTATAGCCATTGGCAGTCAATTGTGAGCCACCGGCTGGTAACGTTTCTTGGGCATAATCATAGCCAAGAACCAGTTTATGGGTTAGTTTTCCTGTAGTTTTCTGAATATTAAAATAAGCAGAAAGGTTGTCCACAAATCGGGTTCTTTTTCTGATGAATACTTGTCGCCCTACCATGGTGCCAATTGTATTTCCATCGCCATCTAAAGCATAGCTATTTGAAGATCTATGCTCAGTGAGATCTTCATTATATCCTGTCTTCATGTAGGAGGCGTTGAAGCTTATATCCTTGTTGATCTGATGATTCAGCGAAGTGGTGATCGTGTAAGTCTGCTCTTTCAAATAGTCATTCGCGGTATTCAGTGATCTGGAGGTAGGTGTGGAATAGAGATCATTCTCAAAAGTAGATTGGCCTCTGTCCAGTCGGCTGCTTGAATTATTAAATACCAAATCTAAATTCACGCGAGTCTTTTCGGATGCGATGAATGATAATGATGGAGCTACCACGATGTTTTTGTCAAATTGAAGATCTCTGAAATTCTGCGCGTCCTCGTATCCAAGATTTAATCTATAAAGCAAGGTTTTTGACTTGTTTGCAGGGCCTGTGAAATCGGCCAATCCTCTGAAATTATTAAAACTTCCAACAGAGAAACTCATACTGTTTCTATTGATGTCAAGTGGCTTTTTAGTTACTCTATTCACTACGCCACCAGGACTGGCATTGCCAAAAAGTGCGGAAGATGGGCCTTTCAGTACTTCTACTCGCTCCAAATAATTGATCAAAGGCTGTTTCCAGAAGCCTGAAGTAGAGCGCATTCCGTTTACCAATTGCGTATTGCTACCTCCGTTGATGCGGAAGCCACGGATGGTGATGTCATCATAGAAGGTAAATTGACTTACCCCGGAGAAGTTCTTCACCGTTTCGCCTACGCGCATTAGTCCCTGATCCAAAATCAATTCTTTGGTCACATACGAAACTGACTGGGGCAGATCTTTGATGTTCGTTTGTGTTTTGCTGCCGATGAAAGTTGAGGTGTTTTTATAGCCTTCTTCTTTTCTACCTACAATCTCCACTTCCTGCAAGCTCGAAGTCTCCTCTTCCAATTGGAAATTTCTTGTGAATACAGGCTTATTGATGTTTATTTTTTCATTGACAGGAATGAATCCAATGAATGATAATTTCAACTGATGCTCTCCCGGCTTGTCAAAAACCAATGAATAGCTGCCTTCGATATCTGTGACAGCGCCAAATGAAGTTCCAGCAACTTGGATGCTTGCTCCGATCAAAGGTTCTCCTCCACTAGTAGAAATTGAGCCACGAAGTTCATAATTGGATTGGCTATAAGCACTCAAAATACTGATGAAGTATAGTGCAAAACAGGTAAAAACTCCCTTCATAATTTTATTAAGATTGATTATTGATAAGGCAAAAATAGGGAGCGGATCTGAAATCACCTCATTTTATTTAGATTAATTTTAAATAAAATTAACGTCCATCTGTTTTGTGAAAATTTTGAATGGAGAAAAAAGAGGTTGAACATCTTGAAGAAGGATGTTTTTACAACCGACACAAAGTGATTTGCTGGTTTGTAGCGGGATTGCTATCTTCCATCAACAATAATAAGGGTTTGCCGTTAAGCATTTATCAAATCCATCTCCCACCCAAGTACAATACATGAATATTTTATCAGTTTCAAACCTAAGCAAGGTTTATACTAGTGGCAGCAGAAAACTGACTGTCTTAGACGAAGTTACATTTGATATTAAATCAGGCGAAACCATCTCCATAGTTGGCCCATCAGGCAGTGGTAAGACGACTCTTCTCGGACTTTGTGCCGGATTAGATTCCGGCTCTACAGGTAGCGTTGTGTTGGACGGTAAGTCGCTGGAGAAGCTTTCGGAAGATCAGCGAGCTGCGGTTAGAAATCAGAGCGTAGGCTTTATTTTTCAGAATTTTCAACTTCTGCCTACACTGACCGCTTTAGAAAATGTAATGGTTCCGCTGGAGCTGAAAAAGAGAAAAGATGCACGTCAAAAAGCGCAGGAACTTCTCAATAAAGTAGGACTTGGAGACAGAGGCACTCATTATCCTACACAACTTTCCGGTGGAGAGCAGCAGCGGGTTTCGATAGCCAGAGCTTTTGCCAATGAGCCAAAAATTCTTTTCGCTGACGAACCAACGGGAAATCTGGATACAGAAACTGGGGAAATGATAGAGAAATTGATTTTTGACCTCAATAAAGAAGAGGGAACTACACTGGTTTTGGTTACGCATGATTTGGAACTGGCAGCCAAAACTCAACGCATCATTCATATTAAGGGTGGAAAAATACAGGAGGATGCAAATGCCTGATTACGGATGGATTTTTAAGATGGCTTTTCGGGATTTCCGAAAAAACATCTCTCGACTGTTGCTTTTCGTTTCTTCCATAGTGGTCGGAATTGCAGCTTTGGTAGCAATTAGTTCATTTGGAGAAAATCTCACAGCAGACATTGACAATCAGGCCAAAGAGCTTTTAGGAGCTGATTTGGTACTTGAAAACAACAAGCCAGTAGGCGATCAGACGATAGATAGCGCGGCTACGCAAATGGCTTCCGAAGTGAATTTTGCGAGTATGGTTGCTTATCCTAAGACTGGAGCCAGTCGGCTTACTCAGGTTCGAGCGCTCGAAGGAGCATTTCCATTCTATGGTTTTTTTGAAACAATTCCTGCTTCGGGAGATGCGGATTTTCGCTCAGGAGGAAAAAAGGCCTTGGTAGAAAAGACGCTGATGGCTCAGTTCAATGCGGAAGTTGGAGACCAGATCAAAGTGGGTGAGGTGCTTTTCGAAGTAGTGGGAGAATTGCAAAAAGTGCCTGGGCAAACAGGGATTACAGCATCCGTAGCTCCTGCAGTTTATATACCAAAGGCTTATTTGGAGGAAACTGGTTTGATACAGTATGGTAGTCGTGTGGAGTATAGCCGATATTTTCAGTTTGAGCCGGGAACTGATGTAGAGGCGTTAATTAAGCCATACGAGGATCAATGGGAAGAAGAGCGTGTGGACGCGGATACTGTGGAGGACAGAAAGCGATCCACTGGTCGCTCATTTGCCAATCTTTCTAACTTCCTGAGCTTGGTTGCTTTTATCGCATTGCTTCTTGGCTGTGTGGGAGTGGCGAGTGCAGTGAATGTTTTTGTGAAGGAAAAGTTGTCTTCAGTAGCTGTCTTACGTTGTCTGGGTGTTTCTTCCAGAGATGTCTTGCTGATTTATCTTACGGAGATCATCATTATGGGCTTTGTCGGAGCGATACTTGGCGCTTTTCTAGGAACACTACTTCAATTTGTGCTGCCTGCTGTTTTCGCAGATTTTCTTCCGGTTGAAGTTTCCTTTTCTATCTCTTGGCTGTCGGTAGGTTTTGGTGTTGTCACAGGCTTATTTGTGTCAGTATTGTTTGCGCTTTTGCCTCTGTTGAAAGTGAGAAATGTGTCACCAATGGCGACATTGAGACCAGAAACTGGCGATTCCACTTTGCTCAAGGATCCATTACGCTGGTTGGTAATTTTAGGGATTCTGGCTTTTATCTGGGGATTTAGTTTCTATCTATTGGATCGAGTTGATTTCGCTTTTGGCTTTACAGGATTTGTGGTTTTTGCGTTCGGAATTTTATGGGGTGTAGCTCAGGCGATTATCTGGGCAGTCAGGCGATTTTTACCTATTTCTTTCACTTATACCTTACGTCAATCCTTGGCGAATTTATACCGGCCAAATAACCAGACAGTTTCTTTGATCGCGACCATCGGTTTGGGAACCGCTATGATTTCTACACTCTTTTTTCTCCAAAATCAATTGCTTGAAGAAGCCAAGTTTGCAGACAAAGAAGATCAGCCAAATATGCTGCTATTTGATATTCAAACGGCTCAACTCCAAGATGTGAAAGCGAAAATTGAATCAAGAAACCTTCCAATCATGCAGGAAGTGCCTATAGTAACTTTGCTGCTGAATGAAATCAATGGAGTGGATAAAAAGGAAAATGAGGAGCTTTCGGACGAAGAAAATTACTCTCGCTTCCTGTACAATCGTGAGTTCCGTGTGACATATCGGGACACGCTCATTTCCTCAGAGACACTGGCAGATGGTGAATTGATTCCGATGGGCACCAGAGGTGACACTATTTTTGTCTCTTTCGAAAAAGGGTTTGCCACAGGAAATGGCTTGGCAATAGGGGATGAGATTGAGTTTAATGTGCAGGGAAGGCCGATCAAAGCTTTCATTGGAAGTTTTCGGGACGTGAAGTTCAATCAGGTTTCTACCAATTTCTTGGTGCTCTTTCCGGAAGGAGTATTGGATCAGGCACCGAAATTCCATGTGCTGATCACTAAAACAAAGAATGACCGTGAAGCTGCCGATGTACAGGCTGAGATAGTAAGGGAGTTCCCGAATATCTCCATTATCAATCTGGGAACTATCGTGGAGACGCTGGAAGAGATACTAGGCAAAATCAGCTTCGTGATTCAGTTTATGGCCTTTTTCAGCATTGCAACAGGGATTTTGGTATTGATCAGTTCGTTAATTATTAGCAAATATCAGCGGATGCGAGAGAGTATTTTGCTACGAACCTTAGGAGCAAGCTCGGCTATCGTAAGTAAGATTAATACGCTGGAATACTTCTTCTTAGGAAGTTTAGCTTCGCTTTCAGGGATCATTTTATCCTTTGGGGCAACTTGGCTGCTGAGTGAGTTTGTGTTTAATATCCCATTCAGAGGAGCTTGGTTTGAAGCAGCTATGCTATATCTGTCGATCACTGTTTTGACGATAGTGTTGGGCTGGCTCAATGGCCGTAAGATTATCAATCAGCCACCGATGGAGATTTTGAGGGGAGATTAAAGGGGGAGGAATTTAGAATTGAAAATATAAAATGGGGTCTCAAAAGGACTCCATTTTGTTTTTTTACCCCAATTATCTGAAATTAGATAAGATATTTAAGTATTATTAATTAAGTTTAAGGTAAAATTGATTTCACATCTAATAGAAGATTTGTTATGTCGTTGACTGAAGAGCAACTTTTAAAATTAAAGAAGCATATAATTGACAATGCCCCAGAAATAGTTAAGGGCGCAAATCTAGAACGTATTCCTTAATATCCCAGAAGAGAAGATCTAAGGGATTATAAATGGACGTTAATTAGCGTTGCAAAGGTGGGCCTACTAGAAATGTACAATACTTCTAGTTCACATATTTTAAGGATAAATGGTGCGCCTGTAAATTACGAAATAGTAGAAAAAGTTAAGTTTTATGAAGCAGAGAATGAACTTCTAAAAGCTCATTTTGAAAAGATTGAAACTCAAAATTCTAAACTTATCGATAATCTTTAATAATATTTGTTTTAGAAATTTCAGTGAATTAATAAGCTCCACAAGGAGCTCATTTTTCTTTAATAATGATGCCTACACTGCGCTATTTCTAATGCTTTGTCCTTTTCTCGATAGACCAGTCTATGTTTACGGTCAATTCTTCGGGACCACCAACCTTAAGAAAATAAGAGACTGAAATTGAGTATATTTGAAAATGGACTTATTTTCCTTAATAAAAGAAAGACACACCGATTTTGTTGACTTATGTCGTTCGCATAATGTTGATAAAATCTATGGCTTTGGCTCATCTATTACTGATCATTTTGATCCTATTTCTAGTGACATTGATATTATTGTAAAATTAAACATTGAAAATCCCGCTGATCGTGGCGAAGCTTTACTTTCGCTATGGGATAAACTTGAAGAACTTTTTAATAGAAAGGTGGACTTATTGACAGATGACTCAATTCGTAATCCCTATCTTAAATCAACTATAAATCGGACAAAAAAATTGATTTATGACGGAGAAAGAGAAAAAGTTTTTGTCTGACATATCCAGCTCGATTAATCTGATTGAGGACTTTATGTCGGAAATAAAGTCATTTATTTAATATCAAAAGGACTTAAAGACAAAAGGTGCACTTGAAAGACATTTGGGTATTATTGGTGACGCAGTCAATAAATTCCTAAAAGAATCAGCAACGAATCAGTTCGAAAATGCATCAAGAATAATCAGTTTGAGAAATAGGTTAATACATTCCTATGACAATATTGACGACTCAATAATTTGGTCAATTATCACTAGACATCTAAAACCACTTAAAGTGGAAGTGGAGAAAAAAATGGCATAAGGATGATTTTTAATAATGATGCCTACACTGCGCGATTTCTAATGCTTCGTCCTTTACTCTATAGACCAGTCGATGTTCCCGGTCAATTCTTCGGGACCACCAGCCTGACAATTCATTTTTGAGTGGCTCAGGCTTGCCTATTCCTGTGAAAGGAGTTCTCTGACATTCCTTTATCAATGTATTGATTTTTTTTAGCAGCTTAAGATCTGCCTCGAGCCAGTATTGATAATCACTCCAACCATTTGGATAAAAAATAACATCCATCAAAGTAGAGGTTTATGGTTCAATTAAATCCCTTTTTACTCCTAGTCCTTTATTGGCTTGCTCAAGGACTTCGAGCAATCTCTCTGCATTTTTCGGGCTACTCATCAGGTAATATGTTTCCTGCAAGCCTTCGTAGTCAGACTTAGATAAGACTACGACGTCTTCTCCGTTAGCTCGGGTGACGTAGAGTGGCTTTTGATCATTGACGACATCATCCAAATGAGCCTTCAGATTCTGACGAAAATTAGAGTAAGTAGTAACATCCATAAATATGTAGGTTTTTCACAAAGTTAATAAGTTGTACGAAATGTTGTACAAGTATGTTTTTTGTGATGATGGAATTTTTGCGCGTATTTGATTAATTTGAGGTAGTCAATTATTTTTCAACCATCTAAACTGAACTAGATATGCAGGCTTATATTAACTTTTTGCTGGAGGATATTGCCTCTGCGTACTGTCCGGAGGATTATTTCAAAAAATCAGGCAATACTAGGCCTGAATTGGACTTAGAGCAAGAACTTGAAGAATCTGAAAGGTTTTTGAACTGCGATCGTGAACCTATATTTGAAGTCTATTGCGGATTGAAGCGGGAAAATTTTCCTCCTAAGGATCGACTCAGCGAGGACCAATTAACTCAGGTCACCGTAGCCTTTATCAAGATGATGAGTTCTTGGAGTCTTTTTGTTGATTTTCCAGATGATCTCCCACAGCCAATGCGATATGAGTTATTGTTGGATATTTTACTAAAGC
Source organism: Algoriphagus antarcticus (assembly GCF_002150685.1). Taxonomy (GTDB): domain Bacteria; phylum Bacteroidota; class Bacteroidia; order Cytophagales; family Cyclobacteriaceae; genus Algoriphagus; species Algoriphagus antarcticus. The sequence continues at coordinate 67,929 of NZ_MSSW01000032.1, forward strand.
CTGTGATGATCTCACAGTACGGTTTTTTTGGCTTTGACTATTGTACCGGCAATCCTGAAGGCTGTGAATTAGGCGAGTATTGCCCGTGTTTGAAGATTGTTTAAATTTTCCCAAAGTCAAGAATGATGAAGAAAGTAAACCTGTAGGTTAATATGGATGTAATCTGTATTTTTGAATTGCGAGGCCCAAATGGGAAATTATTTGCAACTCAATTTGAAGGCGAAGCGAAAAATGAGAGTGAGTTTTCTCAGAATGCATTTTCAAAACTTCGATCTGAGTGGAATGATCCAGAATGGTTAAGGTCTTTCTTCGTTGCATTTTAAAAAAGATTACTACCGATTTTACAGCTCCAAAAGTGTAGGGAAGTTGGTTCGGGAGACAATATCCCTAGCAGATCACCTATTTTAAGTGCTAATGACTGCTGCCCTATCAGAAGAATTAGGTCATTTGTTTAAGCCTTTGAATAATTCTGAATTTGGGAATGAGTATGATTTTCAAAAGCTCAAGGCCAAAGGTGAGGAGTGAAAAATCTATTTAAGGATATATGCGGTAAGATATGGTGATGAATTCGTCATCTCAGGAGGTGCAATTAAGCTCACTAACTCTATGGATAACAGACCTCACACGAAATTAGAAAAGCATAAGATTGAAGCTGTTGTGGATTTTTTGAAGCAAAAAAATATGGAAGGCAAAATAGTCTATTTAGATAGTTGAAATATAATGATGCCAAAGAAATCTATTAAATCATTTAGTATCCAATCCCCAGAAAACTGGATGGAGAAAGTGGTCTGGAGAAAAGCCAACAAAGATTGGTTGGGAAAATCATCTGATATTGCATTCAGTATCTTGGATGCACTGGACAATTTGGGTTGGAACAAAGCCCGATTGGCCAAGGAGTTGGGAGTGTCTCCTCAGCAGGTAAGTAAATATGTGAGGGGAGAGGAGAATTTTAAGTTGGAGACCATCTGCAAATTGGAGAATGTATTGGGAGTCGAATTGATCACGATCTTGACTTCAGATCAGGAAGTGGTTTTCTCTCAAGAAACGAATGCACTCAATGAATCTCCCGCTGCTGAATATTAAGTCAAAAAAGAGCCAAAATCCTAAGCGGCTAGATGTTCCAAAGTAGCAAAACCATGTAATTTGAAAGTCAAACTTTCAGATTACATGGTTTTTAGGGTTTATGGAAGATGTTTAGTGATAATTGATAGTCGAGCCGAACTTAAAACTCTTCCAAAGTTTTAAACTTTGGAAGAGTTGAAAATAGAACTTCAAGACTTAGTATTTGAGCCATGCAATTTCTTTTATACCACTCCAGAAATCATCCCCAAAAACTCAATCAGTCCGACCACTTCTATATCTCCCCGCATTGGAAACCGATCGGATCCGGAATAGACTACATATTTTTTAGTAGCACCAATGTCCTCACAGGCACGGTGAAATCCTGAACTGATCGTCGGGGCACTGGATTTTTTGATTTCTACTCCCCAGACTTCCTTAGATCCATGTTCTAGGACTAGGTTGATCTCTGCTTGATTGCTTGAACGATAGTAGCTCGCCGTCCAGTTTGGGGACAATTGGTTTAGGATATTTTCCATCACAAAGCCTTCCCAACTCGCTCCCACGGCAGGATGTCCCAGCAGCTGATCGAAAGAAGAGATATTCAAGAGGCTATGTAATAAGCCGGTATCTCGAATGTACACTTTTGGAGTTTTGACCAGTCTTTTTTTTGTATTGCCAGACCAAGGATGCACCTGTCTGACCATAAAGAAATCCTGCAAAATATCCAGATACGTCCGGGCAGTCGTATGACTGACTTCCAGACTTTTGCCTATTTCGGTCAGTACGACTTGTTGTCCGTGATAATGTGCCAGCATAGACCAAAAACGCTTCATTCGAGTGGCTGGAACCGACGGCCCAAACAGCGGAATGTCCTTTTCGACATAAGTGGAAATAAAGTCCCGCCTCCAATTTTGACTTTCAGATTCGGACTCTGCCAAGTAGCTGTCTGGAAATCCTCCCCGAAACCATAATTTCTCCAAATTGAAGCCTAAGGGATCGTTTTGAGAAAGTTCTGGAACTGAAAATGGGCTCAGTTCCAAATACCTTATCCTTCCGGCAAGAGTTTCTGATGACTGTTGCAACAGATCTCGGGAGGCAGAACCTAAAAGCAGAAAATGCCCGGCTCGTTCTCCGTTTCGCTTTCGCAAATCCACCAAAGCGCGTAATACAGGGAAGAGCTCAGGTTTCCGTTGGACTTCGTCAATTACTAAAAGCTGGTTTTCGAAGCGTCTCAGGTAGCTCTCTGCATCATCCAGCTTGGCCAAGTCAGAATTTAACTCCAAATCCAAGTAGTGGATAGGTTTCTCCACAGCAGATTTTGCCAGCTCCAAAGCCAACGTGGTTTTCCCTACTTGCCTTGGCCCAAGAATAACCACCACAGGCATGGTTTGCAAGCTTTGGATGAGTTTTTCTTCGAGGATTCTTTGGATCATGCTAATGGATTGACTTTCAATTTGCATGAAGTATACTATAAATTCATGTAATCTGAAAGTTTAACTTTCAGATTACATAGATTTTTGGGTTTTGGTGGTGATAATTGATAGTCAAATCGAACTGAAGAACTTTGGAAAAGTTTGAACTTTGGAAAAGTTTCGTAAAAATGAAAAAGCTACCTTTTTAGTGAGCTTTTGTACCCAAAGCTGTCAAAACATCGAATTAGTTTGTAATCGATTTAAAGATTTATCCCAATTGGGTTCTGCAAATAAAGATCAACCAAAAGTATTTTATTTTGATTAAGTTTGATTTATTGTCAATTTATCAAACTAGACCTGTAATACATTTAAATTGGCACCCTTGTGCAAAAATTTTTCATGTTGCTGTTTGAAAAATAATTTTTAACCCGAACACTAAATGAATTTGGAAGAACAGATACGCAGTTATAAAGACAGACTAAGAATTTTTTTAATTCTTTATTATTTCAGTGATGATTACTCTTCTCCTGAACATCCCGACTACAGAAAAGTATTCAAAAGCGAAGTTAGAGTCCAAAAAATAGATTTCTTAATAAGAAATCCAGATTATCTGGCCTACGAGTTATTGGCACTGGCAGTCAGGGAGCCATCTAAACAACAGGAAATTAAAGTCATAGTAAAATTGATATTCAATACTTCAGAACCACAGTTAAGGAGAATGGAAATGGAACGTTTCTTTTTTGGAGCCTATGAAGATATTGATGATGTTATTGGATTTCTAAAGAGCATCAATTTTATTGATTTCACCAGCAAAAAAAGGATGGATCTCAAAACCATCGAAAAACAGTACTACGTCACCAAACTTGCAATCAATAAAGTTACCTCTGCGATGAGTAGTCTGCCAGCACTTGACTGGTATGTCAAAAGATGCCAACTAATTAAGAAATACTTCGGCAACCTTTCTGGTTCGCAGCTCAAAGTATCACAGTATAAAATTGAAGAATATAAGAATGCTTCCTTTAAGAACTTCATAGGTGAAATTTCCGAGACTGTAGAAAATGAGTACAACAAAATGTTTAATGAGCGATTATGAAATTTGATTACGACAACTTTATAAAAAGTCTTCAAAAAGAATTTGATGATGTTTTTACTGCGGCAGAGATAAAGGAGATATTGGATTTAGATACTGAATTGACCATGGACACGCCATTGTCAACTGGAAAAAGGCTGGAGATCAATTACGTAGCTTTTTCTGGAAGAAAGATTACTGATGAACAACAGGAATATTCTAATCAGGAAATAGACTACACTCAGGAAATTTATTCAGGGGTAAATATGTGGGTTGCCGACAACCTGAAAGGAAAATCGAGCATTTTCAAGATCATTAAATTTGCCCTGACCGGACAGGATAGCTTAAAATCCAATATATCAAAATGGATCAAACATATTTTGCTGGTATTCAGCATCAATGAGAAGAAATACACTGTTTACATCAACAGAGAAAAAAAGAGCATCCAAGCTGCTCTTTTTAACAAAGAATTTAGGACTTACCCGAATGAGAGTGAGCACGAACAGGAAAAATTATTCTCTTCAACATCAAAAGAGGACTTTCAATCGCAGCTTCAAGATTTTTTCTTTCACCAGTTCGACTATTACTCACTTCGCTGGACACAAAAGTCATCAGTTAAGGACAATGACGATCTGCTCGAAGCCGGGGCCAGTTGGCAAACCTATTTTAAATCCATCTTTTTGGAATCAAAGGATTCTGGGGATCTCATGTATGGTGCCCAGGGCACCAAGGTTTTTCAAATGTTGCTAGGCTTACACCTGACCTCACCAATTAATAAACTTTCCGTTGCCAGAGACAAGATGCAGCACCTTAAAGGCAAACAACAATCTTATGCATCGAGAGAAACTGTTGATATTGACACCAAAAAAAGTGAACTAGGGACTGAACTGGCTGGATTGAATGAGAAGTATTCTAAATTAGTTATTGCTGAGAACCAAAGCTTGAATACTGCTCCATTGTTATTGGAATATGATTCTCTAGTTAAGACAGTAGCTACTGAAAGCACTAGAATAATGACTTTGAACAGCTCGATCCAAACTGCCAGAAATGAAAAAATCCGGGTCGAGGGCCGTAAACAATTTGTGGATGAAGAAGTTAAAAGATTACGAAAGGAGTTCTTAAGGGTTGAAAAACAGCGCACAGACATAAAGGAATATCTGGAAATTGGAGTGTTTTTCTCCAACCTTGATGTAAAGACCTGTCCAAGCTGTAGCCATACAGTAACCAAAGAAAAAAAACAAAATGCAGCACACACACACCAATGTGCGCTATGTAGGGATGACATCTCCAATGATGAACACGAGGTTGACACCGCAAACTTAACTGCTAAGCTGGAAGGGCTTGTCATCGTACAAGAAAATTTCAAAAGAGGTATCAAAGAATTTGAAAAAGAATTCGAAGAACTGAGAGAAAAATCTAATGCTCTATATGGCGATATCATAAAATTGGAACAAGAGCATGGCGGATTACAAGATAGCGTTGTAATGAATGAGCGATTGGAAGAATTGCAGAAGACTATTGCAGAAGAACGAAAGAAAATCAGGCCGAGAGATTCAGAAAGAAATGATCTCATCGAGAAAAAAGCAGTAGTCACTTTTAGAATTAAGCAGTTGAATGAATCACCGGAAAAAATTGGCGATCCTAAAGTTGAACAAAAAATCAAGCTTCTGATAAAAGCAATTTCTGAATTGAACAGAATACGCTACGAAGATGGACAGTCGGTGCTTAAAAAATTAGCAGACCTAATGACCAACGAAGTGCAGGCGCTTGGATTAAAAATATCAGAAATCAGAATTAATGACCGCTTTGATATTAAATACAAACAGGATGGAGATTTTCTTTCCTTTTCTGAAATAGCCGAAGGCGAGCAGCTACGCGCCAAACTTGCTTTTTACCTTAGCCTGATACAATTAGACATAGAACACAATTATGGACGGCATTCCCGCCTCTTGATAATTGATAGCCCGGGCAAGGAAGAAGGTGATAAAAATTACCTAGAAGGCTTGTCCACACTAATAAAAGAAATTGAAAGTCGTTTCGGCGATAAATTACAGATCTTAATCGGTACCGCAGAGCGTAGTCTTGAAAATACGGTAACTCGCCAAAACGTATTCCCTGCCCAAACTTTTATATTCTAATGGCGGATAGTCTGCAAAAATATATTTCAAAGTCTGTCCCTGAAAGAATAGAGTTTTTCTCTGGAAATTTCTTTCCAGAAATTCAAGGGATACCAACACAGCAGTTGAATGGATTTCTTGCAGGGATTATTTCAGATCAAACAGAGAACACATACGTTAAGGGGCTTGCACTTGATCGTCTCATGGATTTGGTATTTCTAGATACCATTAATTCTAGACAGGCGCTCAATATGCTAATTGACAATTGGTCTGATGACAACTTGTTTTTGAATGTAAAAAGAATTAAATCACTCTACTTCCTATGCGAACACAGTGGAAAAGAAATTGAGGATATCTTTACAAACTATCTTTCAAATGATGAAGCAGAGTTAACAGCGGAGGCATCTTTCCATTTAGGTTTGATGAACATGCAAAAAGGATTACTCTCTTTAGATCAGGCATCGTCTATCTACTCTCTTGAAAAAAGCAACACAAATTTTATGTCTGCCAGCAAGATGATAGAAAACCGGGTGGATGCCAGCATATTCAGTAAAATAATATCACTCACGATAGATATTCTAAAGAATGTCACAGATTCATTGGCCAATGGATTGAAAGAGATTGGCGTTCTATTTTTCAAGATGGAAGCATTTTCATTCAATTTTAAAGATGGGCCTTTCTATGTTGGGTTTTATAGAGTACTTCAGGGATTGGTGAACATATCAGGACAAAATCCTAAGACCTGGCTTGACTATAGGGTCGAATTATCAAACCTATTTTATCAATTTTCTTTAGTTCAAAATCAAGAAATAAAAAACAGATTACAGGTTAGCAGACTTTCTGGCGACTTTCTTACAAAACTCAATAATGCTTTTTTTGATCCGTTTTTCACCTTGAATTTTTCGGCAGATAAATCAAGGATTTCTGCACGTTTAATCGAACTCAATCAACTTAGCCCTGAAGCCGACTTTCTTAAAAAATTGTTAACACTATCTTCGGAAGACGTAAAAAAAAAAGCAGATGATCAATCCTTAAAAAGCGAATTGGTTAAATTATTCTCACCAGTAAGCGAAGATACAGTTGATAGTCTCCTTTTGCAGTTTACTGACTTAGATGAGCAGGCAAAGCTCTTCAAGGTTTTCGAAATACTATCAAAACCGTCAGCGGTTCAAATGGATGACGTGATTATAAGATGCTGCCTAATGCTACAAAGCATGCGAGCATATTATGGAAACTATTCTGAGGATGACAGAAATACCCTTATTGCCAATTTATTAGAAACCGCTGGTTATCTCCTTAAAGATCAAACCAGAAGAAGCAAAACACAAACAGGTTAGTCAGCAGGTGAAATTGATATTTTTATTGAGGATATAAACCATAATCCCATTTCTATTATTGAAGCGTTAAATCTTACTTCAGTCGATAGGGGCTATATCATATTACATTTAGATAAAATATTCACCTATGATGCCCACGGTCTCAAAAACAATTATATAATCGTGTATGCCAATGCTCCAAATTTTGATTCATTTTACAATAGATATCGAGATTTTGTAAGATCCCACACTTTTAAATATCCTCTCAAGAGCTTAACAGAAAATACCCATATACCATACTCAGAATTAAAAAGGTTTAAAATTGCTCATAAACGAAATTCTGTTGAAGTAAATATGCATCATATAGTTGTTAACCTTTTTTCGAAATAGCCAAAATTCTTGTGTGATAGGTATATACTTAATATTTCGTGCTTTTTTTGTTGATTGCGCCTAAACTATATACAGTTTAAAAAGAAATATCAGTTATTCAGCGTGCTTTTCTAATTAGAGTCGGAGTCAGTCAGAAGAGACTCCCTTGTTTTTGCCGGATTGCTGCCATTTACAATACAGAGAATAATATTCTTTGTTGGGTATCTTTTTCATCCTGCAACGTTACCTATTCAGGATTTCTCCATCAATATGGGGTGGTCGGATGCATACGTTCAAATAGGCGATACTTCAAGACGTTAAAAAAAACTCCATCATGTTCAGATTAGCCTTGACCGAGTTTCGGGGCTGACAAATTACATCAAGTCATTAACAATGCTAACAAATCTCAGAGAGGGATCAAAAATCTCGCAAAAACTCGATATTAGCATCGGAACCCCTATCACCTTCACAGGTGCGGTAGGAATAGGAACAAAAGTATTAAGATTATTGAAAGGGAGAATTGTGGACTTCATGTACAAATCTTAATTTTTCTAACAGAATCAACTTCAAAATCTTTGCACCAAGAGTTTGAACGGACAATGTATGCCGTTTTGTTTATACTTTCTCTGACAATAAAAAGATCTTCAACTGCTGATTGGTAGGAATTGTAGGAGCCAATAACCGTTCTATATGAATTTTCCTTAAGCCAAATGTCAACTTTATTAAATCCTGTTTTCTTCGCTTTCCCAAATTCAAACTGGGCCCCGTCCAAATTTTTATCACCTCCTGCTACAATCATCCATTTGATTGGTTCGCTACTTTCTTTGAAGGGAAGATTTATTTTACTTCCATAGTTAGGGAATATTTTTACCATTCCTTCTTCACCACCAAAGTCTTTGGTCATGTTGAAAAGAGAAGAATCAACTTCCCCAATCGAAATTTCTTCGCTTACAAAGCGAGCTTTTTTAAGTTTTGCTAATTTGTTCGAATCAATTGAAATTATGCCCAAATAATTTAAAGCTTCAATTTTTTCAGAAAATTCTAAGTAGGTTTTTTCTTCAATTGCTTTTGCAATCAAAGAAGAAATGAATTTCTTATCCTCTAATTCAATATTAGATTTATTTTGATGAAACAGCGAAAAGGCGCTATATCCAATAGTTAAAATGCCTAAAATCAATGGAATTGTGGCTGCCGAAATTTTCCTTTGTTCTTTCAGCTTTAAATCCAGTTCTTTTTTCCGAATCTCAATCTCCTCGAACTTAATTTTTTGATCAAGCTCAAATTTTTTAAACTCTAAGTCGTTTTCAGACATGATAATTTCAGAAGTTGTTCTAGGTTATGTTTCCTTAGGATTAGGCAGAGAATATTCGTCGAATTCATCATCTTATTTTTCAGAGTTCATATTAAATCCAACACCAATCCCTAAATACCAGCTTCTAGACCAAACTCCCTGAATAAGATCGGTATTAGACAAGCTACTGCCTAGATTAGTAAGATCAATATCTCTATACTTTTCTTTTATACTATTGATTTTACCAAAAGCAAATCCATAAGAAAGGCTTAAACTTACTTTGCTATCAATAATTGAAATTCCCGGACCGATGGCAAAAAATGGAGTAATCTGCTCCTCAAAAGGAATAAAAAAACCTATGCTGACCGATGGTCTAAATATTGAACCTGTTCGATATGTAATTTCAGAATTAATGCCAACGCCAACCGATAATTGATCATCTTCATCAATCACTGCCCTTAATTCATCAGGCTGATTATCAACTTTAAGTGGCTCAGTATAAATATCGTTGTTTTTCAATCCTGTAAAATATATTGCAGACCCGACATTAACTGAGAGTGCACCTGTGGTTTTAAATGTTCCTGATGACACGGAGTTAGGTAGGCCACCTTTGTATTTTACCTCAGTGGAAATTTCAACTTCATCACTATTTGGGATTGTTAGAGGGAAACTGGTTATATTTAAGTAGTTAGGAGTAAAAGAGACAATTTGGCTAACCATATTGAGTGATATTACATCCAAACGTTTTCTTTTGGCAGAATCAAGCAGAATAGATTGGTATTGTTGCAATGTCTGATAATCCTCTATTGTTAGTTCATTTATTTTTTTTAGATCTTCTAAGACCAAGGCAAAATAATCTTGGTTAATTTTATTTTTTGTTTCTTGTTCAGTTTTAGATAATGCAGTAGTCTTCGCGGTCTTTTTTATTTCTTCCTCAGAATCTAGCGCAAAGGTGCCATCAAAAAGATAAGTAATCCCGGCATTATAGGTGTAATTGATGCCGTTTACAGCAATCCTTATGTATTCCAAATTCAGTAAGCTTATGTTTTTGGTAAATACACTTAGGCTTCTGCCAGAGACTAGTGCTTTTGAGTGTTTCAAATTTATAGAGTCATTGTCGAAAGTCTCAAATTTCTTCAGACTAAATCCTCTATTTGAATATGGTCTTGGAGTTCCATCTATTAATAATATTCTATGATTTTTATTGATATCTGTTTTTTCAAACGTATAAGAGAAAATTGGAAATGGAAAAGGAGAGAATTCCTTGGATTCAAAATTTAATGTGACTTCTTCAGATTTCAATTTAAATTTGAAATCACCATTACTAATAGTCCCCATAGTATTTGAAATAAGTAAAGATACTGAGCTAACATTATCTGCTAATTGTGAAAAGGAAATTTCATTTTTGTCATTTATGACAGGTGTTTTTTCTTTCTCATCTTTTTCATAATTTTCCTTAATTTTAAAAGTTAAATCGAGTTCACTCCAATTTTCAGGAACTGTAATGATAGTTTTCTTTAGCGTAACTAAGTTGCCAAATCTATCAAACATATGTGGAGCATCACCTGAATAATCATTCATCATTGTAAGTTCTTCGTCAATTTCAATAGATGAGCTATCACCGGAAATTTTCAAAACTAACTTTTGAGAAAATGAAAATTCAACCAATCCTATTATAAGGTAAAGATTGATAGCAAAAAATTTAAATTCTTTCATGATGTTTTTATTTTAATGTGGAAATATTTTAATGGGAAATTAATGTCCATTGCGTAGGTGAATTGGTTGGATTTGGCAAATACAATTCCTAAAGCATAGCCGTTTTGATCGTAAAGCAGATTTCCCGAATCTCCATATTCCTGAATCGGTAATTGACTTTTTGTATTCCACACTTTAATCAGATCATACATTTGAAATGGTCCATCTTCAAAATCAATTTCAATCGTAGATGCATGACTCAGGATTTCTGCTTTCTGATTTGAACTCTTTACTCTACTGTACATGTAAGCATTTTTATTTATGATGCTTGAGTCGTCCAAAATCTTGTAACCTTTAATCCTAACTTTGATTAGGCTTTCAAGAGTCGCAAGTTCAAGTTCTGTGTCGAGTTTAATTAGCGCACATTCCCATATATTAGATCTGTAAGCTTTTACTATAGTTCCATTAGGCTGACGCCCAGAACCAAAAATTATCCTATTTTCACTTTCATCACTCGCTAATTGCCCTTGCCAAGTATGATTTGAGTGTTTGACTACATGAAAGCATGTCAAAATATAATTTGAATGTGGATCATTTTCATCTTGAACTTCTAAGGCAACGGATCCTTGAATCGTTGTAGTTTTGGCATTCGAAATACTATCAGCGAAACTGTTTCCTAGTGTCAATTTAAAATCATTAATGTTGTTTTCAAATTGAATGAGAATTTCATCGTCATTGATAAGCTTTCTTATTTTATCTTCAAACCCAGCTGGTGTCTTACCTTCTAACGAAATCATCAAATAATCATTTGCTTTTTGGTTCTTAAATTGATTTTGAATAGAAATACTTGTGATTTCAGGCTCGTTTAATAGTATTGATTTATATCGATGATAGATTTTTGAAATATTATATTTATCAACAAATTCTGCTACTTTCTCAGCGCTAGTTTGATCCATAATTTCTGGATCATTGAGGGCTTGGCTAGCCTTTTTTGCATAGTATAATCTATCTAGTAAGTCATGAAAAAATTTTGAACCAAATGAAAGAAAGAAGCCTGTCAATAGGATGCCGATAAAAAAGCTCACCTCAAAATTCCAAATTTCCAAATTAAAAAGATGTGACTCTATTTGATATTGAAAAGGAAATTCATTTTCATTCCACCCAATACTTATTTTATTATCTATTTTCCTTAGATCCTTTATCAGGGAGAAAAAATTTGCTTTAAAAGCGAATGCAATTAGAACGCCAATGAACATGCTCAAAAGAGTAATTTCATTTTCTTTCTTTTCTTTTTCTTCGCTATTTTTAGGCATAAGGAAGTCTTTATTGATCCTCTCAAAAAATTTTAAACTGTATTTTTTCGAACCTATATACAATTTGTCGAAATACATTATTCCAAGACTGACTAAAGAAGAAAAAAGAAAAATACCACCAAAAAGAATATGCCATGTATATTTAGTTAGGCTAATTGATAAAGCAAAAAATAAAAATGATAGTGCCAGAAAAAATAGAGAGTTATATGATTTATAATTTTTGAAAAATATTTTCTCTCCTTTTATACTTAGAAAAAAAAAGAATGATATAAGAAACAGAATATTGGAAATTATTGAAAAAACTTGTAAAGTTTTAGCACAGTAGCTATCAAAGATAGATAAATTCGCTCCACTAAAGTTTTGAATAATATTATAAAAGCCTCTAGGAATTAAAAATACAGCGATAATAATTAATATTACTGGAAAATTTTGTGGATATGACCTTATAAGCTGAATAAATTTTTCAGAAACAATACTTAAAATGAATAAAATTACCGTCAAAGCTATGACCCCATCTAACATATTCTGCGTGTTTTCTGCTTGAAATTTAACTTAGTAATTAGAAACGCCAGCATGTTGTAAGGTTGAAAAAAGGTTGATTTTTCCTTTATCTGGTCCAAAAACCTATTTCAGCGCCAAAACCATCTCTTTTCTAGACTTTACATCCAGCTTTTTGTAGATATGGTTGATATGGGACTTGAGGGTGCTGTGTTCGATAAAGGATTCGGAACAGATTTCCTTATTGCTTTTTCCTTCGATGATAAGTTGTATTACTGCGTTTTCCTTACGGGATAGTTGAAGGAGTCTTTTTTGCATGCTTGATTCTCTTGTGGATTCCTGCAGATTGATGGCTTCTTTCATTCGTTGGACTTTGGCATATTCGATCCAAGTCCAGAAGTAGGAGAGTAGGAACGTCGCGATCTCAAATCCTGTAAGAGTGAACGCGGACTCCGGAAGGATTTTCCCAAAATCTACATGGACGATGTAGATAGTACTGATAAATAATACTCCTGATAAGGGAAGGAGGAATTTTTGAAACCTGAATAATACGTCAGGTTTGGCTAATAATGTTCTCATAGAAAAAAAGTTAAAAGTTAAAAATCAATGTGTTTGCTAATAGGCAGGTATTTGAGGGATTTTACTGATCATAAAAACTACCGGAATTTCGTCCCGGGAAAAATATCCTAAAATTACTTGATGTTCAGACTATCAATTGAGTAAAACTCTGACAGCAAGTGTACTAAAGCTAAAAAGTATTTTTTGAATATTGAAAATTAATGTGGAGAATCTTTAGAGAATTAGAATTTGGTTAAACAGGCGAGAACTTGGTAGGATTTTGGGATTTTCCGGTGTGGGCGTTTAGAAAGTTTTCCGTTGCAGTGGTCTGATGGAAGTTTTGAGGGGTAGGGGTTTTTGGTTAGCATAAACGAAAAAATTTGCCATTGTTAATTGTACTCCAATAGGGCACAATTTAAAAAGAAAAAGCTCCCTTTTTCAAAGGAGTTTTTATACCCAGACATACCTTAGGCATGCAGGCCGGCACGCATTGCTGCATTGGTATTTGAGACCAACGTGCCTGCCTGCCGGCAGCCGGAGTTCCCGATATCCACTTCGCTTCATTGGGATAAACTTCTCCTCCAGCTTATAAAGCAAAAAAAAGCCCTTTCTTTTCAGAAAGAGCTTTTGGAATGTACCCAGAGCCGGAGTCGAACCGGCACGCCTTGCGGCATCGGTGTTTGAGACCGACGCGTCTACCGATTCCGCCACCTGGGCATTCTATTGTTTTGTTTCTATACAGTTGTACGGTATCCAACTTGTATTATTTCCGATGATCAGTCTACCGTCCCGAAAGCTATCGGGACTGCCACCTGGGCATTCGGTAAGTCTGACTTTACATCTGACTTGGCTCCGTCACTTGCGTAACGGGTTGCAAATATGAGCAAAGAATCTTTTTTCTACAAACTCAATTTTCTACTTATTCCAATTTTCTTGAACTGAAAGCCTGAGGCTTTTCAGAGAAAAGGGCTTTGGTAAATGCCCAAATGGATTTAAAAAGCTCAGAGTCACGGTATTGATTGAGATGTTCTTCGCTTTCCCAATGGCTGTGTGTCAGAAAAATATTTTTCTCATTTTCATCCTGCCAAAGCTCCAAATGCTGACAACCGGGGAAATTTCGAATTGATTTCTTGTTCACATGGAAATTTTCCAAGAAATCCTCAACTGCCTCAGGTTTGAAAGTCATTCGTACGATTCGGATCAGCATCAGGGATGGAAGGTCACATAAACTACGCTGTCATATTTCAAACCAAGCAATTCTCCTCCATGACCATGATTGATTCCGATTTCCAGTAAGTCCAAGCTGTTGAAGAATGCAAAGCAATCTCCGGGTTCTACCTGATCATAGCCTTTGTGCAGTTTGTTGACAGATTCTCTCCCAAACTCTATTTTGAATCTGCCGGGGTTCAACTTCTCAAAAACCTCTTTGTTGATATTCGTAATCAGATTGCCATAGCGATCCACCCGGAGCACATGGCCGGTTATATTTTCTCGCGTGGCCTTTGGCTGACGGGACATGAGTTTTCGGAAGTTTTTCAAAGGGCCGCCGAAATCGTGAATAGCAGCACCACTTGCTACTTTTGCGGCGATTGGGGCTAAAATGTCTTTCGTAGGAAAAGTAGAGTCCTTCAAATGCATGTCGGCAAACTGAACCATAATACCAGGATCATGATCAGCTAGCAAACTTAGAATTCCATTATTTGGGCCGATAAAAATGTGTTCTTCCAGCTTCACGCCGATATATCCATGCGTGATACTTCCCGTTGTGTTTAAAGATACCAAGTGTACGGTTCCTTTGGGGAAATCCCTGAAAGTGGCTCGCAACACAAATGCAGCGTGGGCAATGTCAAACGTATCGATATTGTGTGAAATATCGATGATGTTCAATTGTGGATTTACGGCGAGCATTTTAGCTTTTACTGCCGGTACGTAGTAATCTTTGTCCCCAAAGTCTGAGAGGAATGTCACCAATGCCATAGAAGCAAGTCAATTAAAATTTATGTACTTTTGTTTAGGAGGGCTGCGAACAAAAATAGAAATTTTATTCTTCTACCTTCAATGAAAATCTAATCAATAGAAATAGTTTGGTCGAAAAAGTAATCACATTAGAAAATGTTCCCTTGGCAGAATTTTTAGGCGAAGCCAATGAGAATATCCGGCTTATTGCCGCTGCATTTCCCCAAAGTAAGATAATTTCCCGTGGCAATGAGATCAGAATTCAAGGCGGTGCTCCTGAGATTCTGCGGATCAACGACGTTCTCAATCTTTTGCTTGAGCATGTGGATCGCTTTGGTCACATCACTCCGGAGAACGTAAAAGACTACCTGGATGTCGAAGGAGTTCCTTTCGAAGAAGCCAATCGGGATCAGGTTATTGTCTTTGGCAACAAGGGATTAGTCATCAAGCCTAAATCTGCCAATCAGAGGAAATTGGTCGAATCGGCCATGCAGAATGATCTGGTTTTTGCTTTAGGTCCTGCAGGTACGGGCAAAACCTACATAGCAGTCGCTTTGGCTGTTCGGGCATTGAAAAACAGAGAAGTCAAGCGAATCATAATTACCAGACCAGCGGTAGAAGCTGGGGAAAATCTTGGGTTTTTACCTGGCGATCTTCAGGAAAAGCTGGATCCATACTTAAGGCCAATTTACGATGCTCTTCAGGATATGGTGCCACCGGAAAAACTCAAATACTATCAGGAAACCCGTGTAATTGAAATAGCCCCTTTGGCCTATATGCGTGGAAGAACCCTCCACGATGCGTTTGTTTTGCTTGATGAAGCGCAAAACACAACAAATGAGCAGATCAAGATGTTCTTAACCCGAATGGGGCCAAATTCCAAAGTAATCATTACGGGTGATCAGACGCAGGTGGACTTGCCGGTAAGGCAAAAGAGTGGTTTGTCTGAAGCGCTTAAAATTCTGAAAGATGTGAAGGGAATTGGAGTCGTCAATCTGAGTGGAAAAGATGTGATCAGGCATAGGCTGGTGAAGTCTATCATCGAAGCTTACGAAAAAGATCACTATCAAAAAGAACAAGAAAGAGATGAGTCTGCAAGTAGAAAAAATAACCCGTGACGATCAGCTGAAATCAGCGTATTGGATCAGAGAACAGGTTTTTGTCCTTGAGCAGAAAGTAGATCCCAATGCCGAATACGATCAGTTTGAAAGCATCTCGAATCATTTCCTTGCTTCTGTAGGTGAAAAACCGGTAGGTACTGCCCGATGGAGAATTACTCCAAATGGGGTAAAGTTGGAGCGATTTGCAGTACTGGAAGAAGCTCGGGGGAAAGGAGTAGGTCAAGCTTTGGTCTCGGCGGTTTTGGCGGATATCAAAGAAAATCCTACGACTCATGGGAAGACAAAATACCTACACGCGCAGCTTACGGCAGTTCCCCTTTATTTAAAGTTTGGTTTTGAGAAAGTGGGAGATCTGTTTGAAGAGTGTGGCATTATGCACTACAAAATGCAATTGGCTTAAGTATTGAGGTTAATTGATCTAAAAAATATTGAAATATGAAAAAATCGATTTTTACTTTATCTCTGATTCTTTTAATGACAGG
The DNA here is from genome assembly GCF_002150685.1 of Algoriphagus antarcticus. Taxonomy (GTDB): domain Bacteria; phylum Bacteroidota; class Bacteroidia; order Cytophagales; family Cyclobacteriaceae; genus Algoriphagus; species Algoriphagus antarcticus. The sequence continues at coordinate 84,188 of NZ_MSSW01000032.1, forward strand.
GGCGAGTTTTGCTCAGGAAGTTATTTCTAGCAGTGGTGGTACTAACCCATATTCTGGAGGATTTACAAATGAAATTCATGTCAATTTCGTAACGCTGATCTGGTTTGGCTCAGTTGAGGTAGGATACGAACGTTACTTGACCGATGACTCTTCACTGGAATTTAAAGGGTTTATCAACGATCGCTTTGGGTTTAATAATGAAAACAATGGGAAAAGGTATAAGACTAGCTCTCTACAGGCTTCGATGAATTTTTATTTTGGAGATAATACCAACGGTAGATTCTTCCTTTTCCCGTTAGCAAAATTCAGGTTCGGTGATTTTGAGGAGCCTACCGATGCGGGGGGAGTACAAACGACAGATATGAATGCTTTCATTTTAGGAGCTGGAGTTGGGTATAAATGGGAAGTGTCGAATAACTTCGCCTTTGGTCCATACGCCAGTGTTTCACGGAATTTCAGTGATCCTGTATCAGATAGATTTACTGCAATAGAATTTAATGCTGGATTTAATTTGGGCTATAGATTCTAAGATCTGATTAATAAAGAATCTGTATGTACGCTTTTCTGCCAGTAAGCGAACTCTCTTTGGTCAACGGGTTGGAAGACCGAAAACCGAAGTAAACCAGAATTTAAGGTGTCTTTGGACCTTCGATCCTATAAGTTTTCTACCGCCAAGATTCCGTATAATCACATAAAGAATCTAGATGTACGCTTTTCTGCCAGTAAGCGGATTCTCTTTGGTCAGCGGGTTGGAAGACCGAAGACCAAAGACCGGAGTAAACCAGAATTCAATGTGTCTTTGGACCTTCGATCCTACAAATTTTATACTGGCAAGATTCCGTATAATTACAACAAAGAATATGAAGAGCCCTGAGTTGGCTCTTTTTTTTGTTTGTAAGTAGGAGTGGCAACTGCGTATTTTTTCAAAAAATCTTGTAAATTAATTTTTTAATTTTTTCGAATATGAGATTTGCTGACTTTCCATTTTTAAGGTATCTCCCTTTTATCTTGCTCGGGATTTTCTGGGGACAATCGCGATGGTCTCCGGACCTTCTCTCACTTGCAACACTCCTTTTACCAGTTTGGCTTGCCTATTCGATTTTGGTGTCAACTCTGGCCAAACGTAAAACTACCTTTCAGCCGAGTCCTTTAGCATATCTTGCTTTAATCGCTTTCGGGGCACTTCTGATCCAGCATAAACAGAATCAAATTGAGCTCAACTCCAATCTAACTGAAGCCGATTCCTACCTGGCGGAAGTGACGATGTATGATCAGCAAAAGCCTAATTCCTTCGAAAACTTATTGGAAGTGAAATCAGTGCTTTTCGGAGGAACATGGAATGATGCGCAAGCAAAAGTCCTGGTTTACCACCAAAGTGAGAAACCGCTACAACCAGGGCAAATACTTTTGGTGAGGAAAATGCCTGAAACCATCGCAGGCGCTGTCAATCCTCATGAATTTAACTACAAGGAGTATCTGTCCAGGCAGGGGATTAATTACAGACAGTTTCTGGGAAAGGACTTTCGAGTAATTGATTCCATTCCTAAGAGTGGTTTTGATTATTTTTTGGTGCACTTGAGACATGATATTGGCGAGATGCTCAAGTCTAAGATTCCCGATGAGAATTCTGCTCAAATCGCTTTAGCCTTACTTTTGGGACAGAAAAAGGAGCTGGATCCTACTATACGAGAAGCCTATACTCAAGCTGGAGTGATGCATATTTTGGCAGTTTCGGGGCTTCATGTCGGGATAATCTATGCACTCTTTATCCTGATTCTAAAGCCTCTGAAACTAAAAAAGGAAAAGGCTAGGCTATACCTATTATTCGTGATTCTAGTTATCTGGCTTTATGCGTTTCTAACTGGACTTTCACCATCTGTGGTTCGGGCTGCCACGATGTTTTCCTTGCTGACACTTGGCCAAATGCGTGAGCGCCCACCATCGATTTATAATGTTTTAGCATTCTCAGCCATTCTGATGATTACGATAAACCCCGATGTGATCTATGAAGTCGGGTTTCAATTGTCTTATTTGGCAGTATTGGGAATTGTGATGATTCAGCCTTTGATACTGAATTTGTGGTTGCCGAGACATAAGATTTTAGAATATATCTGGCAACTGACTTCGGTAAGTCTCGCCGCACAACTGGTTACTTTTCCACTTTCCACCTTTTACTTCCATGTATTTCCCACATACTTTTTGTTAGGCAACTTGCTGATTTTGCCTTTGGCTTTTGTCATTATGCAAGTTGGAGTACCCTTGATGATTTTTGGCTGGATTCCAGTTTTGGGAGATGTCTTAGGCTGGATTTTGAGTTGGTTGATTTGGGTTCAAAATTGGATAGCTGATAGTATCCGATTGATTCCTGGTGGAAAATTGGATCGACTCACGATGGATTTCTCAGGGATGATTTTCGTGTGGGGTATACTCCTGATTCTTACTTTCTGGGAATTTGGTTCCAAAAGGAAACTGACTTGGCTGGCTTTGAGCCTCGTGTTTCTTTGGGTGGGAGTTCGGCTCTATTCCGAAATGAAAATTCCTTCCCAAGAGCTGATCGTTTATCAGGGAAAGAAATCACAGTTATTTGATTTCTCTCATTTTGGCAAATTGTATTCTTGGAATCAAGGCTTTGAAGAAGGTGAAATCAGCTATTCAGTAGATCCGAATCGTGTTCGAAAGCATTGGTCACAAATCCCAAAATCATTGGTGTCTTTTCAGGATGACTCAGGAATAATAGAGTTTAAGGGAGCTGAATTCATTTTTCACCCTAAAGAAAAACAACTCCATTTTTTATCCTCCCCAAAATCAATTCATTACTGGTCTGACGGGAAGTGGTTTGACTTACCGGCCACTGATTCACTTGCTGTGGATTCTTTGGCTTATAGAATACTTTTCTGAGTTTGATTTTGCAAAGCCTGCTATAGAAACTAACTTGATCCCAAACCCAAATTGTAAATCAAATGAGCGCTGTACTCACAGAGATCACCGATAGAATAGGAATTATCACGCTGAATAGACCAGAAAAGCGCAATGCGCTTAGTCCTGAGTTAATTGCTGGGTTGCATCGCGCTTTTGAGGAAATGAATTCCAACGATGAGGTCAAAGTCATTGTGCTTAGATCTACCGGCAAGGCTTTTTGTGCAGGAGCAGATTTGGCGTATTTGCAGCAGCTTCAGGGTTTTTCATACGAGGAGAACCTAGAGGATAGTCGCAGATTGATGGCTTTGTTCAATTTGATTTATTGTCTGCCGAAAGTCGTGATTGCAGAGATTCAGGGACATGCTTTGGCTGGAGGATGCGGCCTGGCGACCGTCTGTGATTTCGCTTTTTCAGTTCCGGATGCGCTGTTTGGCTATACTGAGGTGAGAATTGGTTTTGTTCCAGCGCTGGTCTCTGTTTTTTTGCAGGAGCAAATTGGTGCTGCCAAAACTCAGGAATTGTTGCTTTCGGGAGAGTTTATTTCTTCTACAAAAGCCGCTGAATTAGGCCTAATCACAGGCGTGGAGCCTTCTGAATTTCTAGGGAAATCCGTGCAAGAATTTGCATTAAAACTTATCACTCAGAATTCTGCTTTCTCCATGGGGAAAACCAAAACACTTTTGCGTCAGCTGAATGAGATAGAGAGAAATAAATCACTGCAGCTAGCTGCAGAAGTCAATGCCACGGCTAGAGCTCACGATGACTGCAAGAAAGGAATTGCCGCTTTCTTAAATAAAACTTCGCCAGATTGGTAAATGCTAAATCGCGCCACTGAAATCCTTCATCAAGTTTTTGGGCACGCTGACTTTCGGCCTGTCCAAAAAGAAATTATCCAGTCGGTTCTGAGTGGGGCGGATACGCTTGCGCTTTTGCCGACAGGCGGAGGAAAATCGCTTTGCTATCAGATTCCAGGTTTGGCGATGGATGGGATCTGTCTGGTCATAAGTCCGCTGATTGCCTTGATGAAGGATCAGGTGGATGCGTTGAAATCCAAAGGGATAAAGGCCGCTGCGATTTACTCTGGAATGAGTTATCGGGAGATCGACCGTACGCTGGACAATTGCATTTATGGTGATTACAAGTTTTTATACGTTTCGCCAGAGCGGTTGAAAGCCGAGCTTTTTGTCGAGCGTTTTCGGCAGATGAAGGTTAATCTGATCGCGGTGGATGAGGCGCATTGTATTTCCCAGTGGGGGTATGATTTTCGTCCGCCTTATTTGGAGATTGCGTTGATTCGTCCCTATCACCCAAAAGTCCCTGTTTTAGCCCTGACCGCCTCCGCTACCCCGCAAGTTTGTGCGGATATTATGGAGCGACTGGAGATGAAAAAGCCAGCGGAATTTCATCAGAGTTTCGCACGAAAAAATCTCAGCTACAGTGTTCGACTCGTGGAAAACAAACTTGAAAAAGGACTGGAAATACTCAGTAGAATCGGTGGGACAGCGATCTGGTATGTGAGGAATCGGCAGGGGACTCATCAAATTGCCAAAGCTTTGGGGCAGTTGGGGATTTCGGCTTCTGCCTATCACGCAGGCTTGTCTATGCAAGACCGAGCCAAGCGGCAAGAGGCTTGGATGAAAAATGAAGTTCGTGTGATGGTGAGTACCAATGCCTTTGGGATGGGGATCGACAAGCCAGATGTGCGAGTAGTTATTCACAGTGATTTGCCCGAAAATGTGGAGAATTACTATCAGGAGGCAGGGCGTGCGGGACGTGATGAAGGGAAAGCATATGGGGTTCTGCTAGCTAATAACCAAGATTTCGAAACCGTTTTAAAACGCGCAGAATTAGTTTATCCCCCCTTAGATTTTGTGAGGCGAGTATATCAATGTCTGGCGAATTACTACCGTATTGCAGTAGGTAGCAACATGCTGAGCAGTTTTGATTTTGAGTGGAATGAATTTGCAAACACGTACGAGTTGGGTGTTTTGGAGACGTTTTATGCGCTGAAATTATTGGAAGAGGAGGGTTTTATCGGGCTGAGCGAAAGCTATTATTCGCCTTCCAAAATCCATTTTACCGTAGATCCCTCGAGATTGTATGAGATTCAGATCGCTTACGCAAAGCTGGATCCGGTGGTGAAAATCATCATGAGGACTTATGGAGGAAATGTCTTTTCGGAATACATAAAAATCCAGGAAGCTAAGCTTGCCAAGTCTCTTAATATCTATGAAAATGAGGTGATCAAATCACTCAAGCAGCTGGAGCAACTGGAAGTGATGGTCTATGATCAGCGGAAGGATAAGCCACAGATTACTTTTTTGACCCCACGATATGATGCTGGGAAAATGCCACTCAATTTTAAACGAATAGAACTCCGGAGAGGGTTGACCCTAGAAAAGGCTCAAAGTATGGTAAAGTATGGTCAACAAACGCAGCTTTGTCGCACACAGTTTATTCAGGAATATTTCGGAGAAAATACAGATCAGCAGTGCGGAGTGTGTGATATATGCCTAATGCAGCGTAAGTCTAGTAATCCAGAAATGACAGAAACCAAGCTTAGAAATAGGATTCTCGAAACTTTAAGCAGCGCTGGTGAGTTATCAGAAAAGCAACTATTCCAAAGTATTCGCCTGCCCTCGGCTGAAAAAAACCTTCGAGTTTTGCGCATTTTACAAGATCAGGGATATATTACACTTCTCGCTTCTGGCAGCTACGCACTAACAACTCATGAGTAATTTTCTCGACGATTTATTCAACAAGGTTTTCAATTCATCGGCAAAAACTCCGATGACACACAAGGAGAATATTCTGTATAAAGAAGAGGAAATAGTACATGCCAAAAAATGGATGAACTCGAAGGAGGGCGATGAGCTTTTTGCTCAAATCTCCAAGGCCTACCATTTCAAAACCATACAAATCCAGGAGCGTCCACAAATTCATATTTTGGAATCGAAGTATGCCAGAGGTTTTGCGATTACCTATGAAGCTCCATTGGATGAGCAAACATTTTCACTGCTTTTCTTGGCTTTAGCCCATAGAGTTTTAGCTTTGGGATACAGAAAAGTTAGTTTGGATAGGAAAATGGAAGAAATAAACGAACAGGTGAAAGTCACAGACAAGTATTATTTCAAACCACCCCTGAAGGACATTGTAGAGAATCAGTTGATTTCTCAGCTCTATGGCAATATTGCTATTGAGAAAATAAGCGTAAACAACCAGCCCAATTACCTCAAGGTATTAGCGACGTTTTATTCGGACAGGCAATACCAAGACCCCAAACCTTTCGATCAATTTCTTGATCACTTATTTGAAGCAACCCATGATGGACAGAATTAACTTAAAAGAGCAACTAGGAAGATATCGGACGCCATACGAGGAGGAAGCTGGTTTTATTCAGGATTTTTTGGATTTGACAGAAGATCCACTTGCATACGGGAGGGAGCGGTTGGATGGTCATTTCACGGCTTCAGCTTGGATCGTAAATCGTAAGCGCACGCATACCTTGCTCACGCTTCATCGCAAACTTGGCAGGTGGCTTCAGCTCGGTGGGCATGCGGATGGCAACGAAGATTTGCTGGAAGTATCCATGAAAGAGGCGAATGAAGAAAGCGGTTTGAAGAGTTTGGAGTTTGTGGATAAGACAATTTTTGACTTGGATAAACACATTATCCCCGAGCGTCCGCACGTACCTGAGCATTTTCATTTCGATGTGCGATATATTCTGGAGGCGGATCTCTATGAACCTTTGACTAAAAGTGACGAAAGCATTTCTTTGGCTTGGGTAGCATTTGACTCTGTACAGGATGTGATTGGGTACAATCCTTCCATCCTTCGAATGCTAGAAAAAACCAGTAAATCTGAAATTCTCCTTTGATGATGAAGCCTGACCCCGCTCAGCTACAGCGTGAGATTGAATTTTCCTTGCCTATTCAGATTAGATTCTCAGATATTGACGGCTATATGCATGTCAATAATGGCGTGTATTTCAATTATTTCGAGCATGCCAGGGCCGTCTTTCTTTTTCAAGTCTGTGATTGGAATGTGATGGAAGTAGGTACTGTGGTCGGTAGAATCGAAATGGATTATTACCGACCAATTCATATCGATGATACGGTGAAGGCTCTCGTGAAATGCAGTAGAGTAGGAAACTCTTCCTTTGATTTAGAGCAATATTTAGTAGGAGAAACTAAAGGCGGAGAACCATATACTTTTGCAAAAAGCAAATCCATTCTCGTCTCTGTAGATATGAAAACGATGAAGCCTATGCCGCTTCCAAATAACTATCGGGCAAAACTTCAGCCTGAGTCCTGATAAAAAGGACTCGTTCCTTATCTTTGCGCAAAATTTAAGCTGTGAAAAAACTATATATAGTAACCTTGCTTATAGCGGGATTGATGGGTTGTAGCCCAAGTGAAGAAGAATTATTGAAAGCAGGTATTCAACAGATGGATACCCAGAATTGGGGTGAAGCGATCATTTTATTTGACCGAGTGCTGGAAATAAACCCTGCAAATGGAACAGCATTGAACGCAAAAGGTGCTGCGCTTTTTCAAGAGGAAAAATATGAGGATGCAATCCCGGTTTTTACAGCAGCAATTGATGCGGATTCAGCCAGTTACAAAGCTTGGTTTAACCGTGGAAATGCCAACCTGAAGCTGGAGAATTTCAAAAATGCAGTTTCTGACTACAATATGGCAACGTTACTAGATCCAGCACAAACCGATATTTATTATAACCGAGGCCTGGCATTGCTGGGGATGGAGGAGTACGAAGATGCTATGCTGGATTTTGACGCTGCACTGCGAGTAGAGCCAAATCAAGCGCTGGTTCACTTCAATCGTGGCAAAGCACAACTCGGAAATAATGATCCTGGAGGAGCGATGCAGTCTTTGACCGAGGCGATTAACCTAGACGGAAAAAATGCCGCGGCATATTACCTTATGGGAGTCACGAGAATGTCTGCTTTGGGAGAAGCTGAAAAAGAAGAAGGCTGTGCTGATCTCAAAATGGCGCTACAACTTGGCTACACAGAAGCCAAAACTTGGATAGACGATTTCTGCGAGTAAAATGGCAGTGATAGGGCAGGACATATCGCAGGCAAGAAGAGTTCTGGAGGCAGGTGACTTAGTCGCTATTCCCACGGAAACCGTGTATGGTTTGGCTGGAAATGCACTGAATGCTACGGCGGTAGCTTCCATTTTTGATACTAAAAATCGCCCTAGCTTTGATCCCTTGATTATTCATGTGCCTTCTCTTTTGGTAGCGCAAAACTATGTTATTGAAATTCCAGAGCCACTTCGCAAGCTTGCCGAACACTTTTGGCCAGGACCCCTTACGCTTTTACTTCCAAGGGCGACTAGCATTCCGGATATCGTAACCTCAGGTTTGGATCGTGTGGCTGTTCGTGTTCCTGATCATCCGCTCACTTTAGAATTGCTCGCTCAGTTAGACTATCCTTTGGCTGCGCCGAGTGCAAATCCCTTTGGATACATCAGCCCTACGTCACCACAACATGTAGATGCACAGCTAGGCACGAGGATCTCCTACATTCTGGATGGCGGAAAATGCAAAGTAGGCTTGGAAAGTACGATAGTGGGAATGGAAGGAAATGATATCGTCGTTTACCGACTTGGCGGGTTGGAGATCTCAGAGATCGAGAGAATAGTCGGGCAAGTAAAAGTGAAAAGTCATAGTACTTCAAATCCCCAAGCACCTGGTTTGCTGGAAAGCCATTATGCGCCTTCCAAGCCATTTTTGATAGGCAACCTGGATGAATTGATTTCAAAGTACCAAAGTCAAGGAATTGATTTTGCTGTGCTCTCTCTTGCTAAAACATTCTCATTTATTCCTTCGGAAAATCAAATTGCATTAAGTGCAAGGTCAAATTTGAAAGAGGCGGCTACCCATCTTTTTGCCGCTATGAGAATGCTGGATGAGTCAAATACCGCAGTGATTTTGGCAGAGCTGATGCCTGAAACTGGCCTTGGAAGAGCCATTAATGATCGCTTGAAGAGGGCTTCTACCAAGGCGTAAATCCTATTTCCTGTATTTCTTAACAAATTGATCCTGGCGGAAAGTCGATTTTTGCCGTAATCTTTGATAAATTCACAACTGATTTTTATCTATTTAATTAATCAAAAGCTATTAACCATACTATGAACTCTAGAATCAAAAATGTAGATAACCTTAGTTTTGCAGGCAAGAAGGCGCTCGTGAGAGTGGATTTCAATGTTCCTTTGGACGACAAATTGAATGTAACTGACGATAATAGAATCCAGGCTGCGCTACCTACGATCAATAAAATATTGAAGGATGGCGGATCTGTGATTTTGATGTCTCACTTGGGCAGACCGAAATCTGGGTTTGAAGATAAATTTTCTCTAAATAATATTGTAGTAGAATTGGAGAAAGCGCTGGAAAGACCAGTGAAGTTTGCTCAGGACTGTATCGGTCGAGAAGCACAGATGCTGGCAAAAGGCCTGAAACCGGGCGAAGTATTGCTTCTTGAAAACCTTAGATTCCACAAGGAAGAAGAAAAAGGCGATAAGGACTTTGCCGAAAAGCTTTCCAAACTTGGAGATGTATATGTGAATGATGCCTTCGGCACTGCACATAGAGCCCATGCTTCTACAGCAGTGATTGCCCAGTTTTTCAATGATAAGGTTTGTGGATACTTGATGCTTTCTGAGTTGAAAAATGCTGATAAAGTATTAGATAATCCTGAGAGGCCATACACGGCTATCATGGGCGGTGCCAAAATCGCCGATAAAATTATGATCATTGAGCAATTGCTCAATAAAGTAGATAACCTGATAATAGGTGGAGGCATGTCCTATACATTTGCCAAAGCACAAGGAGGTTCAATTGGTGATTCCCTTTTGGAAGCTGACAAACTTGACTTCGTTTTGGAATTGATGGAAACAGCTAAAGCAAAGGGTGTAAACTTGGTTCTTCCTGTAGATACAGTGATTTCCAAAGCTTTTGCAAATGATGCGGAGCAAGGAATGGCTGATAAAGGCGAAATACCTGATGGCTGGATGGGCTTGGATATCGGGCCAAAAACGCGCGAATTGTTCGCTGAAGTAATAGCTAAATCAAAGACTATCCTTTGGAATGGCCCTATGGGTGTATTCGAAATGGATTCGTTTGACAAAGGGACTAAGGCTGTAGCCGAAGCGGTAGTGGCGGCGACTAAAGCTGGTGCATATTCACTTATCGGTGGAGGCGACTCTGCTGCTGCGGTTAATAAATTTGGATTTGGAGAGGATGTTTCCTTCGTTTCCACAGGGGGAGGAGCCTTGCTAGAACATATGGAAGGTAAAGTGCTTCCGGGTGTTGCTGCGTTGGAACCGTAATATGATATAATATCCTGTACAGACCTTTGAGGTTTCCAAAACCTCGAAGGTCTTTTTTTGAAATATATTTTTTGCCGCAAAATGCACAAAGGGTGGCGCGGAGAACGCAACTTATTATTCAGCAGTGATTCATTATTTTCAATCTTGAATCTCTATCCTAGGATTTTTAATTTGAACACCACGCGCCTTGCAGCTATTTGTATAAGGGAAGAAAAATAAATTTGACTGTTCGCAATGTTGCACATACTGTCTTCGAATCAATGGTAGAGGTTCAATTTCGGCTAATCTCCCTTCCGATAGCCTTCGGGACTAAGGGGGCAAGGGGGATTTTTTCGTGTGAAAAACGTACTTAATTTGGGTATGTGCAAGATCGTGGATAATCATAAAAATAAATATGCTGCTGCTGTAGCTAGATTATAATGGTAGATTCTTAGTGGGATAGTTTTCGGATCCATATATTCAGTGAGGTCTTTAACTGATTGACGATAAAGAAGTAATAAAGTATTTAATATCTTTTAGCTATGGGAACCGACGACGACATTACAGATTTTCTCAAAGAATTAGATGGAAAGCTCAAACAAGAGATGCCGAGAATCCGAAGAGAAATCAAAGTTTATGAAGAAAAATCAAGAGAAGGGAAATTAACTATGACTCCTATTCCTTCGCCACAATTCGGTGGATAAGCCCACTCTGATAGTGGTTGCTGGTTGTAATGGTTCAGGTAAATCATCTTTTTCCAATGCGATTGTTTCTGAAGGAGTCATTCCATTCGATTACGATAAACACTTTTTGCGAACTTATGACGGGTTAATTGACTCTGATTTTAGAGATGTGATGGCTCATAATATCGTTAAAACTGAATTAGAAAATGCGGTTTTTAGCTCTATTGAAAACAGAAAGAGTTTCTGTTAAGAAACCAATTTTAATTCGACTCCTCTTTTTTGGCCCGATAAGTTTAAAGAAGTGGGTTATTAGTTGAATCTGATTTTCTTTTGTTTAGATTCTATCAAAGAAGCAAAAAGGAGAGTGCAAATCCGAGTGGAAAATGGAGGCCATTTTGTTCCTGAAAATGAAATAATAGATCGTTATTACTTGGGCTATCTCAATCTGGATAAGCATTTTATATATTTTGATAACGTTCACTTGCTCAACTCTAGTTACTACAATCAAGAGCCAAAGCATATCTTAAGTATTAGGAAGGGGCAAATTATAGAGATTAGCTGCCTGCCAGAATTTTTATGCGAATTGATCCCAAATATTGTTCATATGACTTAATTCTCTTTTTTCGAAATCCGCTATTCAGGATTTGCAATACTGAATCACTATTCTAGGATTTTTAATCCGAATAGAACCAAATTTGAATGCTTAATAAGTAAAACCTCTAAGGTCTTTTTTGATCTTTGATTAAAACCTTCGAGAAGATTTTTCGCTCCATTGGAGTTCACAATAATTCTCAAAGGTTAACAATGAATTTCGAATGTTGAAGTTTAAATAATGAAGTATGCTCCAAGTTAAAACTCAACTTCTACCAATACTGGAAAGTGATCGGAAGGATATTTTTTACCATAGTTGTCAGTGAGAATTCCGTGGCGGATCACTGTGATCTCCCCTTTTACAAAGACATGATCGATGATGCCATCAGGCATTTTCTCCCAGTCAAAACCCGTGAAGGAGCCAGCTGGACCATAAGAGGGAATCTCTGAGATCATTCTGGCATCTTGCCAATCTGGATTAGAAGTAATGGTAGCGTAAGCGGCATTATCAGGCTTCACGTTGAAATCCCCCATCAGAAGCGCTGGCGCATTCTCTTTGTTGATTAGTGATACCTGAGCCATTACCAATTTGCTGCTTTCCTCGCGCGCTTGCTGGCCGATGTGATCATAGTGGATATTGAAGATATAGAAGGTATTATCGCCTTTATCCTTGAACTTCCCCCATGTACAGACCCTGTTCAGCGCGGCGTCCCAGCCCTTACTTGGTTTCTCAGGAGTAGGTGAGAGCCAGAAAGTCCCTTGATCCAGAATCTCGAACTTATTAGGATCGTACAGAATTGCAGCGTATTCGCCTTTTTCGGTTCCGTCATCACGACCCACTCCAATATATTTGTATCCAAGTTCTGTAGTCAGGTCAGTTAATTGATTGTGTAAGGCTTCTTGAACTCCAAACAACTCTATCTGATGAAACTGGATCAGACTGGCTACGTGTGGTAATCGGTCAGACCAAAGGTTTCCGACATCATTTTGATTGGCATATCGGATGTTGAATGTGGCGAAATTGTGTGTTTGCGCTGTAGAGAGTGAAGTTATTCCTACTATGAAAATGAGTAGGAATACGCTGGATTTTAAGATTTGGAGAAATTTTGATTTCATGATTTCAGAACTTATTCTTGAAAAATGGTTTTAGTAATTCAATTTGAGGTTTAATTTTAGGATTATCAAGGTGAAGTATTTAGACCTCAGAATTAAGATATTGGAATTAAGACTTAAGAATTAAGATATTAATATCAAAAATGACACCCGACACCGGCCATACGTCATCGAACATGCGGCATAGGTCATCAGACAGCCAACAACCCACATCAAATGAAAACCTTTTATCCCAGAGACCTTTCAACTCAGGAATTCCACGGACTGCTGCAAGGCGCCGTAGCTCCACGTCCCATAGCTTTTGCAAGTACAATCGATACTGCTGGAAATGTAAACCTGAGTCCCTTTAGCTTTTTCAATTTGTTCAGTACCAATCCTGCGATTTTGATTTTCTCTCCTTCCCGAAGAGTACGGGATAATACGACAAAGCATACCCTTCAAAATGTGCTGGAAGTGCCGGAAGTGGTGATCCACGTTGTACATTTTGGGATGGTGGAGCAGATGTCGCTAGCCAGCACAGAGTATGACAAAGGCGTAAATGAATTTGAAAAAGCTGGGTTTACAGAAGTGAAATCGAATGAAGTAAAGCCTCCGAGAATCAAGGAAGCTCATGTTGCTTTCGAGTGCAAAGTGAATGAGGTGAAGTCACTGGGAGATGGTGGGGGAGCAGGGAATTTGGTGATATGTGAGGTGCTGGTGGCGCATGTGAACGAAGCCATATTGGATGAGGAAGGTGTGATAGATCCTAGGAAACTGGATGCAGTGGCTAGATTGGGAGGTAATTGGTATAGCAGAGCTAGTGGAGCATCACTTTTTCAGATCCCGAAGCCATTGCGGACACTTGGCATTGGGATAGATCAAATGCCTGCAGAAATTAGAAACAGCACTATTTTGAGTGGGAATAATCTGGGGAGATTGGGCAATGTGGAGGCTTTTCCAAGTGAAGCAGAGATTATGAAATTTGGGCAAAGCCCGGAGATCCAAGAAATGAGAATTCGCTTTCAGTATGATCAAGACTCGATGATTGACCATTTGCATTTGCTAGCCAAAGAAGCACTTGATGAGAATGATGTGGAGCGGGCTTGGTTGATATTGCTTCAGAAAGGATTTGGTGATCAGTGAGCAGTATTCAGTTGCAGTAGCCAGATTTCAGTCGCAATGATCAGTTTTCAGTTGTGCGAGAAGAAGGTAAAACGAAAAGAAATGGAGACTTCGACTTCGCTCAGTCTGACAATCCTGCTGTTCGAGATTTGTAATCTCGAACCTGTTTCCTTGGATTTTTAATACCCAATGACAAAGACTTTACTCTTGTAGAATTCTTAGTACACTTGAAAGCACGATTAAGAGGAGAGAAAAAGAAATCTGCGCCCTAGTGCCTTGGCGGGAGTCAAGAATATTCAAGCAAGTCCAGCTTCTGGAAAAGAAGGACAAAAGTGATTCAATTCTCCGATTTCTCTGCGAAAAACTCCTTGTTCACCGCGGTTGAAAAAACAGGAATAAAAAAAGCGGCCTGAGCCGCTTTCCTTATTTTATGATGATTTCCTGAGGCATCCGAACTTGCACACCTTCATAGGATTTTATTTTTTCCACTTGCTTGAAGATCGTGTAGTTTGATCCTAATTGACTTTGGAGTATTTTGATTTGAACATTGTTTCCTAGGTCTTCCATGATGGTTTCAAACCATGGCTTTTTAGTAGGATAATAGACTACTCGATAATCATCACCTGCACCTATTCTAGCAGCAGCGATTTCGATAGTCGTATTCAATCCACCTAAGACATCTACCAAGCCTCTTTCCTTAGCTTGATTTCCTGTCCAAACTCTTCCCGACGCTACTTCCTTCACCGCCTCAGCAGTCATTCCTCTTCCTTCAGCCACTCTGGATATAAAGGTTTCATAGCCGTCTTCCACAGTTCCTTGGATGATGGTTCGCTCAACTTCAGTCAACGGTCTGGTTGGATTCATGAAGTCCGATAATTCGCCAGTTTTTACCACATCTACAGTGATTCCCAGGTGTTCATTAAGTAATTCCTTTACGTTGAACGTCATTCCGAAAATCCCGATTGACCCGGTGATGGTGTTTGGCTGTGCAACAATAGTGTCAGCTGGAGCGGAAATGTAATAACCACCAGACGCTGCCACTTCGCCCATAGAAACGTAAAGAGGTTTAACCTTTTTGGCCTCTGCCATTTCTCTCCAAATCACTTCTGAAGCTACTACTGATCCTCCAGGGGAATTCACGCGAAGAACGATTGCTTTAATGTTTTCGTCTTTGCGAGCCTTGCGGATTTCTTTGGCGAATTTCTCAGAGCTAATCACTCCATCTGCTTTTCCTCCTACGATCTCACCTTCTGCGATGATTACTGCTATTCTATTTGAGGAAGTAACGTTCTTGGATTTTACTGTTTTGTTTAAGTCCGTGACGTTGATTGTTTCAATGTCATCGTCCTCATCTACACCAAGTTTTTCTTTTAGTTTGGAAAGTACCTGATCAAAATAAAGTAAGTCTGTTGCCAAGCCGTACGTCACTGCATCTTGAGGCTTGCGTACCAACATCAAGTTATTGATTTTCTTTAGGCTGTCATACCCAATTCCTCTTGACTCAGAGACGCCATGCAGTGCAAATTGATTCATGTCGTCCAAAAATGACTGCGTCTGCAATCTAGCTTCTGGACTATTTTCCTCTAGTATAAAAGGCTCCACGGCAGACTTGAATTCTCCAACACGGAAGATTTCAGGCTTTACACCGACTTTTTCGAAAAGGCCCTTGAAGAAAATTCCTTCAGAAGAAAATCCGTTGAAGTCAATTCCTCCCAATGGATTCAGATAGATTTCATCTGCAACCGAGGCAATGTAATAACCCCCTTCGGTATATGCTTCATCGTAAGCCACGATGAATTTACCTGAAGTCTTGAAATCTACTAAGGCTTCGCGAAGCTCAAGCAAGCTTGCCTGTCCAGCTATTACCAGGCCAGTGTTTAGATAAATTCCTTTGATATTGTCATTGGTCTTTGCTTCGCCAATGGCTTTTTTGAGATTGATAAGGCCGGCATTGAATTCCTGTCCGAATGGATTTCCAAAAATGGAAAGATCCAAATCATCGTCGGATGTTCGCTCTACGATTATTCTGCCGTTGAGATCGAGGTGCAAAACCGAATTTTCACTTACCGTCACTTCATCATTTCCACTGGAGGCTACGATGCCGATCAAGCCAAACATAATAAGCACACTAAGTATGCTGAAAACAAAAAGACCAACGATCACCGCCAGTACGTTTCCTAAGAATTTCATAAGCTAAATTATTTGAAGCCCCAAAATAACCTAATTTGGAGCATGTTTACAAAAGCAATTATAAGCTGAGAATGTTTGAAAAAGTAGTTTTGATTTTAGGCGGAAATAAAGGTGACAGAAAAGCACTGTTGAGGTCAGCGGTAGAGGCTGTTTCGGAATTGGGTGAACTGACCCTGATATCAAAGATTTATGAAACAGAAGCGTGGGGCGGAGTGGCTAAAGGGCTTTTTTTGAATCAAGTGGTTGAGATCAAAACATCTTACTCTCCTTCCGAACTTCTAGCTTTTGCCCAAAAAACCGAAACGGATCTGGGAAGAAAAAGAGAAGAACATTGGGGCGATCGAACGATGGATATTGATATTATTTATTTTGGGAAGAGAGTAATTGATACCCCAGGACTTCGGATTCCTCATCCTTTTTTGACGGAGAGGAAATTTGTGCTGGCGCCTTTGGCTGAGATTCTGCCAGATTTTATTCATCCAGTTTTTGGAAAAAGTAGTCAGCAGATGCTGGAAGATTGTGAGGATAAAAGTGAAGTGAGGAAGTTGAAAAGTTGAAAGGTCGGAAGACCCGCCACAACGAGTTTGTGGTTGGGGCTAGCGTTTGTGTCAACGTGTAAAACTGCTTGATATCAAATTTAAACTTGCCCTTTCTAAGGATGTCTATCGCTAGTTTTATTTTTTTTAGTCTACATATTCTAGAATGTCTCCTGGCTGGCAATTCAATACTTCACATATTGATTCCAATGTACTAAATCGGATCGCTTTTGCTTTCCCTGTTTTTAGAATGGAAAGATTAGACAGCGTTAAACCTACTTTTTCGGAAAGCTCATTAAGTGACATTTTTCGCTTTGCCATCATTACATCTAAGTTTACTATTATGGGCATGAGTTATACTGTTAAATCGTTTTCGTTTTGAATTTCTATTCCTCTTTTTACAATCTGTACGATTACAAAAAGTATAACCGCCATAAAAAGCCACACATCAGCTCCGGCAATGTGCAAGGATTGCAGGTCGGCTTTAGCGTGTCCTTGTATAGTCAGCCACAAGGAATATTCAAATCCAGAATGAGAGAACAAACCTATGCCTAAAGCCAGATAGGCCAAGTTTAAAATGAACTGCCTCAATTCCATACTGAAAGGTTGTGAAATGTTCAGCTTTTTGTCAACAAACAGTTTTACAATAAGATAAAACATTATTGCTTTCAATACCGCTACAATAATCATGGTCAGCGTGATGATAAAAAAATATCCCTGGTCAGACTCAAAAAGGCTTGACAAATAATCTGCCCCTTCCCAAAAATTCCCAACGCCAAGTGGGTTTATGAAAAGTGTGATAATAGTATTGGCAACAGTACCACCAGCTTCAATACATAAGCCAATAAAAATTATCCAAGAAAGTATCTCCAATACTTTCAAAATATGGTTAGTCGTGATTTTGATTTCCATAATTAGCTTCCAGTTTAAAATGATGATTTAAATATCATTAAAAATTTATTGCGAAACAATAAATTTATGTTGATAAAAGTAAAAATTATTTTTTTGTTCTACTAATCAAAAATTGGTGATAATCTCAACGATTTAAAATTCTCATCGTAATCCTGAGGTAAATCAAAGAGAAGATGCCGATAAACTGTAATCAATAAAACAAAGGTTCTTCAGACCTGAAGGCAGTAGATATTTTATCCATCAAGTTTTGGGAGAAGTAGTCAGCAGATGCTCCAAGATTGTGAGGATAAAAGTGAAGTGCGGAAGTTGTAAGGTTTGTAAATGGTAAGAAGTAAAACGTGAAAAGTGTCAAGTAGAATCAGGACGTTAAAATATCAGCGATTCTTAGTTCTCATGGTAACCCTGAGGTAATAGAGAGAAGAAGTCGATAAACTATAATCAAAAAAAGCTTGGCCTAAGTCAGAAGACTTTGAACCAAGCTTTTCCTTTATTCTCTCCGCGTTCTTCCGCAAAACCTCAGTAAACTTTGCGGTTAAACACCTGAAACTTCTGCTTCAGGATGAATTTTCTTTACTAAACCTTGGAGGACTTTTCCAGGGCCGCATTCTACAAATTCTGTGGCACCGTCAGCCACCATATTTTGAACCGATTGTGTCCATTTCACAGGCGCGGTAAGCTGAGCGATCAAATTAGCTTTGATTTCTGTCAGATCATTAACCGCTGTGGTACTTACATTTTGATAAATAGGGCAGCTAGGAGTATGAAACGTAGTGGCTTCGATAGCTGTCTGCAATTTCTCACGGGCAGGTTCCATGAGTGGCGAGTGGAAAGCGCCACCCACAGGAAGTGGCAAAGCGCGCTTGGCACCAGCTTCTTTCATTTTTTCACAGGCAAGTTCGATTCCTTTATTTGAACCGGAAATAACCAATTGACCTGGGCAGTTATAGTTTGCCGGAACAACCACTTCTTCAGTGAATGATGCGCAGATTTCTTCTACTTTCTCATCTGCAAGCCCTAGGATTGCGGCCATGGTAGATGGGTTTATTTCGCAGGCTTCCTGCATCGCAAGGGCTCTTTGATGGACTAGCCTTAGGCCGTCTTCGAATGCAAGCGTACCATTGGCAACCAAAGCGGAAAGCTCTCCCAAGGAATGGCCTGCAACCATATCCGGCGCGAAATCAGGAGTTGTTTTAGCCAAAATCACGGAATGAAGAAAGACAGCAGGTTGGGTGACATTCGTTTGCTTCAATTCCTCGGCCGTCCCTTCAAACATGATGTCGGTGATACGGAAACCCAAGATTTTATTTGCTTGCTCAAATAATTCCTTTGCCTGAGGATTCTCTTCATAAAGTGCTTTTCCCATTCCTGGGAATTGGGCGCCTTGGCCCGGAAAAACAAATGCCTTCATTAACTAGTGTTTTTTTGTTCGGGGCAAATATACCTCTTTTCCCAAAGTCAGCATTCACTTGTAAGGTCAGGACTGGAGCCTGATCCCCGTTTGAGAGATTGTCTCTGCAGAAAGAAACTTTGCTTTTTCGGCTGGAGTAGGAAGTCTGCATGTGTTTTTTTTACCAAACCAACGGTAGCGGTTACTGCCAATCCAATTGTAAATGGAGTCTCTAAGGAATTTTGGAAGAAAAATAAGTGGGTAAAAAGCTGGCCAAAGCCCAGATAGATTCCGGGCTATTTTTAGGGCAGCTGTGCTTTTATAATAGATTTCACCCTTTTCCAAAAGGACTAGTGAGTCTAAGTAATCTTCTCGCACTTGAAAATTGGAGAGTATTTTTCTACTAAAATCCTCTTGTAATGCTCCCACTAGGAAGTGGTCATCGTTGTCTCGCTGGATGACAAAATCAATGGAAGCATTACAGAGGTTGCAAACCCCATCAAAGAATATGATGGATTTGGCTAGGATCATTTGAGGAGTTGAATGGTTCCTTTCAGGCTTTGGTTTTTTAAAGCGGGATCAAGTACATCGAATACTACGGTGCCAGAATAATAATAAGTACCAGCAGGTAATATGTTGCCGTTTTTATCTTTTCCATCCCATCGAATAAATACATCATTTTCAGGAGATTCAAGGCTATTGTAGGAGTATACTTCCACTCCCCAGCGATTTACGATAAAGATATCAACTCCAACAACGAATCGTGGACACTGTGCGAAAGGATTGTCAAAGGCCATAAAGGTCTCATTCAATCCATCGCCATTTGGAGTAAATGCATTAGGAAGATTGTAGCTAGGACAATTTTCCACACATACGATGTTGCTAGGCTCAGATTCATTTCCAGATCTATCGACAGCAGTGATATAATAGCATCCTCGGTAAGTGGCTAGGTTACGTATAGTGGTGGAAAGATTCAGAGAGGAAAGGGTTGCAATCAATTCAAACTGGCTGTCTTCACCATTGGAAGTGTAGTATAATTTATAGCTACTCAACTCATCATCGCATTCTCCAGATACATCGGGAACCCAGCTTAGATCATGCTCATAGGTATTGTTGCCACAAGGGAGCTCAGCAAGATATGCAGCACATTCAGGGCCTTCGAAAGTTAATACCGGCGGACATGGTAATCGATTGTCGTCAGGCTTAGCACACACTATCTGAGATTTGTTTTCCAAAGGATAAACGAGTCCAGCGACATTGTAGGAGCCTTTAGTGATCACGTAATAGCAGTATTCTATTTCTTTTTCAAGCGGTATGCCATTGAAGCTGCCATCGTCCAAATAGCTGAATCCTTCTGTGGTCACATCGACTTCGGCTATTTTTACGAAAGTGTCCTCATCCGCTGCGGCAGCGTCTGTTTTATTTCTATACACTTCATGTTTGTATTGGCTGACAGAATTATTCCAAGGAACGGTAAACTGCCAATTCACCTCAATTGCTTGGTTGATAATAGTGAGATCTGTCCTCACTGAAGAAGCTTTTGAAGAGGTGTCAATTTTTGTATTTCTGTCAAGTAAAACCACATCATAATTGTAGACGACATTTACTGTGTTCAAACCAGTATCTGTGAAAAGTGTATCTGATGTAATTCCAAGGGATACCTGTCCAGCATCACCAGAAAACCCAGTGCTTCTGAGCAATTCATAGCTGTATGGGCCAGGGAATTGCACCTTGTCAATATCATACGGAGGTGTCCATTTTACAAAGATTTCTCCCGCAGTTGGGTCTGTGGCTTCCACGCTGACATTGGTGATAATAGGCACATCTACGTCTATAGTGATGCATATCTCATCGGAAACTATGCTTTCACCAACTCTAGGCTCAGGATAGGCTGCCACTAATCTGTAGCAATAGGTGTTGCCTGGTGCTAGGCCCTCTCCACTATTTTCATCGAGGAAATCCAGCGTTTGCATATTGGTAGTTCCTATCAATTCATAGCCAGCTCGGATTCCAGTCTCGCAGCTGTCTGGCAGATAGGGATCAGAATTGATTCTTCTCCAGATTTGCATTTCGTTTGCGGAGTTGGCACAGACATAAGGATCCCAATTGAGCTCCACAGATCTGCCAGGCATTTGTTCTATTTCATCAAAAACCGGTGGCGGTCCGACTACCTTTATACGCCAAGTTTTGATGTCGACCAGTGCAGGGCCGGCACTTGGGTCATCCGTGATCCTCACCCGCACCTCATATTCTCTAGCTCTCACATGATTGCAGACTGTTTGCCAGTCAAAGTTGATTATACCTGGACTTGCTTGATAGACATTCTCTGGAGAATAAGAAGCTGGAGAGGTAGTGATTTCTATCGGTTCTCCAAAGACTTCTATTTTGATAGGATCACCATCAGGATCTTGGCCTTGAATGATTTCTTCTATTTTGGTTCCAGCTACCACGCAGAGATCCGGAGGCAATATTAACTCAGGCCTTCGATTGTTTGAGTTCTCGATTATAATCTGCATATCCCGAATCACATATCCTATCTCAACCCATTCTCCATTTAATTTCCGAAATTCTCGAATTTTAAAGGCCACGTTGAACTGACCCGCAGTGCCGGGAGCATCCCATATCAAATCTCCATTCTGTTCATCTATAGTCAGGAATGCTGGAGTCGTTCCATCTTCTTGGCTGAAACTGAATTCTGGAGACGCAGGACTTCTATAGTTATTGACTGGTCTTTGAAAAAATTGCTTTGGTACATCCAATTTGTAGGCTAAGCTATCACCATCAGGATCATAAGCGCCTGGGTTATGAATGTATCTTACGTTCACTGCACCATTGTCAACTGGCGGAATTGTGAGTACAGGAGAATTATTTACTCCTATAAATGGATCAATGGTAATCTTTGTCTCTACATAAAATGGCGTATCAACCGAATTGTCCATATTAAGTGTTCGGTCATTTCGGTTGAATTCTCTAAACCGAATGGTGTAGGTGCCAGGACCTTGAAAAGTATGAGTAATTACAAAAGTGTTTTTCTCGATTTGATTTCCTAGATCTTCTACCAGGCTGAAATCACTTTCTGTATTTAGACCATCTACGATCCTGCCATCCCCAAAATTGATTTCCCCAGGTCCGAAAATCACATTTGATCGCGTATCGGTATAACCTACGACTGTGATTTTGTAAGTCAGATTTTGAACGGAAACTCGTTCAGCGATGATTTCACCAGCTCTAATGTGTGTTGCCCAAGTTTCAGAAATTCCCGCAATTAGGAATATTAGAAAAAGTCCGAGGGTGATTTTCAGCTTCATAGTGATCAGGTTCATTTATAAGGAGAAATAGAATGTACGAATTTATCCTCTTTTAAGGTTTTAGCTTACATTCTTTTCTTAGTACGAAATAAAGGGAAGAAAGGAGAAAATCCCCGTAAAATCAAACATTAAATCTGTTCATTAGGTTAAAAGAATAGTGAAATCTTAAAGCGTTGATATCTATTTAGAACTGATTGAAATAACAGAAGTGTTTTTGAATGGATTGTTTGCTAGTTGTTCCACATGTAAATTTGGCACTATTAATCAAAGATTTCGTTTTAATCTAATCGCAAAAATTGTATGAGCTGGGTTACAAAAACCTTGAGTAGCACAATAGGCAGGAAATTGATCATGGCTTTGACCGGGCTTTTCCTGATCCTGTTTTTGACAGGTCACGTATCGGGTAATTTATTGTTGTTTAAGGGAGACGGTGGTGAGGCATTTAATATTTATGCCAAATTCATGACCACCAATCCAGCAGTAAAATTGCTTTCTTACGTGACGTATATCTCCATCATCGGTCACGTAATCTTTTCTATTTGGCTTACCAAAAGAAATAAAACTGCACGTCCTGTTGGGTATGGCGTATCTACTCCGCCATCGACTACTTTCTCTTCCCGTAACATGGGGATATTAGGAACCTTTATTCTGATTTTCATTGTAGTACACATGCAGACCTTTTGGGCTCAAATGCACTGGGGAGATCTTCCTGTAGTCACTTATGAGGGCGAGCAATACAAAGATTTGTTTAGCATCGTGAGCTTTACTTTCCAAAATGAACTGATGGTCATTGGGTACGTAGTAGCTATGGTTTTATTGGCATTTCACCTTTCTCATGGATTTGCCAGTGCATTCCAGACGTTGGGATTGAATCACCAGAAATACTCTCCAGCCATTTTGTTGATCGGGAAAATCTATTGCATCCTGGTTCCGATTCTATTCGCCAGTATGCCAGTTTACATCTATTTCACATCACAGAGCTAATCAATAGTCCCCTATGATACTAGATTCAAAATCCCCAATAGGCCCTTTAGCCGAAAAGTGGACTAAACATAAGTTTAACAGTAAGCTGGTGAACCCGGCGAACAAAAGAAAATACGAAGTGATCGTAGTGGGTACTGGTCTTGCCGGTGCTTCTGCTGCTGCTTCACTTGCAGAATTGGGTTATAAAGTAAAAGCGTTTTGCTTTCAGGATAGTCCTCGCCGTGCACATTCTATTGCAGCTCAAGGCGGGATCAATGCTGCCAAAAATTACCAAAATGACGGTGACTCGGTTTACAGACTTTTCTACGATACCATCAAAGGTGGTGATTACCGTTCCCGTGAGTCCAATGTTTACCGTCTTGCTGAAGTTTCTGTAAATATCATCGATCAGTGCGTGGCGCAAGGTGTTCCTTTTGCCAGAGAATATGGTGGATTGCTTGCCAACCGTTCCTTTGGAGGGGCGCAGGTATCCAGGACTTTCTACGCCAGAGGCCAAACTGGACAGCAGTTGCTTTTGGGAGCATATTCTGCATTGAGTCGTCAGGTGGCAAATGGGAAAGTGAAACTTTATCCTCGTACCGAAATGATGGATGTAGTAACTATCGACGGTCATGCAAGAGGAATTGTGACTAGAAACCTGATTACAGGCGCCATCGAAACTCACGCTGCTCATGCGGTTTTGCTTTGTTCTGGCGGTTACGGCAACGTGTTTTTCCTCTCTACCAATGCAATGGGATCGAATGTGACTGCAGCTTGGAGAGCACATAAGAAAGGTGCTTATTTCGCTAATCCTTGCTTCACGCAGATTCACCCGACATGTATCCCAGTGTCAGGAGATCATCAGTCTAAGTTGACGTTGATGTCTGAGTCTTTGAGAAACGACGGTAGAGTTTGGGTTCCAGGAACTAAAGAAATGGCGGAAAAACTTCGCAAAGGAGAAATCAAGGCCAAAGATATTAAGGAGGGGGAAAGAGATTATTTCTTGGAGAGAAAGTACCCTTCATTTGGCAACCTAGTTCCTCGTGATGTGGCTTCTAGAAATGCGAAAGAAGTTTGTGACGAAGGTCGCGGTGTAAACGAAACGGGAGAAGCTGTTTTCCTTGATTTCCGTGATGCCATCAATCGTGATAGCGAAGATGCTATCCGCGCGAGGTACGGCAACCTGTTTGACATGTATCAGCAGATCACTGGTGAGAATCCTTACCAGACTCCTATGATGATTTATCCAGCCGTTCACTATACCATGGGTGGCCTTTGGGTTGATTACAACTTATCTACCACTGTTCCTGGTCTTTATTCTCTGGGAGAGGCAAACTTCTCAGATCACGGAGCTAACAGACTGGGAGCTTCCGCTTTGATGCAAGGTTTGGCAGATGGATACTTTGTGGCGCCTTATACTATTGGAGATTATTTGGCACAAATAGGTCCGAGTCCAATAGATGCCAATCACCCGGAATTTGCGAAAGCAGAAAAAGGAGTGAAGGATGGTATTCAAAAGTTGTTGAGCATCAACGGAACCAAAACAGTAGATCACTTCCATAAAGCACTTGGACATATCATGTGGAACTACTGTGGAATGGCCAGAGATGCTGAGGGTTTGACTAAGGCTAAGGGCATGATTCAGGAGCTTAGAAAAGAGTTTTGGAGAGATGTGAAAGTACTTGGTGCAAACGAAGAACTGAATCAGACGCTGGAGAAAGCAAGCAGAGTTGCTGATTTCTTGGAGCTTGGAGAATTGATGGTGGACGACGCGCTGGACAGAACTGAGTCATGCGGTGGACACTTTAGACTAGAATCTCAAACTCCAGAAGGAGAAGCGCTCAGAGATGATGAGAACTTTGCTTACGTGGCAGCCTGGAAGTTTATGGCTGAGAATTCCCCAGAGGAATTGCACAAAGAGCCGTTGGTTTTCGAGAACGTGAAGCTGACTCAGAGATCTTACAAATAATTTCAAGACTTTAATTCATAACCATATAGTATGAAATCGAGCATGACGCAAGCAACGCACATTGGGATGTCCCGATAGCTATCGGGATGTCAAGCGAGATTCTCCCGAATTCAGTTCGGGACAGGCTATATGGCCTTTAAAAGACAAATTATAATCATATGAAACTGACATTAAAAATATGGAGACAGAAAAACGCCAGCGATAAAGGCGGTTTTGTCACCTATCCAATAGATGGAATTTCCTCTGACATGTCATTCCTAGAGATGATGGATGTCTTGAATGAGGAACTTACTATCAAAGGAGAAGACCCTGTGCACTTTGACCACGATTGCCGCGAAGGTATCTGTGGAAGCTGCTCACTTTATATTAATGGGCATCCACACGGTCCCAAGCAAACTACCACTTGCCAACTTCATATGCGTTCGTTCTCTGATGGAGATACGATCACTATCGAGCCTTGGAGAGCGAAGGCTTTTCCAGTAGTGAAGGATTTGGTGGTGAATCGTAGCGCATTTGATAGGATTATCCAAGCAGGTGGTTATGTATCGGTGAATACTGGTGGTGTACCTGATGCCAATGAGATTCCTATCCCAAAAAGAGTCGCTGATGAAGCATTTGATTCGGCTACTTGTATCGGATGTGGAGCCTGTGTAGCGGCGTGCAAGAATGCTTCTGCGATGCTTTTCACCTCTGCGAAAATCTCTCAGCTGGCAATGCTTCCACAAGGTCAAGTGGAGCGAATGTCCAGAGCAGAGAAAATGGTAGCTCAGATGGATGAGGAAGGTTTCGGAGCTTGTACCAACACGGGTGCCTGCGAAGCAGAGTGTCCAAAAGGAATCAGCTTGACAAATATTGCTCGGATGAACAGAGAATACTACTCAGCTTCATTGAAAAGCGAGAATGTGTAAGGAATGATCGTCTGAAACGATACGTAGCTTTGTTCCCCTGCCCGAAGACCGATGACGAAAGTGGCTTTGATTCGAGCTTTAAGCGTAACCTGTTAGATATACATTAAATAAATGAAAGCCGGCTTGAGTCGGCTTTTTTTGGGTTTAGGGAAAAACCGGATCATACTTTTTGTTGCACATATCCTCCCTATGCAGATATAACCGCAACTGTTAAGTTTGTGTTGGCGAATCTAACCCGTGAGGGAATTTCGCATAGAAGGGAGTGTAATCCAGGTGAAATCCTATCAGATAAGTAGTGGAATTAGTTATTGAAGATCTGAAAAGAGTTTTCAGGAAAAATTTTTACATATTTAGGGAATCGCAATGACAGGTGGGTTCAAGAAGTTATTAATTCCTGGGTCATCTTGATATAAGAAAAATAACCGCAATTGCGGATATCAAACGTAGGCACACATTAAAAAATGACTAAAAGGACGAAAATATCAATAGGGATACTTGCAAGTATTATTTTGATTCCAATATTGACATTGACAGTTTGGTATCAAGTTTACCAGCAACGTCTGATAGACCAGCCACCTTCATTTGATTTATTTATCGCAGAGACATTTTTCGACCAAGACGACAGTTCTCCTTAGGACATTGTATCCGTAGACCAAAAAAGACCAAGCGAGTGGCAGCTCGACCATAAACAATTTGAAAAACTCGATACAGTTTTACTTAGCCTGACAAACTTATCAGGAGAGAAATTCTACTACACGAGTTGGGGAGCACCATTTACTCGTTTTCGACAAGACCTCATTATTTATAAAAACGGAAATGCCGACACTATTCCCTTTGGCGGACATGGTTGCGGCACGGGTGTTTATGCAGCTGCACTCAAGGACAAAGAAACTATGACTAGGACTATTTACAATCGTCTTATGTTTAACCCATATTCCAATTACGACTTAGCGATAGAAACTGATAGCTTCCCAGACCAATTCAAAGAAATTTATGGGGATTCAGTTGCAATAATGTTTAGCCAAGCGACCTATAGCAACCCTTGGAATAAATACAGATCGCAAATGATGTTCTGGGACTACATAATGGTTTCGACTGATAAAATACTTAACAATTGGAGAAAAGGAAAGTATGTACGATTACCAGAGAAAGAACCGACAATGGAAGAACATTTTGGAATGAAGAAATTTGGACAATAAAAAACAAAAACGTGTCCCAACAATCGCTATAAAAACATGCCCTTCGGGACATGTTTCATAGCGGGGTCGTTGTGCGTCACTTTGACAAAAACAATAGAGAAAACCGGAAATTTAGAATAAAATATGGAGAATGAATTAAAACCCTTATGGAGTAAGATTTTCAATTTTAACTGGAAGTTTGGACTTTTTTTAATTCTTCTAATATGTATTCCTCGTTTTGTTTTGGTCTTGCACGGCAATGCAATAGCCAATATGCAATATGTAGGAATAATTATGCTAATTATGGCTACTGTACCGTTCGTTTTTTTAAGTAAGTATGGCAGAAAAAAAATTGGAATTAAAAAACCTACAAATAATCGTTGGCTGATTATTGCGTTGATTATTGGCATCGTTTTTAGCATTTTGCTTTACTTCCTAGGAGAAACGTTTTATGGTAACTCTTATGAAAATTGGTACAACTATATTGGAAAATCTTATAATATTCCGAAAGAAATCGACGAGCAAAGTAAGCTTATTTTGTTCGGTATTTCAGCTTTGATTGGAATGACATTTAGCCCGATTGGAGAAGAACTTTTTTTTAGAGGAATAGTCCATTCAAGTTTTGCGAATTCCCTAGGTAACAGAAAAGCATCTTTAATTGATAGTTCGTCATTTGCTATTGTTCATATTTCACATTTTGGCTTCGTATTCCACAATCAACAATGGAAATTCCTTTTCGTACCAACTCTAATATGGGTATTGAGTATGTTTATTCTAAGTATTTTATTTTACGTTTGCAGAAAACGTTCAGGCTCGATTTTAGGAGCAGTAATATGTCATTCAGCTTTCAATTTGGGAATGACTTATTGTATATTTTATCCATTCGGCGAGTATTAAAATTGCCATTAACAATGTAAAAAAAATATAGCGGAATGGTGCTTAAACAAAGGCTTGAGCGTGTTTACATAGTCGCCAAATCTTTTGCTTGGGATTTTATAGAGAAAAGGTAAAAACAAAATGTAAAAGATTTGGCAAAGAGCAAACCTGAACGTTTATCGCTTTCTACTGCCTTACTTGCCATATACTAAACGTTATGCAGCATAAAAGTTAAAAACTATTGACGATAATCGTAGCTCAACCAAATTATATGAAGACACTAGAATCAATAGCAACTGACTTTTATCACTCTTTTTATAAAAAAGAATGGATTGGAGAAGAAGATTCAGTAAGAAAACTTTCGATTCAAGAAGCTTATGAAGTACAAGACTTAGTAACTAAAAGAAGAATCGAGTCCGGAGAGCATGTTGTAGGATTCAAAGTAGGTTGTACAAGCAATTCAATTCGGAAGCAATTTGGTCTAAGTGAACCTATTTATGGAAGATTATTCTATCCCCATGTTGGAAATAACCAAGTAAATGTTAACTGGAGTGATTACATTAATTGCGCAATCGAACCAGAATTGGTCATAAAAATTGGAAAAAATCTTGAAGGCAAAAACCTTTCTGATGAAGAGTTTATCGATGCAATAGACTACGTCAGCCCGGGAGTTGAAATTCATGAGTACAATTTTTGGGTTAACCCGCCGACAATCCAAGAATTAATTTGTTCTGGTGGTATTCATACAGGTCTTATTATAGGAGACCAAAGGATTTCGCCTGTAGATTTACAATTCAAAGATGAAGTATTTACTGTATACAAAAACAAATCTCTCATAACTTCTGCACCTAGTTCAGAGATAATGGGTGGTCCGTTTCACTCATTACGATGGTTGGTGAATTTACTAACAGATAAAGGATTGTTATTAGAAAAAGGGAGCTTAGTAATCCCTGGCTCTCCTGTTGAACTTGTGAATATTAATCAGGATACTGAATTGGAAGTTGTAATCGATAATGTTGGAAGTATTACAGTTAAATTTGAAAGAAAATAACCGAATTAATTTGCAAATATAATTATGATGTTTTTTGGCATAAACAGAAAACGCTGCATAAAAACACCTAAATATTCATAACCACCCTACGGGATGGCAGCGCTTTTTAGGCAGACGTTGTACCTCAGAAATAAATAATCCCCCCCGAAACACTTCGGCTCCACCTCTTCAACGCTATATTCTAAATTTACTTTTGCTAATGCCAAGAATGAGGGCAATCATAATTTTACTTCAGAATCTTGATTCCCACTGCTTCTATACCCGGCAATTGATCTTGCCGCATGTACTGCAAGAGCGTGATGCTTTTGGTCTGCTTATCAAATAAGAAAGGAAGCGTGTCATAGCGTGTATAAGAGTTCCCAAATCCCTCGCCAAGAGGTTCGCCTGATTTCGGGTCAAATAGCGTGATGTTCACCAGCTTATTGTCCAAAACTGTACCTGAGGAATCTTTGCTAATTACTCTCAGATAGCAGTTGGAAAAGGCGTATTCCTCATTGAACTTCACAGCTACCAAGTCAGGTGAATCTACAAGCTCCACATTCTGAAGATCAAAAATAAGACTATCAGTAACGCCCCAATTTTGATTTGGCAAAGGGTGAAATTTCTCGTAGATGCGCCCTTCAGTACAGGCTCCAACTACGAGAATCAACAATACAAAAAGGCAGAGTTTTACCTTATTCATTCCCAGGTTTATTAGGATTAGGCCCTTGGTTTTTTCTTGGTGGAAATTTCTTCTTTCCTTCCCCTTTAGGTTTTGGATCTTCTGAATTTGCATTCTCGGAGTTGCCTGTGTTGCCCGTGTTGCCTTTTGGTTTTTGCACATTTTGCCTTTTTGGCCCCGTATTCTGTGGGTTAGGCTGCTGTGGAGCGGGCGCTTGTCCAGCATTTCCTTCTGGATTTCTAGGCTTATTTCTGTTTTTGTTATTTCTGCGCTTTTTCGGCTGCTCACCTGCGGGTCTTTGATTTTGAGGAGCATTTTGCTGCGCCTCCGGTGGATTTTGTTTTGGAGCAGGGTTATTAGATGCTTGCTGGGGTCTGTTTCCCTCGATATTTTTGTTTTGAGGACGTGGTTTTTTCTTACGCTTTGGGCTTGAATTAGCAAACTTCTTATCCAATAGCTCCAATTCTCTCGTTGACTTAGCTGCTAAATCTTCAATTTCTGAAGCTTCGTTGTACTTAAGTGTAAAGACTTTGGTGCCTTTTTCATTGATCGCCTGGATTTCTTTCACGCGCTCACAGGTGATGCTGTGCCAGTCGTTGTCGTTATTGTAGCTAAACCACATCAGCTTACGGAATATATCCGTCTTCTGTAATTTGGCTGGGCCGGATTCTGTCAGTAGTGGACGTTCAACGGAAGGAATGTCTTTGATCGCATCCATGTAGGTGTCCAGTTCATAATTTAGGCAGCATTTCAGCCTACCACATTGACCACTCAGTTTCCCGGGATTGAGGGAAAGATTCTGATACCTCGCCGCAGAGGTACTTACATTTTTGAAGTCAACCAACCAGGTCGAACAGCAAAGCTCTCTCCCACAAACTCCAATTCCGCCAAGTCTTCCAGCTTCCTGTCGAAGACTGATTTGGTGCATTTCTACTCGGATTCTGAATTCTCCCGCGAGCGCTTTGATCAATTCACGGAAATCTACTCGGTCATCTGCTGAGTAATAGAAGGTAGCTTTGGAGTTGTCTGCCTGATATTCTATATCGGACATTTTCATTTTCAGCCCAAATTCTTCCACAATCTGCCGACACCTGTAGAGGGTAGGGATTTCACGGTTTTGAGCTTCACCCCATTTTTCCATGTCTTTTTGATTTGCGACACGGTATATTCTTAGGATTTCATCGTCATCCCTGATTTTTCTTTTTTGCATTTGAAGGCGAACGAGTTCACCCTGAAGTGACACATAGCCGATGTGATGTCCACTTGGGACGTCCACCACGACAGGATCACCCGTATTTAAGGCAAGAAAATCTACATTTCTATAGTATTCTTTTCTTCCTCCTTTGAATTTGATTTCCACTATGTCAAAGTGGTCCACCTCGGGAATTCCCATGTGAGACAGCCAATCGAAGACATTCATTTTATTACAATCACTCGTGCCGCAAGAGCCGTTACTTTGGCAGCCTCCGGTACCTCCTGAGGAGGTTGAGCATGTGCTACATCCAGACATAATATATAGGCAGGGGCAAAGCCCTGGTTAGTTTTGGGTTTAATTACATTAAGTTAAGGATATCCATTCCGATATCCTTACGATAATAGGCCTGATCCCAGTTGATGCCTTTTACCGCTGTAAATGCATTGCTAAGTGCTTCTTGCAATGACTCTCCTTTGCCGGTGACGGCTATCACCCGACCACCTTGATTGACTAATTCACCGTTTTCATTTCTTCCCGTTCCGGCATGGAAAATCTCCGCACCGATTACATTTTCTGGTAGTGAAATTACTTTTCCTTTATCATAAGAACCAGGATAACCACCGCTGACCATTACTATTGTAGCGGCATAATCCGGTGAGATTTTCAGCTGGTAAGAGTCTAGCGTTCCGGTGCCAATGCCATAAAGCAGTTCCAAGAAATCACTTTCTATTCGAGGAAGTACCGCTTCTGTTTCCGGGTCGCCCATACGCACATTATATTCGATCACGTGTGGCTCGCCATCTTTGTTCATCAGGCCTATGAATAAAAAGCCCTTGTAAGGTATGTTTTCCTTTGCAAGACCTTCTACTGTTGGCTTCACGACTAGCTCTTCTACTTTTGCCATAAAGGCTTCGTCTGCGAAAATAACAGGGCTCACAGCTCCCATTCCACCAGTATTGAGTCCGGTATCTCCTTCGCCTATGCGTTTATAATCTTTTGCCTCCGGCAAAATCTTATAGTTTTTCCCATCGGTAGCTACAAACACAGAAAGTTCTATACCGGTAAGAAATTCTTCAATCACAACCTTGGATGATGCCTCGCCGAATTTTCTGTCCAAAAGCATTTCCTTCAATGAAGCTTTTGCCTCCTCCAGTGTCAAGCAGATAAGCACGCCTTTGCCAGCGGCAAGTCCATCTGCTTTTAATACGATAGGGAGGTTTTGTGTATCCAAATAAGCCAATCCAGCATCCAGTTGAGCTGCGGTAAAGGTTTCGTAAGCCGCAGTTGGGATATTATTCCGCTGCATAAAGCGCTTGGAAAAATCCTTACTTCCTTCTAGCGTAGCTCCAAGTTGAGATGGGCCAACTACGGGAATTGTCGCAGTGTCAGGCTGGTTTTGAAGGTAGTCTACAATTCCCTTTACTAAAGGCTCTTCAGGGCCTACTACTACTAAGCCTATGTTTTTTGATGTGATGAAATCTCGGATTGCGTCAAAATCAGTGATGCTGATGTCCACATTGATGGCTATGGTTTCTGTGCCGGCATTGCCCGGAGCTACATATAGCTGGGTACAATCGGCGCTTTGTACAATCTTCCAGGCGAAAGCATGTTCTCTGCCTCCGCTTCCTAATAAGAGTATATTCATTGACTCAATTCAAGTTAATTAGCATGCTCAGAGATAAATTTGATTCGATAGACGCGCAATTCATCTTCTGCAAAGTCTTCATCCTCTAATTCGTCCAGGGCTGCTTTGATCTGATCACTGGTAGCATTCATGAAGTAGTCGTGGAGCATATCCTCCCGATCTTCATCCATGATGCTTTCTATGTAGTAATCTATATTTAGTTTAGTTCCGCTATAAATAATCTGCTCTATTTCATGGAGTAAATCACTCATACTCATGTTGAGGTTTTCTGCTACCTCATCCAAGCCTACCTTGCGGTCGATCTGCTGGATTATTGAAATCTTCACTTTCGACCTAGTGCCAGATGACTTGACTACCACATCTGAAGCGGTCTCTATCTCATTCTCTTCTACGTAGTTCGTAATTAATTTCAAGAATGAAGACCCGAATTTAACGACTTTTCCCATACCTACGCCAATGATTTGCGCTAGCTCATCTCGGGTGGTAGGATATATGGTTGCCATTTCTTCCAAAGAAGGATCCTGAAAGATGATATAAGGTGGAAGCCCTTTTGCGCGGGCCACTTTTTTACGCTCTGATTTTAAGAGTTCAAATAGCTTCTCATCATAAGCGATCCTGGAACTGATATCTATTTCCGCCTGACCATTTTGCACTTCAGCTGCGAAATCGTGGTCATAATGGAGTTCAATTTCAAAAGGAGCTTCTAGAAAATCTTTTCCTTTTGGAGTGAGCTTAAGTACACCATAACTTTCGATGTCCTTTTCGAGCATGTTCAGGATCATCACTTGGCGGATCACGCCTATCCAAGTTTTCTCGGTATCCTCTTTTCCTTTCGCAAAAACGGGTAATTTATCATGTGAATAGCTCAGAACGTAATCAGTCGATTCGCCTATGATCACATTCACCAGATGTTCAAGACCAAATCGCTCGTTGGTTTGTTGTGCTGCTTCCAGCACCGTACTTACCTTGTCCATACCTTCGAAGGTCTTGCGATCGCGCTTACAGTTGTCGCAAAAGCCACAATCATCATTCATCGTTTCACCGAAGTAGTTCAGGATAAATTTCCTGCGACACACGCCCGTCTCTGAGTAGGCTGCCATTTCCTGTAAGAGGATCTTGGCATTTTCCCGCTCTGTGACTGGTTTGTCTTTGTTGAATTTGTCAAGTTTTACGATGTCTTCATATCTATAGAACATGAGGCAGTGTCCCTCCAAGCCATCGCGACCAGCACGGCCAGTTTCCTGATAGTATCCTTCCAGCGATTTTGGAACATCGTAATGGATCACATAGCGTACATCCGGCTTATCAATCCCCATCCCAAATGCGATAGTAGCTACGATCACATCCAATTCTTCATTGAGGAAATCATCCTGAGTCTTGATTCTCACGGAAGAATCCAGTCCTGCATGATATGGAGCTGCATTGACTTGATTTACTACAAGCAGCTGTGCGATTTCCTCTACTTTTTTGCGGCTGAGACAATAGATGATTCCTGATTTTCCTTTGTGTCCCTTGATGAATTTGATCAAATCCTTCTTAGAGTCATTCTTTACCTTGGGACGAATCTCATAGAAAAGGTTTGTTCTGTTGAAGGAAGACTTGAACAAATCAGCTTCTTCCATCTGAAGATTGCGCTGTATGTCTTGCTGCACCTTTGGCGTAGCAGTGGCAGTCAGTGCAATAATCGGCAAATTAGGTGCGATTTGAGCAATAATTGATTTGATTCTTCTGTATTCCGGACGGAAATCATGGCCCCACTCTGATATACAGTGGGCTTCATCAATGGCTACAAAGCTAAGCTCAGCGGATTTGAGGAATGCAACGTTTTCTTCCTTGGTCAAAGATTCTGGTGCCACATAGAGAAGTTTGGTTTTCTTGCTTAGCACTTCACTTTTTACACGGTTGGCCTCAGATTTATTCAGAGTAGAGTTCAGGAAGTGGGCATTGATTCCCAGTGCCTGTAACTGATCGACCTGATTTTTCATCAAAGCTATCAATGGGGAGATCACTATAGCAGTGCCTTCTTGGATCACAGCTGGTAATTGATAGCATAGAGATTTACCAGCGCCCGTAGGCATTATGACGAACGTATTTCGTTTGTTGAGCAAGTTATCGACGATCAATTCCTGGTTTCCCCGGAATTGACTGAATCCAAAGATTTCTTTAAGATCTGCTTTTACTTTTTCTTCCACTTGTTAAGGGGCTTAAAGGGTGACTAAAGCCTGTAAACAGGAATGATTTATTACATTTATACCCAGGTTCAAAATTAGTTATAAACCCAGGTAAAATTGAATTTAGCTAAAAATATTAGAAAAACAGCCACGAGAGTACTGCAAAACGAGGCGCAGGCAGTGTTAAATCTTGTCGATTTTTTGGATGGTGATTTTGAAGCTTGTGTTGAGTACATTTTGGCTTCCAAAGGTAGAGTGGTGATTACCGGAGTTGGGAAAAGTGCGATCATCGCCCATAAGATTGTTGCTACACTTAATTCAACGGGCACCCCAGCACTATTTATGCATGCAGCAGATGCTATTCACGGAGACTTGGGTATGATCCTGGAAGATGATATAGTCATCTGTATTTCCAAAAGCGGCAATACCCCAGAGGTTAAAGTTCTTGTTCCTTTGCTCAAAAAATTAGGATCTAAGCTCGTGGCCTTAGTAAGCAATACGAAGAGTTTTCTTGCAGAGCATTCGGATTACGTTCTGAATGCCACCATTGGCGAGGAAGCCTGCCCAAATAATTTGGCTCCTACTACAAGTACTACAGCACATTTGGCATTGGGAGATGCTTTGGCTGTTTGCTTACTTGATGCTAGAGGATTTACCTCAGCCGATTTTGCCAAGTATCATCCTGGAGGTTCTTTAGGCAAGCAGTTGTATCTTAGAGTAGGCGATGTGTTGGGAGGAAATGAAATACCAATTGTTTCCGAAAATGCCGGTTTGGCTGAGGTAATTCTTGAAATATCAGGGAAAAGATTAGGAGCTACATCGGTAATTGATGTGGACGGGAATTTGAAAGGAATTATCACAGATGGGGATTTGCGAAGAATGCTGCAAAAATCGCTTGATATTCAATCGCTTAGGGCTTCAGATATCATGACCGTAAATCCCAAGTCCATTTCAACTCAGGAATACGCCATTCGTGCACTGAATATGATGAAAGATCATAATATCACTCAACTTGTGGCGATGAATGGAGAAAAAATCGCAGGTTTTGTTCATATTCATGAA
Source organism: Algoriphagus antarcticus (assembly GCF_002150685.1). Classification (GTDB taxonomy): domain Bacteria; phylum Bacteroidota; class Bacteroidia; order Cytophagales; family Cyclobacteriaceae; genus Algoriphagus; species Algoriphagus antarcticus. The sequence continues at coordinate 119,944 of NZ_MSSW01000032.1, forward strand.
TTGATGAAAGAAGGAATCGTTTAATTTTTAGCATGCACAATAAACCCTACATTCTCATTATGGCCGGCGGTATTGGAGCCAGATTTTGGCCCTATAGCCGTAGAAGGCGGCCAAAGCAATTTTTGGATATACTGGGGACGGGTCGAACCTTGTTGCAAATGACTTACGATCGGTTTACAGAAATGGCAGAACCTGATCAGTTTGTAGTCATCACGTATAGAAAATACCTTGCGCTTGTCAAAGAGCAGCTGCCAGAGCTGAAGAACCATCAGATCCTCACAGAACCTTTGAGGAAAAATACAGCTACCTGCATTGCTTATGCTACCTACAGAATTCATTCCTTAGATCCGGAGGCAACGGTAATTGTCACACCGGCTGATCACCTGATTTTGCAAGAAAAGAAATTTACCCGTACGCTTAAAAAGGCTGTCGAGGCTGCGGCGGAGGATAGTAAATTAATCACGCTTGGGATAAAGCCAAATAGACCGGAAACAGGCTATGGCTATATTCAATACATAGAAAAAGCACATACGCATGTATTCCGGGTAAAGGCATTTATAGAAAAGCCAAATTCAAAACTCGCAAAGACATTTTTGGAAAGTGGAGATTTTGTCTGGAATTCAGGCATGTTTGTCTGGAAGGCGAAAAGCCTTATCCTAGCTTTTGAAAAGCACATGCCGGATTTGGCGGAGGTATTTGAAGAAGGGGTGTCTATCTACGGAACAGACAAAGAGGCAGAATTTGTCTCAAGAGCATATACTCAAGTGAAGAACATATCGATTGATTACGGAGTAATGGAAAAATCAAGTCAGGTCTATGTGATTCTTGGTGATTTTGGCTGGTCGGATTTAGGCTCTTGGAATAGTCTTTATGATTTGAGAGAAAAGGATGAGAATAACAATGTGGTGGAGGCAAATGCTATTCTATATGAAACTGAAAACAGCTATATAAAAGTAAAAGGGGATAAATTGGTGGTCGTGCAGGGTCTTAAGAACTACCTAGTGAACGAAACGGACAATGTCCTACTAATTTGCAAACTCGACGCTGAGAAGAAGTTCCGTGAGTTTGTCTCTAATGCAAAAAAGAAAGGGGAAGACTTTATATAAGTCATCCCCTTTAGATATTGATACTATGTGTATCCGTTTTTTGCCAGTAAGGTGATAAAAGCATCGTAAAATATGCTCCATTCTTGAATTTAGGCCACTTCGGTCACCTGTTTTCGGTCTTCCGACCAGTAAAGCAAAGATATTTTGGTTACAGGCATAATTGATATTTTTCCGAATTATTTCCGCTGCCTGATTGCTTCATAAATAGCCACACCAGCTGATACGGATACATTCAAACTTTCAATTTTGCCTGCCATAGGGATGTTGACTTTTTCGTCCACGATTCCCATTAGTTCGGTAGAAATCCCATCTTCCTCTGATCCCATCACCATAGCCACCGGCACGGTGAAGTCAACATCATACATCGTCTTTTCAGTTTTTTCCGTGATTGCGATTAATACCAAGCCAGATTTCTGAAGATCTCTACAGGTATAAAAGAGGTTTCTCACGCGCACTACAGGAAGGAAATTCAATGCTCCCACAGAAGTTTTGATAGCGTCAGAATTGATCTGTGCGCTTCCTTTTTCGGGGATTACTATTGCATCTACACCTGCACATTCTGCAGTTCTGGCGATAGCACCGAAGTTTCTAACGTCAGTGATTCTATCGAGAATCAGTATCAATGGTGCTTTTCCCACATTAAAGCAGCTCTCGATCACGTGATCCAAAGAAGCGTATTCTATGGAAGACATCTGAGCGACTACACCCTGATGATTCTTTCGCGTGATCCTGTTCAGTTTAGCGTCAGGAACTCGGACTACTGGGATTTTTTCAGCTTTACAAAGCTTGAGCAATTCCTTGATCAGGTCATTGTTGATTTCCTTCTGAACCAACACTTTGTCAATGTCTTTACCGGCATGGATTGATTCCATGACCGCTCTTGTCCCAAAAATAAAATCTTTTTCGTGTTCGCCTTTTTCAATTAAAAAGCCATCTTTCCGCTTCTCCATATGGATATGTTTTTGAACCAAACCGGCTGATAAGCACGCGAGCGATTCAAGGTGTAATAGTGTGGGCTAAGTATGTTTTTAACCCGCGCAAAGTTAAAGCGAATTCTCGAACTCTCATTAGTTCCTCCATAACTCCACACTTCCCTATCCAAATAAAAGTTGACTTCTTGGGGTGGTCCCATCACGATGTAGATCATTCCCTTGTCTGTTTTCCAGCCTTCTTTGAAATCTGTGAATAGAATATTGGCGAATTCTACCTGTCTGAAATATTCCCGTATTAGCTCTTTGGCGGTGTCAGCATTTCTAGTCAAGCCTATCCAGTAAGTGTCCAAAGCCTTCTTTTTGTCCTCAGCTGCCATCAGATCTTCATGCTCTTTGCGAGTAGAAATATAAGTAACCATATCCACCATTTCATCCCAATCTTTCACCTTCGGAAATGCTTCATGTGCTGTCTTGAGTACAAATCCTGCACGGGCTGAGGTGTCACTTTGTATGAAATAGTATCCGATTTCATCGAAGGATTTGGGGATAAGTTCTAGGAAATTTCCTTGATCTATCACCTGCAATTCTCTGGGAACAGATGCAGGCTTGGTCTCCATCGGAGGATAAGGAACTTCAAGATTTATCGGGTAGTAAAAGCTATGAAGATTTGGGCCCCCATTGGATTTGAATAGTAGTGACTCACCTACGTTCAAGTAGTTCTGATCGAAGCCTACATTATTGGCATAATAGGCACCGAAGTTTGGTTGATCGAATACGAAGCTGCTTTTGATGTCTGTAGAATAAAAATATTCATCGTCTTGCCTTGTGTCAATTGCCGTAAAAAGTGCAATGGAAATTTCGGTACTCTCGGGTATTTCAAATGACTTCTCAAATACCCAGTGTCTTTCAGTATCATACTTCAGATCATCAGAGGTCAAAATGAAAGTATTGTCCGAAAGAATCTCCTCATCGTAGCTGTCCAACATGGAGTAAGTAAAGCTAAATGAATTGAATTCCGGATTTTCTTCGATTTTTTCTACTTGAAACTGAAGTTTGTAAGTCGTCTTATTTACTTTGATCGGGATGATCTTCAGTGAGAGTCTGGAGTATCTCGAATAGCGAAGTGTCTGATTTAGACTACTTAAGGATTTCTGAGCTAGGGTTGGTAAAGTAGTGCCTACGAAGAGGATCAAAAAAATCAGGAGTCGGCTTGTGTTACAGTTCATCGGGTGTTGATCTCGGGTTTTCAAAATTAACCTTACTTTTGCCAAAATAGTAAATTTTTGTATGGCTACCTATACAACGGAAATCGCCTCTGACAAGTTAGTCAGTGACAATCCTATTCATCAACGCTTATTGAAAGCATACATTGCTGCTCAGCCTTGGATTTCTGGCAAATTGCTGGAAGTGGGCTGCGGGGAAGGCCGTGGAGTGGATACTCTTTTGCCTTTGGCAGATAGCTATCTTGGTTTGGATAAAATCCAGGAAGTCATCCACGAGCTGAAAGTAAGATTCCCTAAAGTGGAGTTTCAGCAAGCTGTAATCCCGCCATTCAAAGGAATCGCTGATAACTCTTTCGATACAATTGTGAGTTTTCAAGTGATAGAGCACATTCCAAATGACCGATTATTTCTGGAGGAAATCTATCGCGTATTGAAGCCAGGGGGGAAAGCCGTCATTTCCACTCCAAATATTAATCATACGCTTTCTAGAAATCCTTGGCATGAGCGAGAATACACTCCTCAGCAGTTGATCGATTTGTGTTCCTCTATTTTTGACTCGGTGGAGGCAAAAGGAGTAGGGGGAAATGACAAAGTTTGGGCTTATCATGATGCCAACCGCAAGTCTGTGCAGAAAATCATGCGCTTCGATATTTTTGATTTGCAGCACAAGTTGCCCGCATCAATTCTGAAAATGCCGTACGAGATTCTCAATCGCAGGAATCGCAACAAACTTCATCAACAGCAGGGAAAAAGCATAGTGGAAATCACGCATGAAGATTATCCGATAGTCAATGATCCTGCGAAAGGACTGGATTTGTTTTATATCCTGAGAAAGAAGTAGGACTGAAGTAAAGACTCTAGATTATTTTATTCAAAAAAAGCTGCCCTTATCCCAGAGATTATCATGTTGGTACCGATGATGGCAATGATCAAACCCATGATCTTTCCGATCACGACTATGATATTTTTTCCCAATCGTTTCACGATTTGATCTCCCAATTCAAACGCAATGTGGGTCAGTATGCACATTACTGCAAAGACTCCGATGACAATTAGGATGTTCATGTAATTGCCCTGCGAGGCAAAGTTCATGGCTGTTACAATCGTGCCTGGCCCAGCAAGGATAGGAATAGCCAAAGGTGAGATCGCAATGTTCTCTTGAGTTTCAGGTTCTTTGATGTGCTTGACACTGGATTTTTTGGATTGGAGCATTTCAAAGCCCACATAGAAAATCAAGATTCCACCGGTTATTTTGAAGGCAGGAATAGTGATTCCGAAGATTTCAAAAATGAATTTCCCAAGGACTACAAAGACGACGACAATTATAAAAGCCGTAAAGGTTGCCCTTTTGCTGATGCTTCTTTTGGTTGCTTTATCTAGATCATCTGTAAGTGAAGCGAAGATCGGCACGTTTGCGATCGGGTTCATGATCGCAAAAAATCCCGTAAAAACTGATAAAGTGAAGGCAAGGATGTTATCCATGAATAGGCGCTGAGCTTCTGAATTGACTAGAATTTGCGAAGGTATCAAAATCTTCTGCTTGAATGATAAGAACTACAGTTTTACCATTTTTCATTTAAGCAATTGTTAGAACATTTCTGGCAGTTTTCTAATATCATTTTACGGATTGTTGCCAGTGCCACGACTTTTTCGATCAAAATGGCAGAAAGAAGGGTGACGGAGACAGACAGACCTTCTTGTCCGAGTTTACCAAATTCTATTTTGATCTTTTCTGCAAGTGAAATGACAAAAGCATGCTAGTGCTTGGTGGCCTCTATCGAAGACGCCACATCGGTCACCCGTCATCGGTCTTCGATCCAGAAAAGCAAAGCAAATAAGGCTCCTGGCATCATGGGGGATCATCATATTTCAAATCTAAATACTGTCCTTATGAGAGAGACTAGGACTGTTTTTTCGATTTTTTTCTGAAAATCCTCTTAAAGGGTTCGATCGTTTGCCCCATAAAATCTTTAGGATAATTTTCCTCATCAGGAAGTCCAACAGGAAGATTTTCATCATCTGACGGCCAGTAATTTGTTCGGAATAGAAAGTCCCAAAGACTCAATGAAATCCCGTAATTAAAGCCATATGGATGGCTTTTGGGCAATTCTCTTGCATGATGCCAGAGATGCATCTGAGGTCCATTTATGATATACTTGAATGGGCCGAGAGGGATTTTGAGGTTTGCGTGACCTAATTGCCCTATGACTAGAGTAAAGATATGCACGATGAAAAAGTCTGTAATCCCAAAACCAATCATTGCCAGAGGAATATATTCAAGTGTTCGGTAAAGAATATTTTCCATCCAGTGGAAGCGCAGCAAAGCTCCAAAACCCATCTCACGTGTGCTGTGATGCACTTTGTGGAATTCCCACATCCAGCCCACTCGATGATACATGCGATGGATCGACCACTGCATAAAATCACGGAGTACAAAGATGATTACCAATTGCAGCCACCCTGGAAGCTGATCTACTTTGATCGCTATGGTATTTGTAATACCAAAGATTCCAAGAAAGTCATTGAATGCTTCCACTGCCACCATAGACAGTGCATTGTAAACGATTAACGAAAAAAGGAAGTAATTCCAGAAAATATAGAAGATGTCCAGCCAGAAATGTTCGCGAAGTAAAGGTTGGTTTTTTCTCCATGGAAAAAGGATCTCCAATCCATAAATCAATAAAGATGCACCCACTAGCCAGTAGAAGTAATTGTGCCAACTTGGATGCAGGATTTCTCCAATAAAGTAATTCCAATAGCCATAGTAGCCGTCTGAAATCGCTTTGATGTATTTTTCCATGGTGCAAAGATGGCTAATTTATCTTTTGGCTATGGTACCAATTGTCACTCAAAGTTATTTGTTGTTTGCTATTTCCAGAAGGAGATCCGGAATCATCTGAATTTAAAAGTTATCACAGCTTAACCGAAGGTCAAGGCAAGGGTTTGTAATAGAATGTAGAAGGGGAAATTCAAAAAAATAAGAGTGCAGCTGGCACCACACTCTTTTGTTTACTTATACGTTTTTCGTTTGCTCCACACGGAAAGAAACTTTACAGACGCAGCCGTAGGAAGTGACTTTTCCTTCCTTCACATGCGCTTTGATATCCTTCACATAGACTGAATCGATGTTGTGGACAGTTTTAGAAACTTCATCCACGGCATTTTGGATTGCGTCTTCAATGCTATTTTCCGATGAGGCGATTACCTCTAATACTTTTACTATTCCCATGGTTGTTTTGGTTTATATGAAAATTAGGGTTAAGGCTAATTTTCATGCAATCGTCATGCTAACAGGGAGAGAATCATTGCTTTCGAAGGTAACTCAAAGTCGCTTTTAGTACGGATTTGGTGATTTTATAGGTTTTGAAAATGTATGAAGAGGGAGATTTACTCTTGTCTTTTGATCAACGTAGAGCTTAAAATCAGGATGTCATCCAATGGTCTATCACGATCGTTTGTCTCAGATTTAGCTATTTTGTCCACGATGTCCATTCCTGAAATCACCTCGCCAAATACGGTGTAATTCTGATCCAAATGAGCAGCTCCGCCTATAGTTTTATAGGCTTCCTTATGTGCTTCAGGATAGGAATATGGGATCATCCTTTCGTGCTCAATTTCGGCTAAGGAATCTAACTGATTTTTTAGCTGCTTAATGGCTTCCTCGTTATTTGAATCACGAATTTTTACTATTTCCTGATACTTAGCAAAGGTCTGTTTGTTAGCAGGATCGTTTATTACATGATTGTAAGCAAGCATTTTATTCATGCGCTTTTCAGCTATTTCCAGCGTGCTATCTGTGTAGGTTCGCCCTTGCACGATGTAGAACTGGATAAAGCTACCCTTTCGCTCAGGGTTCACATCATCACCTTCCCGTGCAGCCCCAAGTACGCCTCTTTTATGAAAATGTGTGCTGGTAATCTCAGCAGGAACGACTTCTTCGAACTTTAGCAAATCCTTCTTTTTTTTGAGAGCTTGCTCGTCAACTGCTTCACCTGCCTGGATCATAAATTTTTCTATTACTCGATGGAAAAGAATGCTGTCGTACATCCCTTCTTTGACCAAGCTGAGGAAATTATTGCGACTTAAGGGCGTGTCGTCATATAAGCGAAGGACAATAGTGCCTTCTGTCGTGACTAGTTCAATGTCCTTCTTCACATCCTTTTTGCTGATGTTTGAGTTGCTCAAAGAATGACAGCTGGCAAGTAAAAGGAGCAAGGCGAAGGCAAGTAAATTTATCTTCATGTAGTTTCGTTTTGAGGAAATTACTGAATTGTGTGAGTATTTTAACCACAGAGACCAGCAAGGTTCCGCAGGGGTCACGGCTTTTTCACCTTTGCAGAGAAAGGAATTGGTTGTTTTGCTAATCCTTTGTAGAGAGCTCATTTCTTGATGTTAGTACATATATCATCTATTAATTTATTAAAAGGCAAAAGTAGTTTAGTGTTTTGCTAAAGCACTAAAGGGAGGGTGCTTCGGTCTCCCTTCTTCCTGCCTGATTATTCCTAAAAATTATTCTGCCAGCAATATTTCCGGGAATTCATTACTATTTTTTCTCCAAGCTCTTTTTCCTAAATTCCTTTCTCAACACTGATTTGCCATGACCTTAGAATATTACCGCGATTATTGCCTCGCCAAGCCCGGAGTGACAGAAGACACACCTTTTGATCAGGATACCTTGTGCTTTCGGGTAGGTAAGAAGATATTTTCTATCTGCTCCATTAGTGATTTTCAGTACATCAATCTGAAGTGCGATCCAGAGCGAGCGGTGGAATTACGTGAACAGTACGATGGAATTACACCAGGTTTTCACATGAATAAGCAGCAGTGGAATTCTGTAAGCACGACCGGGAATGTGCCAGATCGAGTGATCTTGGAATTGGCGGATCATTCTTACGAGCTTATCTTTGGCAGCTTGACCAAAAAACTGCAAGCAGAAATCCGCCCATGAGTTATTTTTCCATTTCCAATGTTTCTAAATCTTACGATCATCAACCAGCGCTTCATCCATTTTCTTTGGAATTGAAGAAAGGAGAATTCCTTGCCATCGTAGGAGAAAGTGGATCAGGGAAAAGCACTTTGCTGAAAATAATGGCAGGATTGGAAGTACAGGATGCTGGGGAAGTTTTCTTAGAAAGTATGCCGATTTTGAATCCCAATCAGAAGATTGTGTCTGGATACGATGAGATCAGGTTGATTCACCAGCATTTGCATCTGTATCCCAATTCTACTGTCGAAGAAAATATCTCTAGGCAATTGCTGCATTATGAGAAAAGCTATGCAAAAAGTCGGGTAGAGCATCTCCTTCAGCTTCTTGGTCTGAGTGATTTTCGTGATCGCTTCCCTCGGCAGCTTTCCGGAGGCCAAAAGCAAAAAGTAGCCATAGGCAAAGCAATGGCTGTAGAACCTGATGTCTTATTATTGGATGAGCCGTTTTCTTCTCTGGACTCGATTCAGACGCACCATTTGATTTCTGAGTTGAAAGAGATCTTTCGGGAATTCGGAACGACGGTGATTTTTGTAACTCATGATTTGGATGATGCACTCAGATTGACGGATAATCTGATCATTTTGCAAAAGGGCAAGGTCGTCCAAAAAGGCACCTCACGCCAACTCTGTGAGAAACCTAAGACTAAGTACGTAGCGCAGCTTTTTAGCCCAATCAACAAACTGCCAGATACGAAAAACAGCTACGTCAGACCTGCGGATGTGCAGTTGCGAACCAAAGGTGGGCTATTGGCACATGTCACAGATTCACGCTTTTTGGTGCATTTCAATTCCCTTCAAGTGAAGCTCAAAGAAAGTGGAATCACTTGGGAAGTAGATGACTCTCAGAGGAAATATACTGTGGGTGACCGAGTTTATCTGAATTGGGATAATTCAAAATTGATGAATCTTTGATTAGCTAGTAACTTTCACCCATGCCCCCAAAAAGAAACATACCACTTACCATTCTCTACGAAACTAAATTAGCGCTTAACCAGGCGGTGTTATGGACCTGGATTAAATTGGGATGGGTAAAGTCTTTGAAGATCGTACCCTACGAAGGCTTCGGGAATGAGAAGGAAATTTTATTAGTCGGTAGAGTGATTCGTGACAATAGAGTTGGTCCCTCAAATCCTGAAGACAGCGTCTGGCGAAATATCAATAAAATGAGAAGGCGGTTTATGAGTGTGGTGATCCCTGGAGTGGAGTTGAAAGCCGAATTTCAAGGGCAAGAATACTTTGCAAGGACTGACGAGGAAGGCTATTTTGAGTTTAAAATTCATCCTAAAAAGTCCATAGAATTTCCTTCACGCTGGCAGCAGATTGAACTGACATTGATGGATCAGGTGATTAGAAATCAGGGCGAAATCAAAGCTTGCGGGGATGTGTTTTTACCTGTTGGCAATATAGATTATGGCATTATTTCCGACATTGATGACACGATTATTCCTACAGGAGCTATGCGGATGACGGAAATGCTGAAAACCACTTTTGCCAAAAATGCCCATACCCGCGTGCCATTCCCGGGCGTTTCTGCTTTTTACAGAGCCTTGCAGAATGGGAGTGATGGCGTGGAAAGTAATCCACTTTTTTACGTTTCCAGCAGTCCCTGGAATTTATATGATTTTCTCCATGAGCTCCTTCAGATTCATCATATTCCCAAGGGGCCATTGATGCTGAGGGATATAGGCTTATCTCGTACTGAGCTGATTTCCGGAAGCCATTCGGAGCATAAACTGGAGCAAATTCGACATATTCTCTCAACCTACTCTCAGATTCCCTTTATGCTGATCGGAGATAGCGGTCAGGAAGATCCGACGATTTATCTGCAAGTGGTACGCGAGTTTCCCGGTAGGATATTGATGATTTTTATCCGTGATGTTCATTCTTCTCGGCATGCTTCAGTGGAGAAAATAAGTAAGCAATTAAATGGGCTGGGAGTAGAAATGCTATTAGTGAAAAATACCTTGGAAGCATCTCAGTATGCACTTGCAAAAGGTTGGGTACTAGAAGAGGACTTGGTGGATATAGCTCAGGAGAAAGTCAAAAATGAAGTTGAGAATGATCAAGTCTGATTATCACTCTTCTAGAGAAAGTATATAACTCACCATCGCCTTGGCGTCTTCTTCCTTCACATCAGGATGCGGTGACATGATCGGACTTCCCCAAGATCCTTTACCTCCAGAAATCACCTTGCGGGCGAGAAGATCTATATAAACTTGCTTGATCGGGTATCTTTTTGCTATGTCTTGAAAAGCTGGGCCTTTAGCTCTTTTATCATTTCTATGACATTCTGCACAATCAGAATAGGAGATCAAAACCTCACCCCTTGTGATAATTCCAATATCTAATTCCTCATCCTCACCTTCAATCGCCCGTATATATTCCCGCTCTTTTCGTGCTGTAGAGTCCACTACTTGCTGCGCAGGTTCTTGAGTACAAGCTGCAAGAATGACAAAAATGAAGATCAGATTCTTTCTCAATTTTGAGTGTTTTAGAATACTGTGTGTCTGCAAGTATTTTCTGAGAATCGATGATTGAAGTTCATATTCGGTAATTACCTTTTTTTAAAAGGCAGAAGGGGGATTCTCTTTCAAAAATCAAAAATAGTTTTAATATCTGAGGTTATGCCCATAAAAAACAAAGAGGTAAGAAGTCAAACTTTTCACCTCTTACCTTTTGCAATAGTTACAATTAACAATAGTTACAACTTACTAATCACTACTCTTCGTCATGTGCACCATGAGCGCCATGAACATGCCCATGCGCAAGCTCATCTTGCGTGGCTTCACGTACTTCTTCGATATTTCCATCGAAATGCAAATCAAATCCCACCAATGGATGGTTGAAATCCAAGAGAATTTCTTCACCCAAATCCTTCAGGATTTTAGCTTGCATAGGGTACCCATCCTCATCCATCAGAGGAAGAAAGTTACCTTCTTGTAGCATTTCTGGATTGAAGCCATTTTCATCTGAGAACTGTGACTTTGGCAAATTGACAATCAAATCCTCATCGATCTCGCCGTATGCATCTGCTACAGTTATAACAAAAGAAAAGTCTTCACCTGGCTCTTTTCCCAAAAGCAACTCCTCGAACTTTTTAGGCAAATCACTTCCCCCAAAAAGAAAGTAAAATGGATCTTCCGTATCACGGATTTCTACACTGAAAGGTGCTGATTCTATTTCATCAGCCTCCTTGCTTACTTTGAGTTCGTATGTGAGTCCGACGACTGTGTTTTCTGCTATTTTCATATTCTTCTTTTAATAATTTCTGCTTCATGCGGATCTTGATCCGCTTTACTGATTTAGTGTGCATTTGATTTCGCACTTTTTTCTGTAAGTCTAGTAACCACTGTGGTCACAGAGTTTTATACAGAGTTCGCAATTTAGTGTTATCCTGCTTCTCTAGGCGTTGGGCTTAATCTGCAACCCACTTGAAATCCTTACCTTCTTTCCTTGATCGTGAAAAACACTCCTGCAATCAATGACAATACGATTAGGTATTGAAATATGATCATGGGCGTTTTGGTGGCGGTGTAGCTCTTTGGTTCAAACTTGAAAATAATCTCATGAGTTCCTGCTGGAACTATCAATCCACGAAGCAAGTAATCGGTTCGCAAAATATCAGTTTCCTTACCATCAATTGTCGCGGTCCATCCCACAGGATAGTAGATTTCTGAAAAGACAACCAGCCCTTCTTCATTCATTTCTGCCTGATATTTCAATTCATTGGGAGAATAAGAAATATGTTTGATTTGACCACTTCCGGCTTCTATCTCGCCAAATTCTGAAGTATTCACCGTTGCCTGAGCTTTCGTGTCTATTCTTCCCAGCTCATCCATCTCCTGCTGATTGGTCTGTACTGAGATGATTTGCGAAGGCACCCAAGCAGGACCGTTGGCTTCCGGATTTTCAAAAACTGCGTTTGCGGCAGTTCCAGCTATGACATACTTCGTATTCATCATATTCATTGTCTGAATACCTTCAAAATCAAACTCACCTTCCTGAGCTTTTTTGACAAAATCATTTAATTCAAAGTTCAATCTATTATCCAGTAAATCCTGGTATCTGCGCATTTTGGCACCATGATATCCGCCAAGACTATGAAATCTATAAGGTGATTTCCCGGTGGAGGTCAGCCCTTCTGTGAGGTCGAGTACTCTGAAATAATCCTGGTCTTTGGCTATTTCCTGATCTGCGGGAGTTTCCGCGAAATAGGCTCTGGTAGGGTTTGCTTGAAATGAACTGTCATTCAAGTAATGTTTATTTACTGCCCAAAGGTCAATAGTGACCAGCGCAAATATCCCAAGTCCTAAGACGATATCAGATATTTTGCCCTTCATGGCAAAGTATATCAAAGAAAAAGATGCGGCCACAAGTGCCAAACTTCTCCAGGCACTTGCAGAAAACATGGATTTACGGTCTTCTCTGATCGCATTGATCAACCAATCAGGCAAGTTCGCATCAGCCGCTCCTTCAAATCTGAAGACACCAGCGCCGATAGCAAGCAAAAGCAATAGTCCGCCGATCGTGCCTCCAGCGATATAAAGGGGTCTGAAATCTTTGCTTCGATAGATTCTTTCCAATGAAATAGCGGCCAAAGCTGGGATAGCAAAAAGCGTCATCCCCAAAGCCATAGAGACAGCTCTGAATTTATTATACCCTGGCAGGATGTCGAAAAGTAGGTAGTTGAACCAACTCAGGTTTTTCCCCCAGGAAAGCATAAGGGAGAGAATTATGATAATTCCAAAGGTGTAAAGACTCTCTTTTGGCGCAGCCCAAATCCCGATGAAAGCGAGAAAAACCAAGATTACACCTCCGTAAATTGGCCCGCCGGTAAACGGCTGATCTCCCCAATAAGTCGGAGCTCCCTGCAAGAATCCGCTGATTTGTGCTGGATCAAGTCCATTGCTGCGCAAAGCTTTTTCAGACGCTGTGTTTTTTCCTAGCGGTGTACTGCTTCCGCCGCCATAGAAATTTGGTACTAATAGGGTGAGGGTTTCCAACTTGCCGTTTGACCAGGAAAATGCATATTCCTTATCCAAGCCAGCAGATGCGGACTCCAATGTGGCTTGACCTCTTGTGGAATAAGGCGCATATTCCAAGGCAGTAGTTATTCTTCCTATGTTTCCTCCTACAGCCATTGCCGCTCCTAAAAACAAAAAAGCGATGGTTTTACCCATCTGTGCAAAACCTTCTTTTTTCCAATCAAAGACGACTCTCACAATGACATAGATCAGAGAAATAATCAGCGTGTAATAGGTGATTTGAATGTGGTTAAACTTCAATTGAAGCAGAAGACCAAGAGCTAATACACCGGCTCCGAGCAATCGTTTCTTGTTGAATCCCAAATGAATCCCAAGCAAAATCATCGGAATAAGATTGATCGCCCAGATTTTGGCATTGTGACCTGCTGCCAAACTTAAAAGGTTATAAGAACTCATCGAGAAAGCAACACTTGCAATAATCGCAAAGACTGGTCTGACTCCAAAAGTCAGCATCAGCGCGTACATGGCGACCATACCGAGAAACAGGCTATTTACCGGATGGGGAAGACCTAAGGTAATGATAGAGAGTAACGATGTGGTGATATCTCCGGCAAATTCTAAGCTGACAAAGTAAGCTGGCATTCCGCCGAAAACACTATTTGTCCAGAGTGCTTCTTCTCCAGTTGCCTCGCGATAATCCAATGCTTCTGTGGCAGAACCTTCCCATTTGAGAATGTCCCCTTGCATGATAACTTGATCTTGAAGTACCACAGGAGCGAAATAAACTACTACAATAGCATAGAAAATGGCTATTCCCACTAGATGGGGGAGCAGGTCTTTTTTGAAATTCAGCTGCATGAAAAGTGTTTTTCTTTGGATAATTGATGCAGGCGCAAATTAGGGATTTATAGGCAAACCCCATCTACAAAAATAGGGAGACTAAGGCTGGAGTAGATCAAATCGAGCATGGCGATAAAATAACACATTGGAATGATTATCTCTCGAGCGAGATTCTCCCGATAGCTTTCGGCATGACCCATAAAAACAATTATAAACACATGAATTACTCCTTTCTATCACTGATGAAAATCATTACTTTTGCACCAAATAGCCACATAAAGGAATGTTTGATAATTTAAGTTTAAAATTAGACCGTGCTTTCAAAACGCTGAAAGGAACCGGAACAATCACCGAAATAAACGTCGCCACGACTGTCAAAGAGATTAGAAGAGCTTTGATCGATGCCGATGTTAACTATAAAGTAGCCAAAGAAGTCACCGATACTATCAAGACCGAAGCCCTAGGTCGTGATGTCTTGATTTCTGTTTCTCCCGGGCAATTACTGATTAAAATCACCCAAGAGGAGCTGACCAAGCTCATGGGCGGTAAAAAAGAAGACATCAAAATCTCCGGCGATCCAGCGGTCATTTTGATTTCGGGCCTTCAGGGTTCTGGTAAAACCACTTTCACAGGAAAGCTTGGAGCACACTTGAAGAAGCAAGGCCGACAGGTATTGTTGGTGGCATGTGATATTTATCGGCCGGCTGCGATTGATCAGTTGAAAGTATTGGGTGGACAGATCGGCGTAGAGGTATATGCTGAGCCTGAAAATAAGAATGCGCTTGAAATCGCTACCAATGCCATTGCTTATGCAAAGAAGACTGGGAAGAAAACCGTCGTAGTCGATACAGCCGGTCGTCTGGCTGTGGACGATGTGATGATGAAGGAGATTGAGGCTTTGAAAAAAGCATTGAATCCATCTGAGACACTTTTTGTAGTCGATTCCATGACTGGTCAGGATGCAGTAAATACTGCCAAGACATTTGATGAGCGATTGAATTTCGATGGTGTAGTATTAACAAAACTCGATGGTGACACACGAGGTGGTGCTGCGATATCCATTCGTCACGTAGTGAATAAGCCGATCAAGTTTATCTCTACGGGTGAGAAAATGGAAGATCTGGATGTGTTCCACCCAGATCGTATGGCGCAGAGAATCTTGGGAATGGGAGATGTGATTTCCCTGGTGGAAAGAGCGCAGCAGTCTTTTGACGAAGACGAAGCCAAGCGTATCAACTCGAAGATCCGTACCAATAATTTCAACTTTGATGATTTCCTTTCTCAGCTGGAGCAGGTGAAGAAAATGGGTAATATCAAGGATTTGCTGGGAATGATTCCGGGTATGGGCAAAGCCATGAAAGGAATGGATATCGACGATGATTCCTTCAAGCCTATTGAAGCAATCATCCGATCTATGACTCCAGTCGAGCGTGAACAGCCTGATCTGATCGATGGAAATAGAAGAAAGAGACTTGCTGCCGGATCTGGCAGAACTATCGTTGAGGTGAATAACCTCATGAAGCAGTTTGCGGATATGCGCAAGATGATGAAGCAGATGAACAAGATGGGTGGAGCCAAAGCCGCCATGAGCAAGATGCTTCCTCCAGGAAAGGGAGGAAGGAGATAGAAAATTCAAACCCGGTCGCTAGATCGGGTTTTTTGTTTTTTAACTTTTTTAACCGCAGGGTTTTTACCGCGGATGGCACGGAGGGTTACGCAGAGGTCGCTAAAGATAAGGTTGCGGATCTATCAGGCTGAGCGAAGTCGAAGCCAGGATTACATTCGTTCATGCCTGTTTTTGAAGCTAGGCAGATCCCACGAATGGGCTTGATTCAAGGTTTTAAAACCTATTATTTTTAATGAAAGGTGATGATTCTTTTTCTGGGATTGGGAAAAATAAACATGTAGAAATATCAGACATTCTTTTTTCAATTTCCCTACTAATTTTGATAATTGGACTTTGCGTTTTTGGAGCCATCCTATTTGGGAAGGGTGCTTTATATGATAGACTAATTAATTAATATGGAATGGTAGTAATTGGTAGTATGCATTTAATAATAATTCCTAGAGTCGAAAAAGGGCACTCATTCAATTCATCCATTTACTCATAAATTCCAAGAATTCCACTCTGTATTTATCGCTAACGTTGCTGTGATTTTTACAGCTTTAAATCCTTTTTTGGATTCATCCTCACCTCCCTTTAGGGACAAACTATGGGTAGAAATATGGTTAAAATCGAGAGCCAGCCGTGCCGTTAGGTTCGGCTCTTTGATTTCCACCAATATAGGGCTGTACCTAACCGCACAGCAGAATCTGTGGAATAATTTTGTAGCTACCCATAGCATGCCCCGATGGGACGTATGAAATTCTACCGAATCAAAATCAACTATTTTTGGAAATTGAGGCTTTGTCTTATCCAGTGAAGTCTATTAAAATGGCGTTTTTACGCTCGCTATCATCTCGGAAATAACACAGGTAATAATTACCCTCGTATTGTGAGCGCGGGTAAATTTCCTCAAAATTTACCCGCGTGTTCTCAAGAAAACATAGATATTTCGGAATTCGAGCAGATGCTCATTGCTAATGATGATTGTATAAATCAATTGTAGTCAATCAATTCATCCATCGACTCATAAACTCCAAGAATCCCTCTCTGTAGTTATCGCTAACGCTGATGTGATTTTTGCCGATTTGGATCATGTTTTTTGATACGGAGTCTATATGATCCAGTGACACAATATACGAGCGGTGCACTCGCATGAATTTATCGGATGGTAGTAATTCCTCCATGCTTTTCAAACTAGTGAGAGAAAGCACCGGATTTGGTTTGGAAAGCAGGTGTACTTTCACGTAGTCCTTATACGCTTCGACGTATGCGATATCCTTCAGCATCACTTTGACCAGTTGATATTCTACTTTCAGGAAAATATACTCTGGAGTAGCACTGTCAATAGAAGCGGATTCGTTCTTGGGTTGCGCTTGTCTCTCGAAGTAGGCAAAAGCTTTGGTAGCCGCATTCAAAAATTCCTCATAGCTGTAAGGCTTCAGCAAATAGTCCAGTGCTTCGACTTTGTATCCTTCGATGGCAAACTGATGATAGGCTGTCGCAAAGATGATTCGGGTTTTGTCTGAATTTTTCTTTCCATCCAGCACCCTAGCGAGTTCCATCCCTGACAAATCAGGCATTTGAATATCCATAAAAGCAAGTTGCACCTCGTTCTGATTGATAAAGCTCAAGGCGTCAATTGCATTCGAAAATTTGCCAATCAGATTCAGAAAGGAGGTTTGCTTGATGAACTTGCTTAATAATTCCAGTGCAAGAGGTTCATCGTCTATGGCTACGCAGCTTAGTTTCATTCGAGATTGATCGTAAGGTTTACCCAATACTCTTGTTTGGCTTCATCTATACCAAATTTCAGACGATGTTTATCTGGATAGATCAGGCTCAATCTTCTTTGTGTGTTCACCAGACCGATGCCGTTTTCTTTAGATTCTGGACTTTCAGAATGTACTGGGAAAATATGGTTTCTGGTCTCGAAAAAAACCGTTTTGCCCATTACCTCCAGTTTAATCATGATTTCGCTTGGCTGCTGGCTGCTCACTCCGTGTTTGAATGTATTCTCCAAAAAAGGGAGCAATAGCATGGGTGCAATTATTAGATCATCTTTAGGTTCTTCTATAGATATATTGAGCGTAACTTTTTCGGTCAGCCTCATTTTCATCAATTCTACGTAATCATTTATAAAGCTGACTTCCCTGCTTAGCAGAGTCTCATTTTTCTGATTTTCATATAGTACGTAGCGCATCATTCGAGATAGTTTCAAAAGAGCCTCTTGAGCTTTTTTCACATCCAGGTTTGTTAATGCGTAGATATTATTGAGAGTATTGAAAAAGAAGTGTGGATTGATCTGAGCTTTCAGGTAAGAGAGTTCGGTATTGATTCGCTGTTGATCCAACTCTCTTCGAAGAGACTCATCTTTTTGCCATTTCTGTACGGAAGCCACAGAGGTACTGATCCCGATGGTCAGCAGATAGACCAACACATTAAATATGTCATAGGAAAGCCTTCGACCTTTATAAACGTAGGGCTCGTCCGGGTTGAAAGCTTTGTGCATGAGCTCCGGAAGCTTGAGAAAATTGTCCAGGTAAATAAGCAAGCCAATAAATAAAATACTCGCCAGAATTATCGTGAGTATAAAGAGCCAAAACTTTCCTTTGAGCAATACATTCGGCACGAACCAAAGCATGTTGCTGTAAAAGATTACTATTAGCAATACTGCGAGAAACACTTGTTTGATCCAAAATTCCGTGGGGATTTCTACACGCCAAGAAAGCGGTGAAAGGAGAAGCAGTACAGTGCTGAGCATAGACCAGCCCAGAATATGTACTAGAATCGAAACTCGTCTTTTGGGACTAAGATTGATCATAAATCTGATTTTCAGTATTCAAACTAACGCAAAGCACTCCTTTATATAAAATGTAATCTACGAATTCGATGATTACGACTGCCAAAAGTCTAATCGAGTAGACAAAGCCACTCGCAGATTAATTAGGAGGTTTTACCTGACAAAAGTGGGGGTTTGTCGATGGAATTGCGCCAACCGTCTATTAACGGGAAAACTGCCAAACAAACCCTGTTGTTTTGGGGTATCAATAAGCACGAGGCTCAAGAATTGAAAATAACTGATGTTATGGAAGGGGCTTCAAAGTAACAAGAGTCATCTTTCTTTCACCGGACCAACTGAGCAACTATCTACTATACATGAAAAAATTATTTAACATTATCGCAATTTTTCTTCTGATCGGCACAACCGGTGTGATGGCTCAGCAGCCTACGGGGCGAGTAACCACACCTGCTAAAATCATTGGTACTGCAAAGGATCTGAATACGGGAGAACCTGTTGCTTATGCAACTGCCGCTTTATATGTAACGGGAAGTGAAACCAATATTGCTGGAGCCGTTGCAGACGGAGAAGGGAAGTTTTTTATCACAGGTATGGATCCAGGCACCTATGAATTGAGGCTTAGCTTTTTGGGTTTTGAAACCAAAACTGTCAGCGACATTCAGGTAGACTCCAAGACAGGAGATGTTAATATTGGCGAGATCGAGATGACTGACAAGGGACTGGCTCTAGAAGAAGTCACTGTGCAAGGTCAGCGTGATTTGATCGAAGAGCGCGTGGATCGTACGATCTACAAAGCTGAAAATGATAAGACTACCGCTGGTGGTGACGGAACAGATGTTTTGAGAAGAGTGCCTATGCTTTCTGTAGATCTGGATGGTAATGTGTCCATGAGAGGAAGTAGCAATATCACAGTATTGATTGATGGCAGACCTTCTGCGATCGCAGCAAGTAGCATTACGGATGCCTTGAAGCAGATTCCTGCTGACGAAATCAAGGCGGTAGAGGTAATCACTTCTCCTTCGGCTAAATATGATGCGGAAGGTACTTCGGGTGTGATTAACATCATCACCAAAAAGAATAACCTACAAGGAATGTCCGCCAATATCCGTACGGGCACAGGTCTGAGAGGATCAGATTTTGGTCTAAATGCAAGCGCAAGGAAAGGCAAATTCGGCTTTTCCCTAGGTGGATATGGTAGAGCGGGTTATAATACGCTTGGTAGTTTTGATAATAAGCAGGTAGTGACGAATCCGGATAATTCTGTTTCAACTATTCTTCAGTCGGCTGATACTAGGAGAGACTATCTTTTTGGCAGATACAACTTAGGAGTAGATTATGAAATTAATAAGTACAATTTCTTGACTGCAGCTGTGAATTTCGGAATTAGAAATTCTCAAAACTACCAAAATGATTTCCTCACTCAGAATTTCCTAAATGGTGATTTGGTGAGAAATGCACTTAGAGAAACAGATACCAAGGATAACTCAAATTCTGTAGATATCAGCTTGAACTATACTAAGACTTTCGAGAAGAAGGGAAAAGACATCTCCTTATTGACTTTGTACAGTAGAAACAATCAGCAGAATTCATTCGTGAATACACTTTTTACAGACGATATGTCCACAATTGATTCGCGATTGAAAAATGATAATCCAAGCAAAAACGAGGAGTTTACAATTCAACTTGACTTTGTAGAGCCACTTGGAAAAGAGGGTAAGTCCATCTTGGAATATGGTGCTAAAAACATCCTGAGAAAAGCGTATTCTGACTTTTCCTATTTCCAAGCCGAAGGTGCTAATGGTGAATATGTAGAGAATCTGAATCCAACTTTCAACAATGAATTTAGCTACGATCAGAATGTAACAGCTGGTTATTTGTCTTACACAGCGACGCTGTTTAAGAATTATACTATCAAGCCAGGTATCAGATATGAGTACACTACGATCACTGCAGATTTCAAAACTGAGTCTTCAGCTGTAGAAATTCCTTCATACGGCACATTCGTTCCTAGCTTGAACTTGAGCAGAAAGCTTTCAAATGGCAACTTGATCAAAGCGTCTTATAACAGAAGAATTTCACGTCCTTCTCTCAGATTTTTGAATCCAAATATTGATCAATCCAACCCACTACAGGTTTCTCAGGGTAATCCAGAGTTGGATCCTGAATTCACTGATAATTATGAGTTAGGCTATAGCACTTTCTTCAAAGGTACTATGGTTAGCTTCAGTGGTTTCTTCAGAAATACTATAGGGTCTATTCAGGCAGTGAGGACTGTCCAGGATGACGGGGTGATTTTTACCGGATATGACAACATTGGGCATGAAAATGCAGTTGGAACAAACATCTTCACCAATATCAGTATCAGCGACAAGTTCTCATTGAACGGAAGCGTGGACGCCTACTATGCGATGCTTGACAATGGTCTTACTGATCCACTTTACGCAGCATCAAATGAAGGTTTCGTAATCAGTGGTCGTCTGTTTGGTAACTATACGCTGCCTAAAGACTGGCAGGTTCAAGTGTTCACCTTTGCCAGAGGCAGAAGCGTGCAATTGCAAGGTTCATCAGGAGGATTTGCAGCCTACGGAATGGGGATCAATAAGCAGTTTGCTGAGAAAAGAGGCACTATAGGATTAGGAGCGGATAACTTCCTTGCGAAAGAATTTAAAATCAGAAACGAGATCATTACACCGACAATTGTTCAGAACAGTACGAACATCATGCGTAACATGAACTTCAAGATCAACTTTAGCTACAGAATAGGCAAGCTAAGTGTAGATCAGAAGCCTAGAAAAAAGAAATCTGTGACCAATGATGACTTGAAAGAAGGCGGAAGCGGCGGAGCTGAAATGACTCAGAATAAGTAATTAAATTAACTGTATGTACGCTA
>NZ_MSSW01000033.1 GCF_002150685.1 Algoriphagus antarcticus
AATTAACCAATAAATCAAACCACTAATATGCACCTCCTCACACCTCCACTTCAAAAAAACAGCCAGGGCAGTGAAGTTGAAAACTTGCACTACACCCTATTTTTCCTGACCCAACAACTCAATAACCCCGAGATCAATAACTTCTTTAACGATTCGGGTTTTCAGGATGCCTATAAAGCCGACGTGTTTAAGCAATTGTACGGAACTGCAACGCTTAAGCTTGTGAATTTTTTGCAGGAAATTTTTCAGATCCAAACCCCTGAGATGGGCACAGTGGATAATCTTACAGCGCAAAGATTAAATGAGCTCTTAGGCGAATTTAATGGGTTGGAGATAGATAGGCCGGAGGGATATCCTTTCGAATTTTCGCGGGGTGCTGAAGCGAAATTTAGTATCATCGGATTTGTTCACAACAAAAATAAAGAACGGGTTAAAGATCAGACTGTGATAGCATTCGATGTAGATCTTCGAGGCGCTGCCATTTATCGTACGGTTAACTTGATACAAGAAATTGAACAAAATGCCGGGTTTGAATATTTAAATGAAAGCCGTTCAGACATAAATGGAAATTACTATCTGGAATTTACCAGCCTCAAATTTCAGAAAGCAGAAAGGAAAAAAGCGGATGTAATAGTGTATGCGGTTAATAAAGAAGGGGAAATTACAGGAAGGTCGCGCTTAGTCAATTCCAGAGAATATTCAGATGCCGGTCAAGTAAGAAATTTGGAGATCTTAATTACCAGGGATGATCAAAGAACGGAATATGAAATCGTGATGAGCCGGCTCCTGCCTTTCTTAGAGGAAAGCCAGGTCACGTTGATTGAATTAGCAAAATCAAACGACCAGGTAAAATTTGCTTCCGATGAATTAGATGAAAGTGAGACGAAAATCCAAATTGCAGTTGATGCAGAAAAGTTAAGAACCGGTAAAAAAGAAAATGATAATCCAGATAAAAAAAAGAGGCAGCAAAATAAAAATGAAGAGAAACATAATTGTGAAAACCTTTCCCATGAATTATTGTACGGAACAGGCAGGCAAAGTATAGACCTTAATTGGTTAGTACTGTACAGAAAAACAGATAGTGAACTTAAATCCGCCATCGAAAAAGCAGTAGAAGGAAAAATTATAAAAAAATATAATGAAAAGGAAATTGCTGTATTTCTTCAAATCATACATGAATGCGCTGTTGCATATATCCTTCAATTCCAGGGAGAAGATCAAGCTCCCTCTTTAGAGAAAATGCTTTCAACAGCGCTTCCCGAAAAACAGCAGCAACACGCATTTGTTAACGCGTACCGCAAGTTTAAAAATCAAAGTGCGGTCAATGAAGAAATTGATTACAAAAAATTCTGGAGCAAATATTTACCTGGAATTAAAGAATTTAAAGAGAAGCCGGAGCTTATCTCCGGTCTTATACTTACGCAGCAATTATTCCTAATAGGTGGGAACCACCAGCCTTTAATGGAAGAACTGCAACTTAACCAACAAATTTCATCGGTTACAGAGTTAATCGAGCTAAAGGACAGTGATTGGAAAAAAATCCTAAAGAAAACAGGAGTTCCTGATTTTATTGAAGGTAAAAATAAAAGTGAAAAGATAAATGTTTATGCAGAACAAATTCAATCCCTATTAAATGCTGCGTATCCTACTCAAAAGATCGCAGTAATGATAAAGAATAGGGAATTGCCAATCAGAGATGCGAACGTTTCAGAAACAATCTTAGCTTTCGTAAATCAAAACCCAGACTTTGATATAAGTACTTCACCCGTTCATGAATATGCTGAAGAACTTAAATCTATAGCACAAGAACATTATAACGAAGTAAAAATCGAGCTAAACCGTATGCAACGGATATTCCAGGTTAGTCCAAAGCCTGAAGTAATGGGTATCCTGATGCGAAAAAATTTAAATTCTGCATACACCATTTCAAGTTTTCCCAGGAAAAGTTTTATTAA
Source organism: Algoriphagus antarcticus (assembly GCF_002150685.1). Taxonomy (GTDB): domain Bacteria; phylum Bacteroidota; class Bacteroidia; order Cytophagales; family Cyclobacteriaceae; genus Algoriphagus; species Algoriphagus antarcticus. The sequence goes on from NZ_MSSW01000033.1 coordinate 1,956, forward strand.
AATGCATAGTGAAGAATTGGGTGGCGATATGATGGCGGAGGTTGTATATCAACGCGCGGAACATTTAAGTACGCTTGCTGCGGAACGTGCTATAAAAATGTATGATCTCTCACATCTCGCTGCGCCTGGTTTTGCTTATTCGAAATCTGACCGCGAGGCAGCTGTGGCAATATTACAGAACCAGGTCTCCAAAAGACATAATCCAAATTATTCAGAGATCTTTGGGAGCCCCGATATATGTGAATGTGAACATTGCCGCAGCGTATATAGCGCAGCTGCTTATTTGGTTGACCTTTTGCGTTTTCTCTGGAGAGGAGTTCCAAATGCAGTTGGTAAGTCACCGCTTGACATGTTCAGTGCACGCAGACCTGATATTCTTCACCTTCCGCTAACGTGTGAAAATACAAACACCATCATTCCGTATATAGACCTGGTTAATGAAGTGATGGAGTACTATACCTATCATGGAATATTAAACAAGGATGCTGCTCATGATACCGGTGAAACATCTGCCGATGAATTGCGGGCTAATCCTCAGAACTTTGAGCCTGAAGCCTATCGGATTTTAAAAAATTCGGTCTACCCATTTTCACTTCCTTATCATCAGCCACTTGACGTCATACGAACTTATAGCGATCATCTTAAAACAGAGCGTTATGAAGTAATGAGAGGTTTGCAAAAAGATTTTTCTCCTGAGGCTGTTAAGGCGATTGAATCGGAAGCTCTGCGTATCTCAGAGGAAGAATACAGAGTTTTAACATTAAAAGATTTTAAAGGACAACCTGATCTTGATGAGCTGAGTACAACGTTGCCAAAACCTATAAGGGAATTACATCATTACTTTGGCTATGCAAATCCGGCAGACGTGGAAAAAATGGCCGGAACAGGAATCTCGGACGGCATACTGAGAAAGTCTGGGATGAAGTATGTCGATTTGCTTGAGCTGATTAAGACCAGGTTTATCAATCCCCATCAGGGCGTTCTTGAATTTCTTCAGGAACTGTTTGCCGCTAGCACGATGAGCGCGCAAACAATTTACACCAAGTTTCAACAAATCAATGCAGGTGCACTTGATCCCTCCACAGATGCCGATATTATGCTCGTGCTGGCCGGAAAAATGCAACCTGCTGATTTTAAAGCATGGGTGGTTGAGTTTTTTGATAATTTCGATGCTGTGATAACATTGTTCCAAACTAAATCATTATGCGATCTGGATTCAACAGTCTTAAAAACAGTTCAAAATGTTTATGCAGGGAGTGCTTCCTCTGGCATCACCGATGACACATGGTCAAAAATCCATCGCTTTGTTCGTCTGTGGAGAAAGCTTGGCTGGAAAATTCATGAGGTAGATCTCATGCTTGTTGCTTTGGGCGAAACTGCTATTACAGACAGTACCATGAGTAAATTATCAGAAACTGTTTTGCTCAATAAGAAATTGAAGCTTTCTGTAAATAGTTTGGCAACACTTTGGGGTAGTATTGATACTTATGGAGAAAAATCCCTCTATAAGAAATTGTTTTTGAACAAAGCTGTGCAGCGGATTGACAGCGCTTTTTTGTCAGATAAATTCGGGAATTATCTTACTGACACGACAGCGGTTTTAGAAGATCATATTCCTGCGATGCTGGCTGCATTCAGAATGTCGGAAGAAGATCTCAATGCAATTATTAAGGTAGCGCGCATTCAAGACAACGGGACTGAGCGAGCGATTGATCTGTCAATGGACTTATTAAATATTTATAACCTGAGTATCATCTACCGTTACACTGTATTAAGTAAGGCATTAAAATTCAAGGTTCCCGATTTCTGTTTGCTGACACAAATATTCAATGCAACTCCTTTTAGTATTTTATCGATTCCTGCTCCGGCAATTCCGCCAGCTGAGCCGGTTTTCATATCGATATCACCTGCGAATACAGATAGTTTTTATCAACTGGCGGAGTCAATCAAGAAAGCAGGATTCAAGGCTGTCTCGTTGCAATACATTTTTAACGGTATGTTGCCCGCTGAATCTACATTGGGCCTAAATGATGAGAAAGCAAAACAATCGATACGGGATATCCGCCAGGTATTCAATACAATAGAACAAAGTTACCCGGCAACACCATCAACGCCCCTGACATCCGATATTCTGCGAAGCAATCTCTCTCTCTCTTTTAAACCAGATATGGTAACTCACCTTATTGGAATCATTGAGTCACAGCAATCATTTCGTGTTCTTACCGATCCTGGCCTCCCTATCATAATACCATCTGCCCTTGCGTCTAAATACACTTACAATTCCGTTAGCGGAGACCTCGCCTCCAAGGGTATCATGAGTGAGGTGGAAAGAGTTACTTTGAAGGCACTGCCAGGAGCTAACGATAGTTTCGCAATGGCCGTTGTTTCTTTATACACGCTGTCTAAAACATTGCCATCTGTCAGTCCCTCCTATAGTTTGATCACAGATGCAAACCTGACCGTTGTGATACCCGATGAACTTTCTCCAAAGTTCACCTATACAAAAGCAAGCGGAAGGTTGTCATGCACGGGTGTCATGTTTGATGATGAGCGCAATAAGCTTCAGGGTCTGAGCGGAACAAACACGAACTTTAAAAATGCTGTAGCGCTTATTTACAAGATGCCTGAAGATTTTATTAAAGAAAACTTCAATGCAATTTTTGCTGCTGCGAATGCCGGGTTACTTAATGCAGATTTGATTACTTTATTGAATCATCCTAAACAGCCATCAGAGAAAACGCTGAAAGAAAAACTTCAATTCGTTTATTCAAATTATCTGCCATTACTCAAGCAGAAATTATATGAAGAAACCGTCATTCAATACATGGCTACTCTTGCAGCGCTAAGTGAAGAAACAACTGCAGTGCTCGTTAAAAATGATTTACCTCTTCTCATTAAGTCGATCGCCCTGGAAGGATTTACGGCTGAGTACTTTTCTAATGCTTTATTTACCCCTCCGTCTGTAGTTAAAAGAACCGACAAAGAGATTAATTTTAATTGGGCGGCAACTTCGCCTAGCCCTACTATCCCGGTGAACAACTTCGGTGTTCGTTGGGAGGGTTATATCGCTGCTCCTTCAAGCGGGGAATATACTTTGATCATTGCTGTAAAAGGAGTTGATGAAGCCTTTGACCTTTACCTCGATGATGCCTTGTTCCTGAAAAAAACTACTGCTGACGTGCGCACTTCCTGGGAAACAATAGCACTTCTGAATAGTTCAAAAATGTACAAAGTGGTACTAGAATATTCAGAGCTTACCGGAAACGCAGGGATTTCGTTTTCATGGAAAACGGCCACCACCGCTGTTGAAATAGTTTCTGCTGTTTCCGCTTTTCCTTCAGAAGTAGTTACATCCTTCTTAAATACCGCTCAAACATTTCATCGTGCTGCTAAATTCGTTTCTGGATTTACATTAACCAATAAGGAAGTAGATCATTTTGCCAGGCACAAAATCAATTTCGACAATCTCGATTTTAAAGCCCTCACTCCTATACATTGGCAACGGATCAATCATTATGTTGCATTACGAAATGCTATCCCGCAATCGCAGGCATCGTTAATTGATCTTTTTTCCAGGGCTAATAACACGAACCCAGTTCCGTCAATTGCTTCTCTTACAAATATCCTTTGGCTGGCTACTGGATGGGACTTCAATGCCATTATTTATCTGATTAATACGCATTTTGTTTTAATGCCTGCGGATCTCAGAAATGAAATTGAGCTTACAAAAATTTACAATGCTGTTTCCTTTGTAGTAAAAACGGGACTCTCTGCACAAACTTTGGCGCAATGGGCTACGCCTGAAACTGATTTTGATCAATTGATTGCTACTGCGGATTTGGTGAAAAGCACGGTAAAAGCAAAATACGAAGAGGAAGACTGGTTGAAACTGGCCGGAAGTTTAAGCGATAAGATCAGAGAGAATCAACAGCAAGCACTGATAAGTTACCTGCTTACTAAACAGGAATTGATAGATTGGGGTGTAACAGATGCTGACGGACTATTCGAATATTTCCTTATCGATGTGCAAATGGGTACCTGCATGGATTCCTCACGCATTGTGCAGGCAAACGCAGCAGTGCAGATGTATGTAAACCGTTGCCTTCTGAATTTAGAAAGCGATACGGGTTCTGGAGTGGAAATAGGTGTTTCACCGGAGGCTATCGACAAAGAGCGATGGGGATGGATGGAATACTATCGCGTGTGGGAAGTTAATAGAAAAATATTTTGCTATCCTGAAAACTGGTTGGAGCCCGAATGGCGTGACGACCGAAGTCCATTTTTCAAAGAACTTGAATCTGAGTTGACACAAAACGATATTACTGAGAGAAGTGTTGAGACAGCTTTTCGGAATTATCTAACCAAACTTAACGCGGTTGCAAACCCGGATGTATGCGGCATGTATCAGGAAAACTATCCCAACGGAATGATGAGATTCCTTCACGTGTTCGGACGAACGCATAATTCACCTTATCAATTCTTCTACCGTACCTGCAATGAATTCTATAAGTGGAGTGCATGGGAAAAAGTTCAGGTGGATATAAGAATGACGGAAGATGGTGATAATAGCGGTGTTCATCTGATGCCTATTGTATGGAAAAACCGCTTATTTGTTTTTTGGGCAGAGTTTATTAAAAAAGAAGAGGTGATCACACCGATGGCGCAAGAGACGTTATACTTTTTTAACGCTCCTTACACTAACATAAGAAAGGCCACCATCGAAGAGATTTCTAATTGGCCTCCAGATACCGTAAAATCATATGAGCATTATGAAATAAGACTTGCCTGGTCCGAATATGTTGATGGTAAGTGGAGTTCCAAACAACTTACCAAAGAGTATATTAATGGACAAAGTTCAATGTATGGACCAATAGGAAACATTTCGGATTACAAGCTTCAATTTAATATCCAATCCGATAACGTCTTAGTAATTTGGGTCCAGGATAAAGATAATATTGTTGGAAACTTCGGCATACACGATATTCAATCCAAAGTTTACGGTTACAGTTGGAATGGTAGCAGTGGGTTTAGACTTAAAAGTTATTCAGACTTTTTCACGACCCATAAAAAGAATGGCACTCTCGATTTTAAAGGCTCTACTTTTCTTCAAAATAATATTGATCATAAAATTTTATTCTCAACACAGGTTTTTGATTTTGACAAAACATTAAATTATCCATTTTTTTATCAGGCTGGCAAGCACACATATTTTGTTCGTCCGATTGATGTAAAAGTCTGGGATTATTTAAAAAGTCCTGAGAAGGGAAGTTCATACTTAATTGAAAACCATGTAGCATATGCCACATCCACTAATCTATCCACAATCCTGGGTACTGATCAACCGGGGAACGTTCATGATAAAATTGACATCGTAAAACAGATCCCACCTAAAATATTATCTATTGATCATGAGGTAAAAAATACTGCTGGATGGGGCCAGGCATTTTCAGGTATAATCGAAACCGATAAATTTTTCCAGACGCACATAGAAAGAGGGTTGGAATTCCATACTTTCTACCATCCGTTTTCTAGTGAATTTGTAAAAAACTTAAATGTATTTGGCATTAAAGGCTTAATGGGTAGTGATACCTTTCTTAACATAATTCAGCAACCCTTTTATAACGACTACGGCACAATTTTCACTTCCAATTACAACCCCAATTTTTATCAAGGTCTGGTTAAAAAAGCGCCCCCATTGAATGACTATAAACCAGGTCAACCGTACACATACTACAAAGAAAATATTTGCTTTGATCTTTATGGAGCAAACAGCATTTATAATTGGGAATTGTTCTTTCATGCTCCGCTTTACATTGCTACACGCCTGAGTAAAAACGGTAAATACGAAGAAGCGATGAAGTGGTTTCATTATATTTTTGATCCTACAACGGATGAGATGCCTGCTGCAGGGCAAACAGAAAATTCACGGTATTGGAAAGTGCTTCCTTTCAAAACAACTGCTGCCGAAAACCTTGAAGATTGGTTTCAGAGCTTGGGTGCGAGCACAGCGGTAGAAAATCCAACAATAAAGGAATGGCGGCAGAATCAGTTCAAACCATTTATTATAGCCCGCAATCGGCCACTTGCTTTCATGAAAAATGTGGTAATTAAATACGTTGAGAACTTCCGCATGTGGGGTGACACACTTTTCAGAACGTTTACCCGTGAATCTGTAAATGAAGCATTGCAACTTTATGTGATCGCCAACCATATATTGGGACCTCGACCTGAATCTGTTCCTAAACGCGGAAAGATAAAAGCCGAAACGTATGATTCACAAAAAAATAAATGGGATGATTTTTCAAATGCTGTAATTGAATTGGAAAATATTTTTCCTAATAGTGGTTCCATTCCTGCAAGTACAGGCAGCAGTGGCCCAGCGTTGTTGGGAATAGGTCATGCGCTTTATTTCTGTTTACCCAATAATGAGAAGTTGATGGAGCAATGGGACACCATTGCTGACCGGCTCTTCAAAATTCGTCATTGCATGGATATTGATGGCTCGGAACGGCAGCTCGCACTCTTCTCACCGCCAATAGACCCAGCTATGCTAATCAACGCTGCATCGCAAGGGCTCAGCCTTGGAAGCATTCTATCGGATTTGAGTAGTCCTCCACCCATGTACCGTTTCATCCATTTAATACAAAAGGCTAATGAATTCTGCGTGGAAGTGAAATCCCTTGGAAGCGCATTGCTTGCAGCTTTAGAAAAGAAAGACATTGAAGAACTTGGAAGAGTACGCGCCTCGCAGGAAACTGCCATGCTTGATTTGGTAACCGCCATCAAGGAACGCCAAGTACTCGACTCGAGAGTGGTAAAGCAAGGACTTTTAAAATCACGGGACACATCAGCTTATAGATTCAACCATTATAAGGCTTTGTTGTCCACGGGACAAGTTAAAATTCCTGCTCCACCAACAATCACTGAAGATGTTGATTCTCTAAGCCAATTACCGATTGATACCTTAATCAATAAAATTGATATCGATGTAGATGGATCGTTAGTTGACAGTGACGAAAGTGGTATAAAATTAATCAAAAGGGAGAAAGAAGATTTGGATTTAAGTGAAGCAGCAAAATGGGTCACAGGGGCTGCAGGACTAGCAGAGAGTATCGCTGCTGGGCTTCGCTTGATTCCTCAAGCTTCTGCAGACGTTAAGCCATTAGGTATTGGAGCTGGTTTTGGATTTGGCGGAGTACAGTTAGGCGGTATCGCTTCCAGCGTAGCAAGTGCAGCGCATGCGGTAGGTACATTTCTTTCCATGGAGGCTGCGGCATCCCAAAAATTGGCTGGCTATATCAGGAGAGAACAAGAATGGACATTACAGGCAAATCTTGCCGCTAAAGAGATGATTCAAATTGATAAGCAAATCACTTCCGCGGATATAAAACTTCAAATTGCACAAAAGGAATTATCTAACCACAAACTGCAAATTGTAAATACCAAACAGATCGAACAATATCTTAAAGACAAATTTACCAACCAGGAGCTATATCAATGGATGAAGGAGCAACTTTTTTCAGTGTACAAGCAAAGCTATAATTTGGCTTATGATATGGCCAAGAAAGTGGAAAAATGCTACCGGTATGAATTAGGCAATGAAATTACAAGCTTTATCCAATATGGTTACTGGGATAACGCGATGCAGGGACTATGTGCAGGTGAAAAACTGCAGCTCGCATTACGCCAGCTAGAAAAATCGTACCTCGAAGAAAATAAGCGGGAACTTGAATTAACAAAAAGCATATCAATGGCCATGCTTAATCCACTTGCTTTACAAGAATTAAAAACCACGGGCAAGTGCTTTCTAACTATCCCTGAAGAGTTATATGACCTGGATTACCCGGGACATTATTTCCGCAGAATTAAATCCGTGAGTTTATCGCTGCCGTGCATAGCAGGGCCGCATACATCGGTTAACTGCTCGCTTCGCTTATTGAGAAATATAGTTCGCACCAATACAGCCATGAATGATGCAGGAGCTTACGAACACAGCCATGACGAAGGTGTATGGATAGAGGATGATCGCTTTAAGGAAAGTAATGTTCCGGTAAAAGCAATTGCTACCAGCACAGGACAACGTGATTCCGGAATGTTTGAGCTTAATTTCCGCGATGAACGTTATCTTCCTTTTGAAGGTGCCGGTGCTATTAGCGAATGGAAAATCGAACTTACTAAAGATGTTGATCTAAGACAGTTCGATTACTCAACCATATCTGACATTATACTTCACATCAGCTACACAGCACGTGAAGACGCAGGTTTATTCAAAGAAAGTGCTGTTACTTATTTAAAAAACTTTCTCATGAATACTGCTGAATTAAGTACACAACCTTTAATGCGAATGTTTAGTCTCAAACATGAATTTTCCACCGAATGGAATAAATTCCTATATCCTGTTATTGCAGGGTCTGATCAATCGCTGGCGGTCACTTTAAAGAAAGAGCATTTCCCATTCTTTACGAAAAACAGGAGTATTGATGTAAGTAAAATTGAGGTCTTGATGAAATCAACTCGCACGGGAGAGTACAAACTGATTCTTAAAGCAACTGATTTAGATGATAACCCGATGACTTCATTAGAGATTTCAATGCCTGAGAATGCAACATTTGCAAATATGCAAAAAGCAACTGTTACAGGTTCCACGGATAGTTTTAATGCCGAAGAAATCAATATTATGTTGCCTCTCATAATAAAACTCAGACATAAAGAAGATGTTACCAATCCTCAAAAATATAATCAAATAGATACTAGCCCGGAAGAAATATCTGACTTGTTTGTAGTTATTCATTATAAATTAGGAGATATTCTTTAAGTTTAAAATTATTAAATCAAGCTTATCTTACATGGCCCAACCGTTTGACGCTGAAATTGAAAAGGTAACACATAATTAGGCTATATTTTATGGTCAATGTTGATGCGACACCTCCAACAAATATTGGAGAATAGATGATTTGAAATTATGTAGGGGAATTAATGTTGATGTTGAAATTTAAAGCAGATGCAGACAAAGTAAAATGGAGGAGTTGATGATGGTGGTGAAGTATAAGTTTTGACATAAACTGACTTGCCGGGCTGGAAAATCGGTGAAATACCTATTTGGATTGAGTCGGGATTTCAGGGGTCTTTCGAATGATTCAGCGTCAAGAAAGTGGTCTGAATATCCCTGAAGAGTTCAATAAAGACAGAAGTCAAATTTATTCTTTTCCCGTTCAGACTTATTCTGAAAGGATTTCTTTTTGGTTTGAAATAGCTATACAAGCCCAACCATTTTGGAATCTATAAAGTATAGGTTTTCGGTAGGTGGCTGCCTTTTGACGGCTCTGGTTTGGGAATTCTCTGGTCACTCACCATGGTTTCTTTGCCACAGCAGGGACAGTATCTGGGATTATAAAGTGTAAGAATTCGGGATTCTTTTTCAGTCAGCAGCAATATCAATGCCTAGGGATCAGCGGCATTATTAGTTTTTTTTACCAAACTTCCTATAATCCCGCAGTGCCTGATCACAACCAATTCATTGTGTATAATCCCGATCCTCGGGCTAGTTAATTAATGAAACTTGCTCTCAATCTCCAGATTGTCCAGTATCATTTCCAGCTTTTGGGTTTCCTATCGATTGTCATTTTAGATGAAGGTGATCGTCTGTGTGCCAAAACCCAGAATCCGGAAACACAATTGTGATAATCGAATACACACTCTGTGGAATAGTATCTTAAAAAATCGAAAAAGGCTACTCCAATTTGGGGTAGCCTTTTTTATTTTAAGGTTGGTAAAGACTCTTAATTGTATCCAGGGTTTTGATACATCCTTTCAGGATCCAGTTGATATTCATCAAAGGGGATAGGGTAGTAGCGATCCTTAGTACTGATGTTTTGCAGATTTGCCTGTCCATATTCTGATTGATTTTTACTTTGGAAGTAATCCACCAGTTCTTCTTTGGTAAAAGCTCTGAGCAGGTCATACCAACGTTTTTGCTCGAAGGCTAACTCAACTCTTCTTTCGTGCAAAATTGCCAATTTTAACGTTGGAAACTCGGACGAGTAGGCTGGATCCTGCATCGCTTTTTCGTAGAGTGGCAAGCCGGCTCTTTCGCGTACTTGATTTAGAAAACCAATAGCTTCTGCGTCATTGCCCAGTTGCATGTTTACTTCTGCGAGTAGAAGAATCACATCGGCAAAACGCATCATAATATGGTTATTTCCGCCCCAGCCATTCACTCCAGCTGCATCGCTTACATCTCTGTATTTGGTTATAAACCATTGCTGAACGGTCGGCGCTGGCGCAAATTTCACGGAAAATTCTTTTCGGGGATCGTTCTGTTCATACTCATTGACCAAATCCAAATTTACTCGGGTTCCTGCTCCAGTGGATGGGCGCTGCGAGTTGATGGTTTCTCCCAAAGCCTGATTGTTTCTTGCTATAGTTGAGCTCAAGTTCGGATCACTTTGTCTATAAACGATCTGAAAGATCAATTCAGGGTTCGTGGATTTCTGGTCTACATCAAACACTGACGCGTAACTGATGTCCTTAAGATCTCCAAAGCTTCTTAGGCTATAGGCTTCAGTTAGATTTTGTCTGGAGAGGTTGAAATATGCTGATGGGTCTTGTCCCGGGATGTTGTTACTTCCCATTGTCAAATAAACCTCGCCAAGTAGGGCGTAAGCAGCCACCTTCGATACTCGCCCTTTTCCTGATAAGGGTTGGATATTAGGAAGAGTACTCGCAATTGCTGCTTGAAGATCTGCTACGATAAGTGCATATACATTCTCTTCTGTCTCACGGTAAGTAAGCTCTGCCAATTGATCTGGTGTGTCAATTTGCTCAGTTATCACCGGTACCTGTCCCCATTTGCGCACCAAATGATAGTAAGTCAACGCACGGAGAAATTTAGCCTCAGCCATGTGTGAACTTTTCAGACTTTCATTGGTGTAGTTCACATCCTCCATGTTGTTGAGAACATAATTGGCTCTGGAGATACTAGTGTATAAGGCAGACCAATAGGATTTCAGGTAGGTATTACTCGGCAAAAGGGAGAAATCATTAAACTGGAAAGGTTCACCTGCATTGGACTGATTGTCATTTCGCCCCATGTCGTCACTTCTCTCATCACTGTATAAGGCACTACCTTCACCCAATGCACTATTGCTGCGTATTGCAGAATAGATGCCGTTTACCGCTAATTCTACATCCGTTTCTGTTTTGAGGAAAGTAACTGCAGATACTGCATTTGGATCTGAAAGATCCAGAAATTCTTCGCCACATCCCTGTAATCCTATCAAGGCTATGAGTACAATAACTAATTTGCTATAAAATTTCATGTCGTAATTCTCTTTTGGTGATTAAAAGGTTAGTTTCAGTCCTAGGTTAAAGGAACGCATCAATGGATACTTACCATAATCCACACCTGGGGTTAGGTTGGCTCCATCGTTATAATCAACCTCAGGATTGTAACCCAAATAATTGGTGAAGGTGAATACGTTATCTACACCTGCGTAGAGACGAAGTCCTGAAATGGATAAACGCTCTAGCGTAGCCATATTTCTCAAAGTATAACCCACCGTAATATTTGTGATTCTAAGGAATGATCCGTCTTGGATATAGAAAGTGGAAAGTCTGCTAGAATTACTTTGAGTTCCTCCTCGGGAAGCTTTATAAACCCAACCATTTCCTGGATTGTTGGCATCACGATAGCGATCATCTACGACTGCATATTGATTGCCCGAGGCTTCCATATTGAACAGGTAATAATCCTGACCGTCAAGTACTTCATTACCCTGAGAACCATTCATGGATACAGCAAAATCAAAGCTTTTATAATTACCGGTTACAGACATTCCATAAGTGAAGTCAGGGTAGGGAGAACCGACAACCGTCTTGTCTTCATCATTTACAATACCGTCTCCATTTACATCTTCAAAATAAAGATCACCTGCATGCAAAGGAGTACTGGAAGACAATGATCTTGGTGGACCCTTTATTTCATATCCTTCAGGGAAAGACTGAGTAGCTGGATCGTACACGGCATTATCAGCAGCAATATTGTCCAAGTCACTTTCCTGAACCATGCCATCTACCTTAAATCCGTAAAACATACCAATTGACTGCCCGGTGGTGGTAATATGAGTCAAATAGGAACGCTCGGCACCTCTCGAAAGAATCGTACTACCACCACCAAGATCCAATACTTTATTTCGGTTTAGCGAGAAATTTCCACTGATATTTAAGTCGAAATCCTGTTTGGAAATCACAACAGCGTCTACTTGCAGGTCAATTCCTTTGTTCTCAACTTTAGAGTCTTGCAGATTTGTCAAGATGGATGTTGTCCCTGAAATTGCTGAGATTGGTCGGTTAAACAGTAGGTTGAAGGAACGACTGCTGTAGGCATTAGCAATGATTGATAATCTTCCATCAAATAATTCAGTGTCAATACCTAAGTTGAATTGACTTGTAGATTCCCAGCCTAGTGCTTGATCACGCAATGACTGAGGGTAAACTGATGAAGCGATGTTTCCATTTCCGAACACTACACCTTGTGGGCTGGATACTACTTGCAAGTAGTTGTAGTTACCGATATTGTTGTTTCCACTAAGACCCCAGCTAGCGCGAAGTTTTAGAGAAGAGCCTTCTCCCAGCCAGTCATTGTAAAAGCCTTCGTTGGAAATATTCCATGCAGCAGAAACTGATGGGAAATTTCCATAACGATTGAGCGGGCCAAATCTTGATGAACCGTCTCTACGAAAAGAAGCTGTCAAATAATAGCGGCTATCATAGTTGTAACCAACTCTTGCTAGGTAGGAGAGCAAAGTGTTCCTAGATTTCCCTGTTCCTCCATTCATTTGAAAATTTGCGGGATCCGCACCCTTGCCTGTTATTTCTTTGATATTGTCATTTTCAAAGCCTTTGGAAGTAACGCTGATTACGTCAATATCGGTAGCTTGAATGGTGTATCCTGCAAGGGCATTCAGTGAGTGTTTGTTAAAGTCTTTCAGGTAGCTAAAGGTGAATTCTCCCAATTTATCACGCTGATTGAGTGTTTGAGAAATGGCATAAGCCGCAGCTTTTGCCTGATCTGAATTGGGAGGGTTTGCGCCGCTACTAAGACTGGTTGGCTTGTAGAACTCGTATTTTTCGTTGTAATTTTGCATTCCTAGGTTGGCTTTGAAAGTCAATCCCTCCAGCAGGTCGTAGCTCGCATTCACGTTGTAGGTGCTTCGCTGTCCCAATCGGTTGATTTTGGTCTCACTTGCCAGAGCCAACGGGTTTTCTATAGACTGAAAACCATAGGCTGAGGATAGAGATGCCGCTTCATTTTTGGACAATGTACCATCTTCATTGTATGCTTTGAATATTGGCATGTATATCAATGCTCCCAAGATTGGTCCTTGATTGAAGCGACCTTCTTGTACTTCTTGGTTGTCATTGGTGGTTAAGGAAACATTTGCACCAACTCTAAAACGCTCACTTACTTCTGAATCTATATTTACCCGAAGATTTAATCTTTCCTGTCCAGTAGTCTGAATAATACCAGGTTGATTTTGGTAACCGCCACTTACGAAATATCGTGCTTTCTTGTTTCCTCCACTGATTGCCAAATTGTAGCGTTGCGTATGGGCTGTCTGATAAAGTACATTCTGCCAGTCGGTATTGTATTGGGGCGCAATAGCCTGCTGGTTTGCAAAGTCATAGAATTCTGTTGGAATACTTACCCCTCCAGCATTTCCCACATTGGCTACCCTTACATTGTTCGGATCAGAATACATAGCCTCACTCCATGTTCTGCCTGCATTTTCGATTAGGTTACGGTAGTTATTATTTCTGGCATCTATCAATAAATCCACAAACTGGGTGGAATTTAGAAGCTTTATTTTCTTTTCCAGTTGTTGCGTTCCAGACATAAAATCAAACTCAACTTTGGCCTGTCCTTCTTTACCTCTTTTCGTAGTGATGAGAACAACGCCTCCTGAAGCTCTGGATCCATAGATGGCCGCGGAGGCTGCATCTTTCAAAATATCAATTGACTCAATGTCATTCGGATTGATGTACACATCATTACCAGCTGGATAGCCATCAATAACATAAAGCGGTGCTGAGCTTGCATTGATGGAACCGATGCCTCTCACACGCACTTTGGTAGTTTCATAAGGAGCACCGGAAACTTGCGATACCTGCACACCTGCGACTTTTCCCACAAGTGCTTGACCTACTGTCGGAGTAGTTAGGTTGAGATCCCTTGCTTTTACATTAGAGACGGCTCCTGTGAGGTCGGATTTTCTTAATGTTTGGTAACCGATCACGACTACTTCTTCCAGAGAAAGATCTTCTCCCACTAATCGGATATCAATTGATTGACGCCCACTGACTAATATTTCCTGGGCTGAATATCCCATCAGAGTAAAAACTAGCTCTGCGTCCTGACCGGTGGTGAGGCTGTATTTTCCCGTTGGATCTGAAATGTCATAATTGTTGGTGCCTTTTTCAAATACCGATACGCCCTCCAGGGTGGCACCATTGCTATCGGTAATGGTTCCTTCTACGCTTGTTTGGGCAAATATTTTGCCTACAAAGAATAGAAATAACAGTGAAAATGTCAATAAACTTTTCATCATTCAATTAGTAATTAGGTTGATTTATATGATTACCAGGTTATTTGGGTAATAGCTGCGTTGTTTTTGCGGGATGATGAGACTGCAAGACCTTGATTTTTGTCTCCGAAAAGAGTAAATCCTTCTAGTTCATCCGCAGGATCGAAGTCTATCTGCTTTAAAACCACTTCTTTGCCGGCTTTCATGGAGGCTTCAAGATCCAAATATGTTAGTCTCCATTTTCTGCCTTCGATTTGATTTTGGATGAGTACAAGAATTCCTTTTTCAGCAATCCAGTGCAGATTTTGCACCCAAGCTGAGCAGGTGAATTTGCCTACCAACACACCATCTTCACTTGTCTTTTTTGCCGTGATTAGAGCTTCTGGATCATACAGGCGAACTTCATTACCCTTAGGCCCATAGTCAGAGGTAGCGACCACAGATTTACCTTGATAGGTTACGTATTCTGGCCGAGTTCCTTGCACACATGCATCATCGTCAATCGTAGCAAGGAGATTTCCATCCAGGGTTTTGGTTTTCATCAAACCATCCCAGTCTATGGCATGAATCACAGCCTTCCATTTGGTCCCTTCTTTATTCAGTCTGATTGAATTGCCGATGAATGTGGTGTTTTTGCCATTCCAAGCTATTCCTGTCGGATGATTGATCAGGTCTTTTCCATCAATGGTGAATTGGTATTCCAGTCCAGCATAGCTCAGCGTATCATCAGTGCTGTATTTTCTCATCATTCCAATCTCTCGATCACCGTAGACATATAAATCATCTGCAATAGCTGAAACTCCCTGGGCCGCACCAAGACTGTCCAGCGTCAGGATTCGTATGATTGACATTTCCTGTGCGTATAAGCAAGCAAGCGGCACAATTGTAAGTACTGTAAAGGAAATCGCAACTTTTAATAATTGAGTTTTCATACTGTCTAAGGATCTAATGGTTCGTCGGCATCAATCTGAAGCGAGGAGCTCAGAGGGTAGAACTCCGCAATGGTAGCCGAAAGACGTTTTCCGTTTCGGTATGTAGAGTAGCCCAATTCTTTGATAGAGCGTGTTTGCAAGACTTCTGAATAGATATAATTGCTTTGTGCTGGAGTGGTGACAGTAATCGAGGGACGATCAATGGGAAAACCATAGCGGAACATGATTCTAGCCGTGTTTCGCATGTTTGTTGTTGTATGGCGCGCATGAGGATCTATCAAAATTGCTGATTCAGGAGCTCCTAGTTTTAGTAGGTACTTTTTCATCTCAATTGCCTCATTATGCTGGACCTTGTAAGGGTGAACATTGCCACCTGAAACAATAATAAAGGGAGCCATTCCATCTTGAAATGCTTGGAATGCGAGTTTACAGCGTAAAATTCCTCCGGCGCTGATACTATCTAAATAATTGTCGGTACCTGCCCCGGGAATTAAAATCAACGGATAGTCGAAATCATCCCAGTCAATGGATTTTGCACGGTTGTATGCCAATTGGTTTACTGTAAGATGCATGGGTTCAAAATCTCCCGCTCGATCCATTCCGGCCATTTCCAATGCATCCATCGCATAAGTGAGCGTAGTAGAGAAAAAAAGTTTTGAATGCTGGGTTTTCAAATACACCAATTCGTTGAGTGCCTGAATGTTTGCCGTATAATTCGAGGACGGCACATTCATACCTAGCGAATCAATTTTTGGATAGTTGGGCTTTTCCCCTTTCGCATACACAGTTATGATGTGATTGAGTGTATTTGCGTCCTGTCTCCATGCGTTTGCTATCCAAGCAGCTGGATCATTTTCTTCCTGGATCTGGTACATACCTGAAGGAGCAATGTGGTCCTTGATCAGCTTGGACAGGATGGGGTTTTGGGTTGTAAGATCGTGAAGACGCTTAGCTATTTTCTCTACTTCTTCTTTAGTAAATAAAAGTGTCAGAGGATAGCAGGTGCCGTCCTTTCCACAATTGACAAGAGATTCTGCCAACTCATTTTTTTTTATCTCAGCAATATCTTCCAGAACTTGATCTGACTTTAGCAATTCATTTACTGCTTGAGTTTCCTCCATCAAAGTAAGTAAGTAGACGTTTTTAGCTTGGGTGACAGGTATACCTTCTACCCAGCTATAAGATCTATCGGGTTGAGTTTGTGCATTGAGGCATGTATTCCCTAGCAGTAGGAGCACAAATGATATGAGGGTTTTCATTCTACAAAGGACTGAATTAAGCGCCCGACAACGGGCCGAAAAAGTGTTATAAGTTTATTAATTTACTGCCTTGAAAATTTGATTTCTAGTTAGTGGTTGAGCTGAAAATGAGTTCAGAACAGATAAAATATTTTTTAAGAATTTAGTTGTCGGATTGAATTATCGCCTTACATTGCTGTTAAAATCTAAGTTTATATTGTCCAGTTATTGGATTTGTATAATGATGATGTGGTTATTTGGCTATAAGATTTGAGTTAGAATTTTTCTAGATCCTAGATTAATACTCTGTTACCAGAAATCGATGTGTTCAGATTGTGAGCATTAAATGTTAACCCAAAATCAAGTTACACCAGTGGATCAAATGTGCTTTTCTGAACGAGTGGTTCCGAATGGAGAGATGAATGAGCTGTAATAGACATGATGCTGTCCTCATGTTTTACATAAATATATCCCAATCGAGGCCTTGGGCTCGATGCTGCAATGAGTTTCTTTTAAAGAATTCAAATTTTGGGCAGATCAACCTTATTATAATTCCTGAACACTTTTTTAATTAGTTCACAATCGCTCATTTTCGAAGCGGGCAGCACGCCTTTTATTTTTATTAACTTCTATGCATTTAAAGATAAAAAACTTAACCGCGCTTGTTTTCCTTTCCTACACAGGTGGGCCATTGGCAAGTACTTTGTAATTGATGAATTCAGCTATCAATTTATAAACTATACTTCATTAACATGAAAGCAGCAGTGTTTCACAAACCGGGAAATATCCAAGTAGATAATGTGGATGATCCCCGAATTGAGAATGATAGAGACGTGATTCTAAAAGTCACCTCCACCGCAATTTGCGGTTCCGATCTTCATATTCTCAGCGGTGCCGTGCCCCAAGCGAGCAATATGATCATGGGCCACGAATTTATGGGGATTGTGGAGGAGGTGGGATCAGCCATCACTAATCTGAAACGCGGAGATAGGGTCGTAGTACCTTTTCCCATTGCCTGCGGTCATTGTTTTTTCTGTAACCACGGAGCTTCGCCACATTGCGAGAATTCCAATTATGAGCATTACGGTCCTAATGGAGATTTAACTGATCAAAAAGGAGGAGCTCTTTTTGGATATACAGATCTGTATGGAGGCTATGCAGGTGGACAAGCTGAGTACGTTCGAGTTCCCTATGCGGACATAAGTCCCCGAATTGTCCCTGATGAAATGAGTGACGATCAGGCTCTGTTTTTAACAGATATTTTTCCGACAGGCTGGTCTGCCATCGACTGGGCTCAGCTCAGGGGTGGTGAGGTAGTTGCTATATTCGGTTCTGGTCCGGTTGGATTAATGGCTCAAAAAGCAGCTTGGATTAACGGCGCCAGCAGGGTAATTGCCATCGATCCTTTGGAATATCGATTAAAAAAGGCCCGTGAGGTAAATAAAGTGGACACACTTAATCCACACAAAGTGGATGTAGTGGAAGCTATTCGGGAAATGACGCAAGGTCGTGGTGCTGATGTGTGTGTGGATGCAGTAGGTTTTGAACCGGAAAGAACAATGGTGGACAAACTTAAAGCAACCGTGAATTTCGAAAAAGGCAGTATGAAGGTTTTGGATATGGCTTTTGAAGCTGTTAGAAGGAGTGGGACAGTTAGTATAATGGGAGTTTACGGATCCACCTATGATAATTTCCCGCTGCATCGGGTTTTTGACAAGGGGATCACCATCAAACAGGGTCAGGCGCCAGTTATTAATTACATTGATAAACTGCTTAATCTGGTCACTGAAGGAACGGTAATTTTAGATGACATAATTACGCATACTTTGCCGCTCAGCGAGGCCACCAAAGGATATGAGATTTTTGATAAAAAAGAAGATGATTGCGTGAAAGTCGTTCTCAAACCTTAAGTAGAAACTAATGTAGTTACTAGTTTCTCAAGTTTGATACTCACCAATTTTTCATAATATGAAAATAACTAGTAATTTAAAACTTAGTGAAAATTTTACCAACTATTAAATTATTGTTTTATGCCAGAAGAAAATAAGAAAAAGGGAGGTGCTCAGGCTGGCCAGCCTGGTAAGGAGTACAAAATGGATCCACCACCGGAATTCATCAAAAAAAATTATAAAGGCTCTAATCTTCTCCGAGATAAAGTTGCTGTCATCACAGGCGGGGATAGCGGGATAGGAAGAGCAGTTGCCATATTATTTGCAGAAGAAGGGGCAAACGTTGTAATCGCCTACCTTGGTGACGATATTGATGCAAAAGCTACATTGAAAGAAGTAGAGAAAAGAGGACTCCATTCATACCGGCAACATTCGGTAAGGATGATGTAGCAAGTTTTGGTGAAAATGTCCCTCTAAACCGACCTGGACAGCCTTCCGAAGTTGCACCTTGTTTCGTTTTTCTAGCATCGGACTTATCAAGCTATATGACAGGACAGTTTCTCCATCCAAACGGAGGAGATATTATAAATACTTAACTAATAGAAATTATGGGAAATGACAAAGAGAGTGATTTTGAAAAAAAGATAGACAAGGATAATATCCGTGTGACACCATTTGGAACAAACAAGAAGAAAAAGAACGTTCCAGACGAAAAACCTCAAGAAGAATTTATAGAACCAAAGCCTAACAGTTCTGAGAATGAAAAAGGTTAAAAGTTCTCTTTTCTTGAGTATTTGAAGTAATCATATTATGGAGATATTTGATTTTAAATCTTCTCGAAAATTTTAATTTCTTTACCGATATAAGGAAAATTATAATAAGGAGAATGCATTTTTTGGGTGCATTCTCCTATCTCTTTTATGAAGAGCTATAGCTCACAATTGAACTGACAGAAATTCAAATATGACCACATTCTTTTATAGTGTTGAACCTACTCGTAACCGTATAAAATAATCGGATAACGTAGTAAAGTGCGTTTACAAGAGGTATAAATGATTTAATTATTTCTATTCTTTTTTCAGCCAATTTAGCCTGATTCAGTCGCAAGAGGTAAAATAGGGCATAAAGCCCTTGCTCTAACCTGATTTTTATCTGGTCATTGAGAAACTGGAACATGGGATTATACTCTGTAAGTAACCATGGTGTGAAATGGGTCTACCTTCAAATTACCTGATCAAGAATGCCTTTATGGGAATTAACATCTCGTTGTTGCGATCCTGTGCACATGAGAGTCTTTATAGCTTGACATTAGTTATCGAAATAGTTTTTAAGCACCTCTGGATTAGGGGGGTGTCAAAAAATAAGGTGAATACTGTTCTTAGAAACAATTCGAAACTGTCCATTGACGCTTGTGTACATTAATTCCAATGAATAACTCAGTATAAAGTTGGCATTCTATCACAGCTTAATTTTTGATTCTCATTTAATATGAACCTGGATTATGTCAAGGGCACTGCAAAAAATAGCCCTCTTAGTGCAATAGAGAAAATCAAAACATAAAATAATAGTCATTTATAAAAAGGAAAAAAGAGGGTAAATATTTACTACTTTTCATGAACAAGACAATTATCGGTCAGCATTTTGCGAATTATCGTAGAGCAAGATTGTAATATCCCACAATCAGACACAATTACTATAGAATGGCAATAGAAAGCATAAATAGCTCTTATCCAATCGAATTTCCCCATGCAGAAGATGTGGAAAAAATTGCTCAACTGATTCATGCAAATCAAGAAAGTGGATTAACTGAACAAGAAGTACAGAAAAGAATTAAGGAGTATGGGTTGAATAGCTACAAAGCGCAAAAGCAAAAAAGTATCTTCCTAGTCCTTGTTGACCAATTCAAAAGCCCCATCGTTTTGTTGTTGGTAGTTGCCGCAACACTTTCATTTTTATTCGAGCATTGGCTTGAAGGTTTTTCAATTGTTGGGGTTTTATTCATTACAGCAGCACTTGGTTTTTTTATGGAATTACAGGCTCGCAGATCCATGAATGCTTTGAAAGAAATGGACGTAAGTGTTTCCAAAGTATTCAGAGATAATACAGTAATTGAAATCCCTTCCGAAAGGATCGTACCCGGAGATATTTTACTGGTAGAAGCCGGAGATATCGTGCCTGCTGATGGTCGCTTATTTGAGCTCAACCAGTTCGAAGCCGACGAGTCAGCGCTGACCGGCGAATCCTTGCCGGTTACCAAAAAGCTGGAAACACTTGAAAAAAATTCTGGTATAGCAGACCAGGTAAACATGATTTTTAAGGGAACTGCCATTGTAAAAGGCAATGCCAAGGCAATCATAACGGGGACAGGGCTTCACACTGAATTGGGAAAAATAACCTCGCTGGTAGAGACTGCGGAACAAACCAGTACACCACTCGAAAAAAAGCTACAAGGCCTTACAAAAAAGCTGATGTGGATTACGAGTGGGTTTGCCCTTATTTTTATTGTGACTGGAGCTATTCAAGGTAAAGATATCTACCTCATTGTTGAAACTGCATTGGCACTCGCTGTAGCAGCTATTCCCGAGGGCTTGCCCATTGTTGCTACTATCGCTTTAACCTATGGGATGCTGCGTATGGCCAAAAAAAATGTTTTGATAAAAAGACTGGCGGCGGTGGAAACACTCGGGGGCATCAACACGATTTTTACAGATAAAACCGGAACACTTACTGAAAATAAAATTGAGGTAAGTAATCTTACAATTTTCGATGAGACAATAAGTGTTGAGCAAAACAAAATAAGTACTGATGATAATAAAGCCATTATTGACAAACTGCTTTTGATCTCCACCCTTTGCAATAATGCGGTGGCGGATGATAGTGGAAATGATAAAAAACAGTTAGGCGACCCGATAGAAATTGCACTGTTACAATTTGTAGCTGCTAATAAAATTGATCTTGCCGAAATAAACGAACAATATCCCCGTGTAGCAGAGGAAGCCTTTAGCTCTGAAACCAAATTGATGGGGACTTTGCATAAAACCGACAATGGAAATTTCGTTGCAGCCAAGGGTGCAGTGGAAGTGCTGATAGAAAAGTGTACAGCTTTCTGTAAGGGGGATACCATTGAAAAACTAACAGAAAAGGAGAAGAATATATTTTTAGAGAAATCAGAAGAAATACAGGCACAAGGCACACGGGTACTTGCGTTTGCCTTCAAGGAAGACAATAGTATTCCAACTGATAATTTCTTGGAAGATTTAACCTTTGCCGGTTTTATTGGGTTTTTAGATCCTCCAAGAATGGAGGTAGTAGGTGCATTGCAATCTTGCCGGGACGCCGGCATAAAAGTGATTATGATTACAGGAGACCATCCTGCAACAGCTCTCAATATTGCTGAAAAAATAAAACTATCCGATAAAGAAAATATCGTTATCAACGGCAAGGAATTAGAAGATAATCCACCTGAAAACAACTTATTCGACGCCACAGTATTTGCAAGAGTGGATCCCAAACAGAAATTGGATATGGTTACACTTTATCAAAAAAGAGGGGATATTGTGGCCATGACGGGTGATGGCATAAACGATGCGCCGGCATTGAAAAAAGCTGATATCGGCATAGCCATGGGGTTGAGGGGTACACAGGTAGCCAAAGAAACTGCCGAGATCGTGCTGAAGGATGATTCTTTTATTTCTATTGTCTCAGCCATAGAACAAGGCAGGGCAATCTTTCAAAACATCAAACGATTTTTAGTGTATTTGCTTTCCTGCAATCTGAGTGAAATTTTCATCGTTTTTACATTAGGTCTATTAAACTTTTCATTCTCAATTCTTCCTTTGCAGATTCTGTTTCTCAATTTAGTTACTGATATTTTTCCGGCATTGGCATTGGGCCTAGGCAAAGGTAATGAACTGACTATGAAAAATCCTCCACGCAATCCAGCGGAAGCCATTGTGGTCAAAAAGGATTGGATTAATATCATCGTATATGCCTTCTTTATGGCATTGCCGATTATGTTGGTGAGCTGGTATTGTAGCTCTTACCTGAACTACGAGCCTGCTATCTGTAACAACATAACTTTCTTTAGTTTGGCATTGACTCAATTATGGCACGTATTGAATTTATCTTCACGTAAGGTATCTTTTATTAAAAATGAGGTTACCCGCAATGCATTCGTGTGGTACGCGCTGATACTGTGTATAATCATCATGGCAGTTTTTTACTTAGTGCCTTCGCTAAAGGCTATTATCGGACTTCAAACCCTTGATACAACTATGTGGTTGATCATAGTCGGGACAAGTTTTGCGCCTGTTGTATTAATACAATTATTTAAAAGAATGTTTAAAATTATTGATTGAACTAAAATAAACAGTTAGAAAGGAAACAGAGTTAGTGTAAACTTTAGTGGGTTTAGCTGAGTTTGCGTTCTTTTAGGAGTTGGGTATTCAGAACGGTATTTTTCAATGAGATTCAGGGTGACTTTTGCCGTTCCTATGGTTGCGCTTCTCAATTCAATCTCCTGTCGAGATCTAGTTTTCAATCCCAAACTTATGAGAGAGTTTGCTGAAATATTGACAACTGCTAAAATGAGTATCTGCAATCCTGCACCTCACTAAATTTAATACTGATTTGTATCCTAAAATCCCCCTTACCCCCTTTGAGAAAGGGGGAATTTGATCCTCTTTAGAATCAAGATTTAGCTTTTTTCCGGAACGTGCAACAAAGCGAATACTCATAACAGCTAATTCAGATTAATTGGTAAAGTATCTGCCTGAAAGTTTTTTTTGGAAAATAAATTTTTAAGACCTAATGATTTTTTTATCCCTGAATTTTTCCAAATGCAATCCCTGGCTCCGATGAGCCCAAGAGCTTTTAAGATAAAGCCATACTTCATCTTCCTTCATTGAGGGTAAAAAAAAATAGGTAAAAAATTTTTAAACCTTTTTTCTCTAAATCTATTATAAAATGACCAACAGTCATTATGAAGAGAAATAAGCATCATTCTCCTGAAATCAGAAAGCAGCAAATTTTACTTGCTTCTGAAATAGTTCTTTTGAAGGAAGGGATTGAAAGTTTCACCATTGATCAGGTGGTATTCCATGCTCAAATTGCTAAGGGAACGGTCTATAAATACTATAAAAACAAAGATCACCTATTTGCAGAATTGGCTGTAAAATCTGTAGAGATGCTCTATCAGTATTTTAGAACAGCTGTCGCTGACATCGAATCGCCTATCCAAAAGCTTCAATCAGTTATTAAATCGTGCTACCGATTTTATCATGACTATCCGCAGTATTACGGCCTTTTGAATTATTTCGAGAGAAAAGAGGTCGATGCTGTTCAGCGCGGGAGATATCAAAAAATCAGCTTTGAACTTCAATCTTTTATAGAAAAAATCATTGATGAAGGGAAAGCAATGGGAGAGATTTCCGGCAAGGTACCCACTCAGTCCATCGATTACATCATTTGGTCCGGTACTATAGGAATGATCCAATTTATCGAAAGTAAAAAAGAGCTAATTCCAGATTTGAAAGTAATTAACCAAGAAAAATTGATTCATGACTTTGCGCTCATTATTACCTCAGGGTTAAGAATTTGATTTTTTTAAACAAAAATGACTAATAGTCATTATATCAAAAGTGATTCAAAAAACCTCATCTTCTATTATTTATTAAATCCGACACTATGAAAAAAAGCATAACCTATTTGTACATCTTCATTGTCCCCTTTTTGCTTTTTGCATGTGGCAATGATGAATCAGGTGAACAAGCTTCAACTTCGAAGCAAAACATTGAAACCATTCCTGAAATCAATAAAAGCAAACTTCAGCTTTTCCAAGTCAACGCTCAAACCAAAGAAGTTAATGAACTGATCAGTGGGCGAGTGATTGCCAAAAATCAAACTCAGTTGGTTTCTGAAGTGCAAGGATTGATCCTGCCAACTTCCGTGATAATGAAAGCAGGAGTCAAATTTCGAAAAGGGGATCAACTGATTGCAATTGATTCCAGAGAATTCTCCCTGAATTTGAAATCACAAAAAAGTGCGTTTTTGAATGCATTGACAGGTATCATGCCGGACCTTAAGTCGGATTATTCTGCAAATTTCCAAATCTGGTTAGCCTATTTGGAAAAGATGGATTTGGACTCGCCACTTGCTGAATTGCCTGAAACGGAATCCAGCTCAGAGAAATTCTTTATTACTTCCAGAGATATCTACACCTCTTTCTATGGATTGAAAGCACAGGAAGAGCGACTGAATAAATATGTGATTTATGCTCCATATAGCGGAATTATCACTCAATCTATGGTAGATATAGGGGGGTTGGTTTCTCCTGGTATGCCACTTGGTACCATCATCAATACGGGTGAATTTGAGCTGGAAGCTGGTGCCTCTTTAAAAGTTGGTTCACAGCTGAAAGTAGGCGATAAGATCAACTTTTCCAGTAACGAAGTATCAGGAAACTGGACAGGTATAGTGTCCAGAATAGGAGGAGTGGTAGATATCCAAACTCAAAATGTCCCCATCTACTTCAGACTTACAGGAAATAACATTATTCCTGGCATGTATCTTCAAGGCCAATTCAGCTCTGATAATTTTTCAGATGTGTTTGTAATCCCAAATACTGCCTTGGGTAGGGATCAGGGAGTTTTGGTTTTGGAAAAAGACCTAATCGTAAGTAAATCAGTAGAGACTATAGAGATTCTTCAGGATTCTACACTTGTGCGCGGTCTTGCAGAAAATGACCAGGTGATCTTAACTGAATTTGCCATACCAATGGCCGGTAAAAAAGTAGTTCTATAGGATGAAGAAGGTAATTGAGTTTTTAGCACAGAAACCCAAAACAGTAAATATCCTGATTGGGATGATTCTGGTGGTGGGCCTTATCGCATTAGGAAATATGCGCTCTAATTTTCTGCCTCCTGAACCTGTCAATTTTATCAATGTCAGCGCAGTCTACCGGGGAGCATCTCCGCAGGAAGTGGAGGAGGATGTGGTCAATAAAATCGAAGACAAACTGGAAGGTTTGAAAGGGATCGACCGGGTGACTTCAACTTCTTCGGAGAGCTTTGCTAACGTCAGAATTGAGATATCCGAAGATGCTGATCGCAACGAAGTACTTCAGGATATAAACAATGCAGTGAACAGTATAACAACTTTCCCTATGGGATTGGATGTACCGGTGATTGCCAAAGAAGAAATCTTGAATTATACGATGACCCTTGCTGTGATTGGAGATGGAAGTGTACGCATCCTCAAGGATTATGCAAAAGAAATTAAAGATGAGCTTATCCTAAATCCCAGTCTATCGCAGATTTTCATCAGCGGATTTCCGGAAGAAGAGATCGAAGTACGGATCAGAGAAAATGACCTTCGTGCCTATAATCTTTCGTTTGACGAGGTGAGTGCCGCGATCAATAGAACCAACATCAAGGCCTCCGGAGGAGAATTAGAAACTGGGACGCAGCGAATTTTGATCAGATTGGATAGTCGAAATTACTATGCGAAGGACCTACTGAACACAATCGTAAAAGCTACTCCAGATGGCAAAGTAGTTTATCTAAAGGATATTGCGGAAGTTCAGGATCGCTTTGCAAGTAAGCCAGATCAGAGTTTTATAAATGGAAAGCCCGGTGTGATCCTTAAAGTTTTCAGTCGTGGAGAGGAAGATATTTTGGAAAATGCAGAAATCCTAAATGCTTATGTCACTGATTTCAATTCAAAGAATGCACTTTACCAGCTGATTATTGTAGAAGATAGAGGGATTCCACTAAGTGATTCCATCGCACGGCTTCAGAATAATGCTTGGCAGGGAATCCTTTTGGTACTTATTGTTTTGGGTTTGTTTCTGGATCCTCGTATTGCCTTTTGGGTGGCATTTAAGATCCCAGTCGCACTACTTGGGATGTTTACTTTAAGTTACTTCTATGATTTGACGATCAACCAGGTATCACTATTCGGTACCATCATCGTGCTTGGAGTCATCGTCGATGATGGGGTAGTGGTGGCTGAGAATATCTATGAGAAATTCATGAAAGGGTTGACTCCGCTTCAGGCTGCGATCGAAGGGACCATTGAGGTGATTCCGGCGATTGTTTCCTCCTTGATAACCACAGCCTGTGCCTTTAGTATATTCTTCTTTTTTGACGGTCAACTTGGAGATTATTTCTCAGATGTCGCTTTTGTGGTATGCGCCACCTTATTTATTGCCTTGCTGGAAAGCTTATTTTTCCTTCCAGTGCACATCGCCAGATCAAAAGCACTTCGCCGAGATGACAAACCCTGGAAACTCACCCAGATCACTAACAATTCCCTGCTTCGGTTCCGAGATTTCTTTTATGCAAAAGTGATTAAAGGAAGTATGAAAATGCCAATCGTCCCTGTGATCATAGTGATCGGGATCATGGTTTTGACCGTGGTGGCTCTAGGTTCGGGATTAATCAAAAGCACCTTTTTCCCGAATATTGATCAGGATATGGTGACCGCTCAGATTGAGCTTCCTCTGGGAACAGACGAGCGGATCGTTAGAGAAAAACTGGATATTATAGAAGCTGCTGTTTGGGAAGTGAATGAAGAATATTCTTCAGAAAGATCGGATAGTCTTCAAGTGGTCAGGTTTGTGGAAAAAGTCATCGGTCCAAAATCGAACGAAGGCTATTTGAATATCTATATGCTTGAGGGAGATACTCGAAATATCCTTTCCTATGTAGTAGCAGGGACAATTCGAGATAAAGTGGGTCCAATTCCAGAGGCGAAAAATTTAGCTTTTAAGAGCTTATCAGCCTTTGGTAAACCAGTTTCGATTGCCTTGATTGGAAGAAATACGGAGGATTTAAGAGCCGCGAAAACCATGCTTCGTGATTACCTCGAAACCAGAGATGATCTCAAGGATATCACTGACACAGACAAGCAAGGGATGCCGGAACTGGAAATGACCTTGAAAGAAAATGCCCGATTATTGGGTTTCTCGGAAGCTCAGGTTTTTGATCAGGTTAGGAAAGGGTTCTTTGGATTGGAAGCTCAAAGTTTGCAGCGAGCTGATGAGGAAGTGAAAATCTGGGTACGTTATGATGTGAAAGATCGAAGATCCATCCAAGATCTGGAGAACATGCGCCTTTCATTGCCTAATGGTTCTTCGTATCCCATGAGTGAATTGGCGGATTTCGAATACAAAACAAATGTGACGGAGATCAATCATCAATCGGGAGTTCGTGAACTTCGGGTGGAGGCAGATATTGCTAATTTGATGGTGTCGGTGCCTTCGATTCTCGCGGATACTGAGGCTGGAGTACTTGCTGATATTCAAAAAAAATTCCCCAATATCCGATATACCTTAGAAGGGGAAGCCCGTCTTTCAGGAAAAACCCAAGCTTCCAGCCAAGGACCTACCACGTTGGTTTTTATTCTGATTGTAGTGATTCTATTGTTGAACTACCGATCGATAGGAAAGACCTTAGCGATTCTGGCCATGCTTCCTTTTGCATTTATTGGGATAGCATGGGGTACTTTTATTCACGGGATTCCAGTGAGTATCTTCTCTTTCCTTGGCATGATCGCACTTTGGGGGATTTTGATCAATAATGGCCTGG
This sequence comes from Algoriphagus antarcticus, assembly GCF_002150685.1. Lineage (GTDB taxonomy): Bacteria > Bacteroidota > Bacteroidia > Cytophagales > Cyclobacteriaceae > Algoriphagus > Algoriphagus antarcticus. The sequence goes on from NZ_MSSW01000033.1 coordinate 30,184, forward strand.
TCCTGGTGTCTACCTATAATGACAACTTGCTCAAAGGAATGAAAATCAAGGATGCCTTGATTGATTCGGCTATTTCCAGATTCAGACCAATTGTTTTGACGACCATCACCACCGTCTTTGGCTTGGCACCATTGCTTTTGAGCAATTCTGTCAGTGCTCAGTTTATCAAACCTACCGCCATAGCCATTGCTTATGGGCTGATCTTCGGATTGGTACTTTCACTGACTTTTCTGCCTTCTATTTTGCTTTTGATCAACCAATTGAAAGTTAAAATCTACAAGATCAGCCATAGAAATTCTGAAAAGGAACCTGAAGAATTGGACGTAGTCTTAAAGGAAATTAAAAATGAACTAGTCTAATCAAATATGAAAAAGATAATAATACTCGGCATTCTGGTTCAAATTTTTGTGCTGGGAGCTCAGGGTCAGGAAACGACCTCGAATGAATTGCTAACATTGGATGAGGCGATTGATAAGACGATCGCAAATAACAAAGACCTGAAGATACAGCGAAATCTCGTCGAGATCTCGTACAATAATGTCTTCCGTGGAAATTCTGGTCAGGCACCTACGATTAGCTTTGCTGCTGATGGGAAGTTTAGTCAGAACCAAGCAAACATTGATATTCGAACCTTTCAGGAAAATCCTGCTTTGGTAACTATCGATGCTGAAGGTGTACAGTCGACCACTCTTGCAGCTGGAGTTCGTGCTGATTATTTATTGATTGGAGGATTTCGTGGTAAATACACCTACAAGCTTCTGGAAAATGAGCAAAGCATTTCTCGATATCAGCAGGAAGCAGTTTTGAATGGGTTGATTTTGGGAGTATCCGACTTGTATTATGATATCGCAAAGCTTCAAAGCCGGGAAGAACTCGTGATAGAAAATGTGGAGATCAGCAGAGATCAGTTGAGGCGCATTGAGAATCAGATAGAATTTGGACAAGCGACTGGTGGGTTAGCACTTTCTGCGCAAACTGATATTAATCAGGAATTGAACGCTTTGGATGATGTGCGCTTATTGAAAAACAATTTGGTCAAGGAACTGAATTTCCTGATGGGAATCGATCCAGAAACCGATTATCTAGTTTCGGTTAATTTTCAGGATCCTCCACTTTTGGAAACCAGTGAATTGAAAGCGATGGTGCTTGATGAAAATCCACAGCTAAAGATCAGTGATGCTTTGATTTCAGTATCAAATAATCAGTTGAAACTTTCCGAATCTGCAAAATACCCTCAATTGAATGCATTTGCGGATTATGGATACTACAGACAGCAGAACGATGCACAGCAGTTGGCGAAATTGGAGACCTTGGGTTATACGGCTGGATTGTCGCTTAATTTCCTGATTTTCGACGGCAGCCGGGTAAATAGAGGTATAAAAAATGCGAAAATCGCAATTGAAAACTCTGAGACTCAAGCTTCCCTAGTCGCTGATGAATTGGTCAAAGAAGCTGTAAAAGAGCAAAGCCAGCTTTTGATTTTGAAGTCAAAATTGGTTCGCCAGGAAAATGATTTGGCGACCTTTACAGACAATTTTACACGGACTCAAGATCGATTTGAACGTGGATTGGCAAGTTCGTTGGATCTTCGTGAAGCTCTGCGCTCTTTACTCAATGCCAAAATCGGGATTAACGATGCGAAGTTGGATATTTTAAAATCAGTAGCAAAAATCCGGAATCTGACCGGTGAAATTTTAAAGCAATTTTCAGAATAATTTGAAAATAGTAAAAGACCTAGGTCATCAGATTTAGGTCTTTTTTTCTATTTATCAGACAAAGTTGAATTTTTATTAAGTAGGTAAGTTGGATAAGGAACCATATTGGCAAGTGTACTATTAAGTCCTTGTCAACCTCGGGATATTAAAAGTGATTTATACTCAGAATATAGAATGATACAGGAAATATTCAGAGTTACCTAGGTGATTTTCTATCAGCGCCGCGTACATTTTCGATATGGGTAAGCCAAAATAAAATAGGTGAATGCGAAAGTATACGTAAAGAAGTAAAGTATATAGTGGAGGACTGTAGTCTTCGGGCTGAAATTCAGCTAACCATTACCGCAGATGCTGAGAGCTTTACTGAAGAGGGAGAACTTATCACGTTTACTTTTGTAGTTAAAAACTCTGGCGGGGTAAAACTGGAGGGTATATTGGTTTCTGAATACCTTAGCTATAACAATTGGAATATTCCAGCCTTGGAACCATCAGAGGAAAAGACCTTCACTATTTCTTACAGCGTTGGCTTTTCGGATGTTCAAAATGGGTATATCTCTTTTACTGCTGATGCCTCTGGCATAGACAGGAATGGGGTGTCTGTTTACTCTACTGATCAGAACGAAATTCTTGGCATCTTTTTTCCTCCGGGTTTTCTTGATTATGAAATCACTTCATCTCACACTATCTGCCAGCCTGAAGGCACTGCACTTGGGCTGATCAACATAGATTTTGGGAAGCAAAAGCAAAGTGGTATATACACCGCTCAAAGTGTGGAAGACGGCAAGAAACACGCTGGAGATTTTGATAATAAAAGTAACGTTCAGATCAAGCTGCCCGCAGGGGATTATACCTTGGAAATAGGGGACACTTTAGGACAGTTGCGCTCAGTTCCGGGAATATTTACGATCGTAAAGACAGCTGACATTATATTCGATATCCCTACGCAGGTAAAGGCATGTGGTGAATACTTGCTTGCATCAGTAAATGAACAGGATTTAGTATTCAAACTCATTGCTCCCGATTGGTCTGAGGTATACCCAAATCCTGATTTTCTCTATCCGGTAATCCAGTCAGGAACTTACCAAATCACAGGAATGGATCCGAATAAGGAGATGTGTGCCGTGCAGAAAACTTTTGAAGCTGAAATTACTCTGCCTGCAATCCTCGAATTGGAAGTCCTACCATATTGTAGTGAAGACACCTTCGCTACAATATCCTTGCTTTCTGACATTAAAGGCCAAAAGGTGAGCTGGTATAATGTCGGCTCAGATGAGGTCACGCAAATTGATGCGTTTGATAATAGCACCATGCTGATTGTGTAGGAAGATGGGACATATCGAGCTACCCTCACGGATGAAGAAGGATGTACTATAGGGGTGGGCCAAATCCAAGTGGTACAGTCATTTACAGCTCCACCTATATTAAGCAGCAAGTATACGATCTGCGATAAGAAAAATGTTCGGGTGGTGCTTGACCTTGGAATCCAGTTCAAAGACTTTAGTTGGATTCTAGCCGGAGTGGAACTGAGCAATGCACAGATTTTCACTCCAGACCAGGCCGGTAGATACAGTCTAATAGCAAAGGACTGGCAGGGATGCGCTTTTTTTGCAGATTTTGAAGTGGAAGAAAAATGTGAGCCTGAGTTACGATATCCCAATGCCATTCGAACGGGTGATCCTGAAAGGAGCTTTGAAATTTATCCTGATAATCTGGTAGATGAGCTCGAACTGTTTATTTATAACCGATGGGGGCAGCTTATATACCATTGCGAGGACAAAAAACTAGAAGATGGAGTTAAGTCATCCTGTGTATGGGACGGAACTTTCAACAGTACCGCTGTGCCAAATAGCTCATATTCAGTGCTTCTCCGTATTAGGGTAAAGGGGCAAAACCTGACAGTAGTACAAAAGACTTCTGTCACTGTATTTTGATAAACTATTCTCATCCATGGGAAGTCATAGTCGTCAGGAGACCCGATTGACTCGTACTGAAAAAAGTTTACAGATTAATGCTTAAATACAGCTAGGGGGTTATCAGCTTAGTCTTATAATGGGATTGCAAGAGAAGGTTTTAAGAGGGATAGGTCTTCCACGATCTTTCAGTTTTGAGATTAGTTTGATGCATTTATTCGGGAGTATGGTTCCCAATGCCCAAGTCAACTTGTCCAAGAAGAAAAGAAAAGCGTAAAGATTCCAACTTGGGTGCTTTATGGGTTTTTCACTCTTGTTAATCCCAACCTTAAAATTTCATTTTGAAAATGATTGTAGTAGCCCAAACTGATGATTAATATCATAGCATTGGACAGTAAAGATTCTTATTTTCATGTCTTGATTTCCTTGAGATTCGTACTCTAAATAATTTATGACATGAACATATTAGTTCCTTTGGACTTTGGTAAAGAGTCAGAAAATGCAAAAACATTTGCAGCTGCAGTTGCGAAATCTATTGGGGGAAAGGTAATTTTACTTCATGCAGCTCTTCAGACGTATAATTTTGCATCGTTAGCTGATGAGGAATATAGTTCTGAGATAAAACGGTCAAAAAATTTAATGAAGAAATACGTTGAGGAATTCAATAACCTTGGCATTACAGCAAGCTATCGGGTAATCGAAGATAATCTGGAGAGTTCTATCGAGAAAATCTTAAGTATGGATGAAATCGATTTTATCATCTTGGGTACAAAAGGTGCCAAGGGTGTAAAAAAATTCTTGCTGGGTTCCAATGCCAACGAAATTTTTAAGAATTTTGATGTGCCTATTCTCATAATCCCTATTACAGCTTTTTTTGATAAAGTGGAAAATATTGTACTGACATTGGAAAATCCTGAGGACGGTCCTGAATATGTCAGAAAAATACTCCACTTGACCAAAAATTGGGGCCTTCCCTATGAAATTTTGCATTTCAATTCCGGAACTTCTGACGATACAGATGATCTTGCAGTAAAGCATATTAAATTATTTGAGAAAATTTATCCCGATACATCTTTTGGGCTTACTAGTGTTTTTTCCACCAGCATACAGACAGGGTTGGAAATTTATCAGAAAGAGCATCCTGAGGCAATGCTTGTAATGCTATCGGGACACAAGAATTTTCTGGAAAAGCAATTTAATAAGAGCGAAACCGTGGAGATGGTTTACCATACTACTTTGCCACTACTAATAATTAAAGAGAATATAACCTAAAGACAGTACTCGCTTCGGCCTTCTCTTCCTAAGAGATTTTAGTGGAGTGATACAAGAACTGCCTAACAAAACCCCGGCATTACCATGAAAAAACTTTTACAGCCTGCCTTTCTAGTAGTTATAGGAGTGACTTTTAGTTTCGCTTCCTTAGTCCCTAAATCTACTAGCATTCTCAATCCCATTTATAAAGTAGACATGGCGGCTTCAGATTCTACAAAAAAGGACTCCATTGTTTCTCCCAAATTCAAAGATCTTCCTCTGAAGCCTGAGCGAGAAATTAAGTTCAATACGAATCAGGGCACTTGGATGAGTGTAGACGTCAGTCCAGATGGTCAATCAGTTGCTTTTGATCTTTTGGGAGACATTTATACAATCCCGATTTCCGGAGGAAAAGCGATCCCGATCACGTCTGGAATGGCTTATGAAACACATCCACGGTATTCTCCCGACGGTGAAAAGATTTTGTTCACCTCAGATCGAGCTGGAAATGATAACCTTTGGTACATCGATCTAGTGAAAAAGGACACAGTCCAGATCACCAAAGATAAAAATGGAGATGTACCGGGAGCTGCCTGGACTCCGGATGGAGATTACATCGTTGTGGCCAAAGGGAGAAGAATCAGCAAACTTTGGATGTACCACAAAGACGGGGGAGGAGGAATACAGCTCAACGAGGATCCTTCTAGCATGAAAACGATTGATCCGGTAGTTAGCCCTGACGGGAAAAAAGTCTATTTTTCCTATCGATCCGGCGCTTGGAATTACAATGCACTTTTGCCTCAATACCAAATCGGAACCTACGATTTTGATAAGGGAAAGATCAGCAGTGTCACTTCTAGATATGGCTCGGCTTTTACCCCCACACTCAGCAAAGACGGCCGATGGATGGTCTATGGGTCAAGATGGGAAGAAAAGACCGGGTTAGTCATCCGTGACATGAAATCCGGCGACGAAAGATGGCTGGCTTATCCAGTACAGCGGGACGAGCAAGAATCCATCGCTCCCCAGGGAGTACTTCCCGCAATGGCCTTCACCCCGGACAGCAAGTTCGTCGTCGCTTCCTACGGAGGTAAAATCTGGAAAATCCCGGCCGAATCAGGCGATCCAGAGGAAATACCTTTCGAAGTGGATGTAAACCTGGCGATGGGGCCACGTCTATATTTCAATTATGAAATTAAAGACACCACTGCTGCTTTGGTCACTCAGATCAGAGATGCAGCCCCTTCTCCTGATGGAAAAAAACTGGCTTTCACCGCACTTGATAGATTGTATGTAATGGATTATCCGGATGGAGAGCCACGCAGACTGACTTCCAACAACTTCACCGAAGCCATGCCGGCGTGGAGCCCCGACGGGACCCAATTGGTTTTTATCACATGGGAAGAAGAAAATGGAGGAAACCTATACAAAGCAGTACTGGCTGGTAAAGGATCCATTACCAAATTAAGTGGGGAAACAGCACTTTACTCCCAACCAGCCTGGAGCTTTGACAATAGAATAGCAGTATTCAAAGGAGCTAATCGCCTGCTGAAAGACAATGAAGGAGCCCGCCTCAATGGTACAGAGGCGGAGTTGGTGTGGATACCGGCGGGGGGCGGTGAGTTCCGAAAAATCATGGATGCTGGAAATCAAGGCAATGTACATTTCACCAAGGACACTTCGCGTGTATATCTAAATGGCTCGGGAGGCACTTTACTAAGTGTAAATTGGCAGGGAACCGATAAGAAGGAATATGCAAAAATTACGGGTATTACTGCCTTTGGATCGGTAGCAGAATCACATGAAAACCATGACCACTCGAACAATCCGACAGAGGCCACGGACGTTCGGTATGTAATGGGAATGCCGGTTTCAAACGCTGATGCAGTCAATTACTGCATGCTTCCGGAGGGAGCTACCGCACAGGAACCTCAGATGAAACCGAGTAGCGCCAGCACGATTCTGATGGCCCCAGAAGGAAATCTTGCTTTGGCACAAGTGAGTAACAATGTCTATGTGATCAAAATCCCGACTGTAGGAAAAACTCCTGATATCAATGTGGGAGATCCTAGTTCCAGTAATTTCCCTGCACGCCAGCTCACCGAAATAGGCGGAGAGTGGCCAGCTTGGGAATCAAGTGGCAAGAAGGTGCATTGATCGCTGGGAAATGGACACTGGGTTTATGATATAGACAGAGCCGAAGCAGTGGAAGATTCAGTAAAATCCGCAAAGAAATCCAAAATGATGGCGGACGCTGACAGCGTAGCTTCATTGAAAGCCCTAGGAACTGAGGCTGTAAAAGCTGCTGATTCTGTGGCAAAAGCAAAGAAAGATGCATTGGCGGAGCTTTTTAAAAATGATAAGGAAAAAGCAAAGTCTGACAGTCTTCATAAGGCTGAATTAAAAGAAGGAGAAACGTACAAGGCCGACGAAAAGCAGGTAAAGCTCTACTATGAGAAGGATATTCCTAAAGGAACTGTCTTGTTGACTAATGCAAGAATAGTCACGATGAAAGGCGATGAGGTGATAGAAAAAGGGGATATCCTGATCGAAAACAACCGCATAAAAGAAATCGGAATTTCGGGATCGCTTGATGCAGGAAAGGCAAAAGTCTTCGACATGTCCGGTAAAACGATCACGCCGGGATTCATTGATACTCATGCCCACATGTGGCCAACTTGGGGCTTGCACAAAAACAGTGTTTGGATGTATGCAGCAAATCTCGCTTATGGCGTCACTACCACCCGTGATCCACAGACAGCTACCACCGATGTACTGACCTATGGAAATATGGTGGATGCCGGGATGATTCCAGGTCCGAGAATATATTCCACTGGTCCCGGAGTAGGATACTGGATGTATAATTTAAAGTCTCTCGATCAGACCAAAAATATCCTGAAGCAGTACAGTAAATACTTCAATACACAATACATCAAAATGTATCGGGTGGGAAATCGCCAGCACAGACAGTGGGTGATCATGGCAGCAAAAGAGCAGAAATTAATGCCAACCACAGAAGGTGGATTGGACTTCAAGCTAAACATGACCCAGCTGATAGATGGCTATCCGGGACACGAGCACTCTATCCCAATTTATCCCTTATATCAGGATGTGACCAAAACAATCGCTGAAAGTAAAATGGCAGTGACACCGACGCTTTTAGTGGCTTATGGCGGTCCTTGGGCAGAAAACTACTATTACACTACCGAAAGTCCTCTACATGACCCGAAACTCAATCGATTCACACCTTATGAAGAACTCAATTCGAAAGCAAGAAGAAGAGCTGGTGGTCTAGGTGGTTGGTTTGCTCCGGAAGATCATGTGTTTACAAAGCATGCCGAAGGAATCAACGCGATCTTTGAGCAGGGAGGTCTTGCAGGAATAGGCTCCCATGGTCAGCTTCAGGGATTAGGTTATCACTGGGAACTTTGGTCTGTAGCCAGTGGAGGTATGAAAGCTCATGATGCACTAAAAGTAGCGACCATTTCCGGAGCTGAAGCGCTTGGCTTGGATAAGGAATTAGGAAGTATCGAAGTAGGTAAATTGGCTGATTTGGTAATTATGGAAAGTAATCCTTTGGAAAATATCCGCAATACCAACACGATCACACATGTAATGAAAAACGGAAGAATCTACGATGGAAACACCTTGGATGAAGTGTACCCTACATCTAGAAAAATGGATGCGACTCCCTGGACCAAAGTGGCACCGGTATCCAATACAACATTAAAATAAGAAATTAAACCTCAAAAGTCACTCATAAGGTGCTGAGAGACTTTGCTTTATGACTCGTCCTGAATAGACGTTACAGTCTTTAAGAATAAATTTGGATAGCATCGGGTACTGACTCGGTGCTATTTTTAGTTTTGTAGGTTATAATCTTAAAACTGCTTTGCTGGGGTTCCATTAAGAGCAGAATCCAACCATTTTTGAATTTCAAAATAATATTAAATTAAAGCCATTCTTTATCTCATTAAGTAGATGGTTTGACTGAGAAAGAGTACTCTAGGCCGGAAATAAGACTTGACTTAGACGTGCAAGGATGTTCGTTTCAACTGGCGCTGGCATGCTTGTTGGAATTTTTTTTGGGTATGAAAGACTTTCAACTCCTTCAGAATAAGGCAGAATTGCTACGCAAATGGAGTATGATCTCCACCTCAGAGGCAGGATCGGGCCACCCAACTTCCTGCCTTTCTGCTGCAGATTTGGTAGCAGTTTTGTTTGATAGCTATTTTCGATATGACCTGGCAGCTCCGCTAAATCTCTACAATGACAGATTTGTCTTATCTAAAGGACATGCTTCACCTTTATTATATGCGCTTTTTGGTCTCTCAGGAGCATTTCCTCTGGAAGAAATGAAAACACTGAGAAAATTTGGAAGTCGTTTCGAGGGACATCCCGTTCCAAAATTTGAACATGCGGAGGCAGCCACCGGATCTTTGGGTCAGGGTCTTTCGGTCGGTGCAGGATTAGCTTTGGTAGGCAAAAGAGAAAATTTAGGCAATAAAACTTATGTTTTATTGGGTGATGGTGAACTCGCAGAAGGGCAAGTTTGGGAGGCAGCTAATTTTGCCAGCTACCACAAATTGGGTAATCTAATTGCCATTTTGGACATCAACCGTCTGGCGCAGAGCGGCGAAACTATGTTTGGTCACGAGATGCTGGAGTATGAAAATAGATTTAAGGCCTTTGGGTTTGAAGTGATCAGCATAGACGGACATGATTTAAAAGCAATTGATGCTGCATTCAAAAAGGCGATTAAAAGCGAAGACAAACCCGTGGCAATTATAGCTAATACCCTAAAAGGTAAGGGAATTTCTTTTTTGGAGGATATGGCTGGATGGCATGGCAAAATACTAAATGCGGATCAGCTAAAAGAAGCGCTTGATGAATTGGGTGAGCTGGACGACAATTTAAGGTTTGAACTTATTTCTCCCGACAAAACAAGTACTGCTGATAATCCACAAGTCCTAACTCCTTCAAAACGCAGCTTTGATTCGAAGAAGAAATATGCGACTCGAGAGGTTTTTGGAGAAGTGTTCTCCGATCAGGGTAAGTCAAACAAAAAGATATACGGTCTTGATGCTGATGTTAAGAATTCAACTTTTACTACCGATTTCATGGATGCACATCCAGAGAGATTTGTCGAGTGTTTTATAGCGGAACAGAATATGGTCACGGTGGCAGTTGGTTTGGCCAGATTGGGAAAAATACCTGTGGTCGCAACTTTTGCAGCTTTCTTATCCAGAACTGCAGATCAAATCCGGATGGCGCGGGTTTCAGAGGCCAACATAAAATTTGTCGGATCACATGTAGGAGTTTCGATAGGTGAGGATGGACCTTCACAGATGGGGTTGGAAGATATAGCATTATTTGGCTCCGAACCCGATGTGGTGATCTTGCAGCCGTGTGATGCGGTGTCAACTGCCAGATTAATTCCAATTATGTTGGCTCATATAGGAATGACCTACCTAAGGACACTCAGGCCTAAAACACCTGTTCTTTACGCTGAGGAAGATAAGTTTGAGATAGGCGGATCGAAGGTTCTTAAAAAGTCCTCAAAAGATAAGCTTACCGTGGCAGCCACAGGTATCACCGTGTTTGAGGCACTAAAAGCCTGGGAAATCCTACATGAAATGGGGATTCCAATCCGGATAGTTGATTGCTACTCGATCAATCCCATAGATGCTGAAACGCTTAAAACCAGCCTTAAAGAAACAGAACTGCCAATTTTGATCACAGTGGAAGACCATTATTCCCACGGAGGAATGGGGGACTTTGCCCATGCAGCGTTGGGTAAAGTGGATCACACGTTCATCAAGATGGCAGTAAATAAAATCTCCAGATCTGGTGAAATGGATCAACTGCTAGATGATGCCGGTATAAGTGCTGGAAACATTGTTCAAAAGGTGAAGCAATGCCTTGCTTAGATATATAGTTAAATATGGTTATCAGCAAGGTGGCCAGTAACCCTGTATTTCTTTGCTTTTCTGGACATAAGGCCCCTGCCCGAAAGACAGGCGGGGATGACGATTGGCCGATGTGGCTTCGATGTGTAGGGGAATTTAATTTGATTACTGGTGCAAATGCGGTCATACTAATAATTTAATATGTTGTACGGAATCTTGAAAGTAGAAAATTTATAGGATCGAAAATCCAAAGACACATTGAATCCTGGTTTACTCCGGTCTTCGGTCATCGGTCTCCCAACCCATTAACTAAAGAGAATTCGCTTGTTGGTAGAAAAGCGTAGATACAGATAATTTAAAGTAGGATAATATAAAAAACAGAGCGTATGACCGAAATGGAAGTTTGGAATAACAAAAGAGAATTGGGTAACCTGAGCGAAGATGAAAGGAAAATTTTTGACCAGCTTGGCTTAAACGAGTCATCCCGAAGGAAATTCTTAAAAGGGATTTCTGCTACCAGTTTGAGCGTCTGGGCTGCTACTTATTTTCCTCCAGAAGTTTTTGCCAGCGCTGCAGCAGCCTTACCGGATAACCCAATCAAGTTGGTTAATGAAGTAAAAGTGAATCTTCGGATAAATGAGTCTGTAAAGTCTCTGAATTTGGATTCACGAACAACTTTATTGGATGCTTTACGAGAAAGACTGGCACTTACAGGTACCAAAAAGGGATGTGATCACGGGCAATGCGGTGCCTGTACAGTCCTCGTGGATGGCAAGCGTAAACTTTCCTGCCTGACACTGGCGGCCAGTTGTGAGGGCAAAGAAATTACTACCATAGAGGGGTTGGCAGAAAACGGGGAGCTTCACGCGATTCAAAAGGCATTTTTAGAACATGATGGTTTTCAATGTGGCTATTGTACTCCAGGACAAATTTGTTCTTCGGTGGCGCTTCTGGAGGAAGCAAAGCGTGGAGAAGCAAGTTATGTGACAGATGATTTGCGAGAGATTACCAAAGATTTAACCCTTTCAGAGGAAGAAATCAGAGAACGTATGTCCGGTAATATCTGCCGGTGTGGAGCGTACAATAACATCGTACAGGCTTTTAAGGAAGTTCATTCCAGTGACGATGAAATGCCGACCTGGGAATTTGCTACACCGGAACAGATGGAAAATGCAAAGAGCTCTTAGGGCAACAAATCAATCACAATTTTTAAGACGATAACACAAACCTACCATGAGACCATTTACTTACACCGGTGCAAAAAATAAAGAACAAGCGCTTCAGAGTTACAGCCCCACTTCTCACTATCTGGGAGGAGGAACAAATCTGCTGGATTTGATGAAAGAAGATGTAGAGCGTCCTGATCAGCTGATCGAAGTGGCAAGTCTGGATTACAAGAAAATATTCCAAAACGACAAAGGTGGCTTAACCATCGGCGGAATGCTCAGTAATTCTGAGACAGCCAATCATCCTGAAGTACGTAAGAATTATCCCTTGCTCTCCATGTCAATGCTTTCCGCAGCCACCGCACAGATCAGGAATATGGCAACCAACGGCGGGAATCTATTGCAGCGAACTCGTTGTCCTTATTTTTTCGAAGCATCAATGCCTTGCAATAAACGCGAACCGGGTTCAGGGTGTGGTGCCATAAAAGGGATGAATTCCCTCCATGCTATTTTTGGATATAGTGACAGTTGTATTGCAGTTCATCCTTCCGACATGTGTGTAGGCTTAGCAGCTTTGGGAGCTACGGTTGAAGTTCAAAAACCAGATGGATCAACGAGAATTATAGCTTTTGACGATTTTCACCGATTACCGGGAAGTCAGCCGGAAAAAGACACTAACCTGATGCCTGGAGAACTGATCACTGCGATCCATCTCGAAAGGCCGGAATTTTCAGAGCACTATTACTACCTGAAGATCCGTGAACGTTCCAGTTATGCCTTTGCATTGATTTCGGTAGCAGCAGGTTTGCAACTAAAGGGCGGAGAGATTACTAAGGCCGGATTGGCTATGGGTGGAGTTGCCCACAAGCCTTGGAAATTTAAAGAAGTTGAAAAATTTCTTGTTGGGAAAAAGCCAGATGAATCAATTTTTGAGGCGGCAGCTGAACTGGCCATGAAGGATGCGAAACCATTCGAGGGGAATACCTATAAAGTTGAAATGGGTAAAAAAGCTATAGTTAGAGCGCTTTCCCAGGCTTACGCGAGAAAATCTTAATCAATCTCAATACAACCACTATGAAAACTATAAAAGCATCAGGAATAGGCAAACCTATTGACAGAATTGAAGGGAGATTGAAGGTTACGGGAATGGCAAAATATGCTACAGAATTCCCGGTGGAAAATAAAGTTTATGCACAAGCTGTAAATAGTACCATTGCAAAAGGTGAGATTGTTTCAATAGATACCTCTGAAGCAGAGAAAGCAGCTGGAGTCCTCGCCGTACTGACCCACAAGAATGCTGAAAAGCTTAAGGCTTTCGAAGAAGAGATGCCTGAATTGGGCACCACGACCATTGCACCGGTTTTACAAAGTAACAAAGTCCATTATTACGGAGAATATGTAGGTCTTGTAGTAGCAGAAACTTTTGAGCAGGCAACCTATGCAGCTAAATTGGTAAAAGTTAAATACAAGGAAGAAACCCCGGATATTCACCTTGATAAATCTAGAGCTAAAGCCTATAAACCTACCGAAAGTTCTGATTTCTCACGGGGAGACATGGATGCCGGGATGGCTGCTGCCGATCAAACGTTGGAGGCGACTTACAATACACCCATTGAGCATCATCATCCTATGGAGTTGCACGCCGTGATCGCTTCCTGGAATAACGGTAAAGTATTAGCTTATACCAGTCAGCAAATGGTGGATAATTCTACCATTGTGATTTCAGACACTTTTCAGATTCCGAAAAAAGATGTGAGAGTAGTAGCTGCCTTTGTAGGTGGAGGATTTGGCTCTAAGCTAAATACTGATCGCCACGTAATTCTCGCACTGATGGCTTCCAAAAAGTTAGGCAAACCAGTTCAACTGACGGTGACACGAAATCAAATGTTTACCAATACTGGTATGCGACAGCATAATGAGCAAAATATGCGAATAGGAGCAAAGAAAGATGGCACACTCACCGCACTTTCTCACGAAACGCTTTCCCATACTTCAACTTTTCAGGAATATCAGGAACCCTGTGGAAATGTGTCAAAGATGCTGTACAAAGTCCCGAATAACTTAATCAAGCATAGGCTGATTCCATTGAATTTTCAGACTCCATGTTCTATGCGTGCACCTGGAGAAGCTACGGGAAGTTTTGCTTTGGAATCAGCGATGGACGAAATGGCTTGGAAGCTTAAAATGGACCCGATAGATTTCAGAATAAAGAATGATACACAGATAGATTTGAGCGAGGAAAGACCTTTTTCCTCCCGACTCCTAATAGAATGCCTCCGCATAGGTGCAGAGAAATTTGGCTGGAAGGAGCGGAAGATGGAACCCCGAACCAATACCAACGGAAACTGGCTTATCGGTTATGGAGTAAGTGCTGCATCCAGAGAAGCTCCCTACAAGAAAACATCGTCAAAGGTCATAATCTCCCTTGAAGAAGGGAAAGCTATCGCAACAATCCAGATGGATGCTACAGATATTGGCACCGGAAGTTATACTATTATCGCCCAAACTGCCTCTGAATACTTGGGCATTCCCACAGAAGATGTGACGGTAGAATTGGGAGACTCTAATTATCCTGTGACGCCAGGGTCAGGTGGCTCATGGGGCGCGGCATCCTATTGCAACGGAGCCAGGGCAGCCTGCGAAAATGCAATTGCTGAATTGAAACGAAAGAAAAATATCCCTGAAGGGGAAGAAATTGCTTTGGCGGACCTTTTAAAGCAAAATGATCTTACAAAATTTGAGGCTGAAGGAACCGCAGAGCCATCGGAAGAATTTGAAAAGTATTCAGTATTCTCTTTCGGAGCCAACTTTTCGGAAGTTTGGGTGGATAAGGATACGGGGATGAGTCGCATCAAGCGTATGGTGAATGTAGGTTCAGCCGGTAAAATCCTGAATCCCAAAACAGCCTATGGACAGATTATAGGTGGTTTGACAATGGGAGTGGGGATGGCTTTGACCGAGCAGACCAAAATAGAGCCAAACTTCGGGAATTTTATAACGCGTTCATTTGCAGACTACCACGCTCCGGTCAATCTGGACATGGCTAATGTAGAGGTGATTTTCCTGCCTGAGGAAGATAAAATCGCCAATAAAATGGGAGTGAAAGGAATCGGTGAACTAGGAATCACCAGTGTGGCCGCATCAATTGCAAATGCTATTTTTAATGCAACAGGCAAGAGAATGCGTGATTTGCCCATTACCCCGGAAAAACTTATCATGGCCAAGTTGGAACCCGGAGTGGAGTCTTAGTATAGAAATCTTTGCGTAAAAATATTCTTGCGCTTAGAGACATTATCTTAGAATCCGTAATACATGAGAGTTAGGTTCTATTCGAATGAGAACTAAAGCATTGACTTATAAAAGTTTTTTCAGGGCGATGACTTGCTAAGAAGTACTTTTGCTTTTTGTCCCAGAATTCTTCCAAAGCTAGTCCTTGGGTGTAATGTGTCCATGAGCTTCCGGCATACAGCCATTCACTTGCGGTTCATTATTTATTTGGTTGACTCCTAGCCTTATCTCTCCCAGGACTTGTGTGCCTGTCCTATTTCATTGTTCACTAAAACGAAATAAATTAGGAATACGGAGGACAAGAAAATTAATTTCTAAGAAGTTGCAGAAATAAAGTTGAGCTACAGTGCCAAAATATAAACTAGTCATAGGCCAAAGGTTGATAGTTCAAGACAAGTATATGATGTCTTTGCGCAAGCATGGGATAAAAACAGCATTGAGTTTACAGAGGACTTCAAAGTGAGGACTCTATCAAGAACAAACAGAGTCCTGGGAATAATTACTATCAGTTCTGGAGGTAAAGCGGAAGTGTAGTAGATGTCAAACCGGTCTATGCAGCTGCAATTAAGGCGAATGTCAGTTCTATCATTTTGGCATAATCATCCCTCAGGAAATCTAATGCCTTCAGAGCAAGATAAATGATTGACCCAACCCATCAAGAAAGCTGGAAATATTCTGGATATTCCAGTGGTTGATCATGTGGTTATGACCGTGGATGGGTACCTACTCTAGAAAGAATTATTTATTTCCAATGTTAAGTTTTTAGCCAAGGTAAAAACTTAATATTAACATTTGAACTCAATGGTTTACATTTGCTTAACATTATATTAATAGTAGAATAAGGATAAATCAAGCTTTTGAAATGGGAGAAAACAAACAATCCAACAAGATTAATCAGGAAAAAGCAGAAACTGAAATTAAAGCTGTTACTGCTCCTGCTGAAGTTAATACGGCGGGCACAACTGATATAGAATTGAAAAGTGATATTTTAGGTGTTAAAGATAAAGTCGGGAATATATCTGATAAGGACACTGAAAAATTCACCAAGAAGAATCTTAAAGAATTAAAGAAAATGAGTGGCATAATAAAAGAAAAAGAGAAAAAGGATAAGGAGAAAAGAAAGGAAAAAGAGAAGAAAGCTAAGAAAAAAGCTCAAAAAAAGAAGAAAGAGAAAGCTAAAAAAGAAAAAGCCCAAAAGAAGTTGAAGGAAAAAAAGGCTAAGAAAAAAGCAGCTCAAAAAAGGAATAAATCAAAGAAAAAATAATTTTAAAAAAATCGAGACTTGCAATCTCGATTTTTTTTTCTTCTCAAAAAAGACCTGAATATCTTTCAAGTATTCTCATAAATTTTTGAAATCCGGGCAAAAGAATCATTTTAGCCTAATTTACTCCCTTTAATAGGAAAAACTAGTACAGAATTAAATTGAAATAGATGGGCAAATCCTGTCCTGATATATAGTTACAAAAAGCACAGACTTTTGGTATGGAAAAATATAATTAGACTATTTTTTGATTTTAGATTCCTTCTTAGAGTTGCATGAAAGATCTGTAAAAGTGCACCTATTTTCCTTTTCCTCTTTGGTCTAATTAGCTTGATTCTATAACAAAAGGCAATGGTTGAAAGCAAAGAGTCCACACTCTTGTCTTGGCATATTTATTCCGATTCTTATAGAATTCAGTGCTGTTTTAAGCCCAGATTGCAGCTATTAGATCATAAGTACCTGTTTTTTAGCAGTTTCTATTTTTTTGGTTTCCAATTTGTGTACTACGGATTTTCGTTTGGTGAATGGTTGATATTTAGCTTGAAGGTTCGTGTAAATCTGCTTTAACTTGTCGTTGGGCAGCGTGCATTTTCGGGTGGTGATGATTTTGTCGTACGTGTTGGTCCCCGATGTGGTGATCACTTTTTGGGTGTTCCCGATCCGTACAATTTCGCTCCAGT
>NZ_MSSW01000034.1 GCF_002150685.1 Algoriphagus antarcticus
AGATCCAGGTCGGTTTTCAAGGTTCGGAACGCATTCTCTATCTCTCGGATGGTGTTGTAAATGTTCCAGGCGATGTACTCTTCCTGAACATTCAGGTTGGTGCGCAGGAAGTAGATGCCCAGGTTGTTATTTTTTTCCTTATGCTTGCCGGGATTTTTTTTCCAGGTGATTGCTGTTGCCAGCCCTGTTTTTTGATCATTGCTGACGGTAATGTCATAATAGGACTGAACCGACGGGCATTTTTATTTGGCTCTGCCTATCCGCTGATGGACTTTATCGGTTTGTTTTATTCCTCCCTTGCGGTGCAGCCGTGTGGATCTTTTGCAGTTCTTCTTCAAACCTTTTTTCAAACTGAAGCTTCATGCCTTCCTCCTTCTTTTCCTTGGAAGGGCTTTTGACCTCTAGGTAATAATCGGTGTTCTTTTCTGTGGTGACCGATCTCAGCCTTATGGTCTGCTTTGATTTTGTCTCCAACAAGGTGGTAAGCCTGTCGGGAACATAGGTGTAATCTTTGAGCCGGGTACGGCTTACACAGAGATATTTGTATCCTTTGGATTCGATCAGCTTGAGGTTTTCTTCTGTGGCGATACCCGCATCGAGCACTACTACTGCCGGGCCGGGGCAGGTATGGGCGGCGAGCTTTTCGATCATTGCTGAGAGGGTAGCGCAGTCGGCGATGTTTCCTTCCAGGATGGAGGAGTATTTGATGAAGCCTTCGATGTTCACCACCAAGGCCAATACCACCAGCCTGGCATCGCTTCGCTTTTCTTTGCTTCTGCCGAATTTTGCCAACTGGCTGTTGCGCTTTTCTCCCTCAAAATACGTGTTGGTCAGGTCGTAGAGGATGATTTTATCTTCCAGATCAAACAACTCGTTGGTGCGACTGGACAGGTGTTTCTCTAGGGCATCTTTCGCCTTGTATAAATGCAGTGCGCTTTGATAAAGCCTGTCTTTGGTCACCTTGTCCATGTCGTAGTCAGTGAGTTCACAGACAGCCGAATTTTCTTTTATCCATCGGGCGGTTTTGAATTCGGATGCTGGGTATACTGCACGGCTGATCACTTGGGTAGCGGCTAACTTGGCCTGCTCGGGGGTGAACCCAGCAGAAAGCAGCAACGGGGTGAGCTGTAGCTTTTCCCAGGTCTGATAGGCGATGTTCTCTGCACCGATTTCCCGTGCATTGCTATGCTGTAGGGTATCCATGTTCACCATACGGGACAATTTCTCCACTGAAACTAGGTCGAATTTCTTGGAGGCGACAATACGCTGCCAAAAGGCTTCAACATAGTCTTTGACGAGCGGATCATCTTCTTGCTGAAAAACGGTCTGTTTGTGCTCATATCTTTCGGTCAGCTGCTTTTGGATTTTGTTGAGCTGCTCAGCGGTGACATCTTCCATAAAACCCACGTTCAGAATAGTGCGATGACATACCCTATTAGCTGCATTTCGATAACTTTCCACCAAACGGTAGTAACCGCTCAGCTTCCCTGACTCAGGATGTTAACGCAAGGAGAACTTGAAATACACGTCCTAAAGTACTGGAGGGGAAGGCCAAAAAGCAATACCCCCTGTGTACTACAAACCAAATGAAGGCCTTATGGAGACCAAGAAATAAAATCTCCCTAGGGGAGTACAGCAGTTTGATGGCCTTGCAACTGAAAATAAATTGAAATTTTTTATTTAACGCCT
>NZ_MSSW01000035.1 GCF_002150685.1 Algoriphagus antarcticus
AAAAGCTGCAAGGTGGGGTAAAGTGGTGAAAAAATTATGCACGTGAGTACAGCAAGATGAATGATGAGAAGCAATCAATGAGAATAGAATTTCAATTCTCCAAGTATTGATGGAAAGGCATTCAAGAAAGGTCATAAATTCATAATCAATTTGAACCATCCCAGAAGCAAGAGTTTGAAAAAGGTTAACCTTGTAATCTTTCTTTCGGCTTAAAAAAAAGATTAAAATACCAAAAAGTGTTCACGTCTAGTGAAATAATTGTACTTTAAAATTCAAAAAATAATTAAAAAATATATACGAAAATAATTTAACACAAAAGTTTAAATAAATCTAACAAAATTAGGTAAACAATTAGAAAGTTAATTTAACTCAGAATACTAGATTTAACAGAATTTACATCGAGTGAAATCCAGTCTTCAGGGTATATGCTGGAACAATCCATCTTGTTTACCCAAAGCCTAGGCATTATCACTTTCTTACCCGGATTATCAGCAAGCCAAGCTGCCCACCAACTAAATGAACTATTGGCTATAATGAAGTGTTGACATAAACTCATCAAATACATATCCAGGTAACTTTTAGAACCCTTATTGTGTGAGACAAATACAAAGTTAAAACCTTTAAAATTTTCTTTAGCCCACTGTATGTCATCTGAAAAAATATAAAATACTGGATTATCAACACTATCATTGATAATTGTAAATGCCTCATGATAATAATTAAGTGAATCATAAAGCATTCTGCTATCTGACAACTCAGGTTTGGTGAAATCACCGCGTCTCACATGAACCGCAACAGAGTTTCTACTTTCAATATCGTTCACAAATTTCAAATTAAATGGGTCACGAGGCTTATTAAAATTAAATACCTCTTTAATTAACTTTTTTTGAGATTCAAAGTATTTAAGAGATTGCCACGTACCAACCAAATAAGACGATTCTTGTTCGAACACATTTTCATCATAAGAAAACTCCATTGGCTCTTTATAAACGTTAGAACTAGATATTAACAATTTGGTCGTTATACTCTTAACAAGTGAAATGTTAACATCGACCAAAATAGGACGTAATCGGTTCATAGCATAAATCCTGAATCTATCCCGAATAGGAATTGCTACATTGAAAGCTTTTAACAATTCAAATCCTTGATAGTGCCTATTAACTAGATAATCGTTAACAGAAATTCTAGTAGGAATTCCACTTGCATCCATAGCAATAGCTAATGCATATTGAAACATCTGATTCCCTAACCCACCATATATAGCTACTCTATTCATCACAAAAACAATTAAATATTAAAATAAACATATTAATAAGCAAGTAATAAAACAAGTAAAATTATGTAAATAAAATAAATATATATAATGACACCATTTCAAACAGTATTAAATTCATAAAACCTAATCACCCTAATTGTAGTATCATATGCTATACTAACAGAATACTCATCGTCCATAATAAAATTACGAACATTCAAAGTAGAGGTAAAATTAGATAACTCAGAAGGTACAAAATTAAACCCGTCACAAACACTGAAACCTTTTAAATCATCAATCAATCCAATACCTACACCTTTAAGTAGCGCTTCTTTCCTAGTCCAATGTTTGTAAAACATAAGTCTTGGGGTGTCACTGTTCAAAATAGAAGGAACCTCAACAACAGACATAGTATTATATATCATGCTAAATAAATCATTTTTTGTATTCATCACTTCGATATCAACCCCAACTGACCAGCGATTAGACAACCCTATTATAACATAATCACCAGAATGAGAGAGATTGAAATTTAAATTTGGATAAGCATCTAAGTACGGCTTATTAAATTCCGTAAAACTAAATACAACTTCTTCTGGAGCTATTTTTAAATAACTTGACAAAATCTTCCTAAGATATATCTTCCCTAACAAAAACCGAATTTTATCTTCTTCCTGAATAAATGAATCACTTTTGGATAGTTCCTTATCATTAACTAAGTGAATTTCATCAGTGATTCTACCAATGAAATCCGGAATAAAAATTCTCCAAACATCAAGATTATTCCTTAATTCAAAATCACACTCCTTTCTCCATTCCAACACATTAAGCTGAGAACAAAAAATTCTACCAAAGACCATATTTCTAATAGTTAGATTTATTAAGAATGTTTTGAAGCACTTTAGAAAATTCTACTCCATTGGGTGGCTTAAGCATATTCGCATGCTCACCAGGCATATATACGACCTCAACATTGTTTACATAAGGTGACCAACCAAAAGTTACAAAATCATGAACAAAAAACGTCTTCTTTTTAGCCAGAAACAAAGTAATACTAGCATCAATATGTTTATGTGAATAATTCCTCCATGCCAACATATTTATATCTTCAATTATTTTAATACGTTCCTTAAGGCTACTTGACGCATTATCAAGAGAATGATTATTATAATTATCAAACTTCTCTCTCATATATTCCCGTCTGTATAATAGATAATATATCGGATCATCAAACATAAATTTTATGTCAAAAACCAATTTTTTAGCGAAGTAATGTAATTTATCAATCAAACCCTTTGGATGGTCTTCTTTTAGAGATGCTATAGTATCTATCATCCCTAAAAAACTAACCTGAGCTCCACTTTCAATGAGTTGCTTTGCCATTTCAAATGCAATCTGCCCACCAAATGAATTTCCTAAAAGACTATATGGGCCATTAAAACCAACATCCTTTATTTTATTTATATACAACTTTGCAATATCTTCAATATTATCAATAGGAGCAATTCCATTATTCATAATCGCAGGTGATTGCAAACCCCAGATTGTCTGATCCTCATCCATATGATTATTCAAAGTCTTAATTTCCAAAGGATTCAAACCAACACCATGAATAAAAAACAGCACTTTTTTTGAATTACCTTCTTTAATTTTAACCATCATATTATCAACTGCTTTACTTGAAAGTAATTGAGTTATATAATTAGCGATAGTATTAATTGTGGTATATTCAAATAGCAATGAGAGTGGAAGAGTTAAGCTAAATTTCTTTTCAATTTGGGAAATCAAATCAACTGCTAGAAGGGAATGACCTCCCTCTTGAAAGAAATCCGAATCTAAATTGGGATTAGTAGTATTCAAAACTTTCCCCCACAATTCTTTGATACCCTTTTTAACATCTGAGTCAGATACCGTACTTGTAGGTATTTTTTTATCTTTAATTTCATCAGAATTATTATGGATTATAATTTTTTCAGCAGTTCTCTCGATTTTTCCATTTTGGTTTATCTGAAAATTTTCGACAATATAAAATTGAGCAGGCACCATAAAACTTGGCAGTGTACTCGAAAGCTTTGTTTTACACGAATTAATCCACATGGAAAAATCAATGGCCCTTCCCTCAGTCTTTTTAAAAGCAACAAATGCTACAAGAATATCGCTTCCATCTTCAGATATTTGTTTTTCCAATAGTACATGTAGAACATTCTTATCTTGAGAAATTGCACTCTCTACTTCTCCCAACTCTATTCTTTGCCCCCTAATTTTAACTTGATGATCCACTCTTCCTTTACAATCTAATTCCCCCTCAGAAGTCCAAATAGCTAGATCACCGGTCTTATAATATACACCAGGAAAACCTTCTTGGAAGCCTGTAATAAATTTTTCTTCAGTTAACTTCTTATTGTTCAGATAACCTTGACCTATGCCTTTACCTCCTATATAAACTTCCCCTGCTTTACCTAGGCAATTGACTAGGCGTCCTGAATCATCGACTAAGACAATACTAGTACCTTCGACAGGCTTACCTATTGTTATGACCTGTGTATCAGCTGTGATTTCTTTGATAGTACTAAAAATAGTCGTTTCCGTAGGTCCATAAATATTGAATACTTTAGAAGAGGCTTGAACTAATTTCCTTGCCAGTGAAAGTTGCAACGGTTCGCCTGCTGAGATTATGGTCAATTTGTCATGTCTATCAGTTAAACCATAATTAACAATAGATTTCAGGTGTGAAGGTGTTGCAAATAACTTTGTTATTTGAGCTGACTTAACCACCTTTACTATTTCTCTTGGATCTCTTCTTTCATATTTATCTAACAGATATAAGGATGCTCCAAATACGAAGGGAAGTATTAGTTCCAAAAACGACATGTCAAATGAAATGGAAGTTAATCCCATCACCCTATCCTGCTCATTTATACCTGGTGCTATCTTGAAGTGCTTCAGAAAGTCAACCAGATTAAGCTGAGTCAATACAACTCCTTTAGGATTACCAGTTGATCCAGAAGTATATACAATGAATATAGGATCATCAGGTTTTGGAAATTTCGAAACAAAATCAGGAGTAGGCTTTTGAAGAACTTCATGGTCAACTTTTAGCTTTTTAGCATTCAAATCACCCCAAGAATAGGTGTCATTTTCAGTAATAAATACCTTAACATCAGCATCATCCAACATGTATTTCACTCGTTCTTCTGGGAACTCTGTATCAATAGGCATATAACAAGCTCCTATTCGAATCACGGCCAGCGCTCCTGCAATGAGGTTTATACCTCGTTCCATATGAACTCCCACAACTTTCCCTGGACCGGCTCCCCTGAAGATCAAATGCACAGCAATGGCATTAACAAGAGTATTCAGCTGCTTGTAAGTAAACTCCTCACTACCTATCTGAACAGCCACTTTATCCTCTCTGGAAGAAAGTTGGACTTTAATTAGTTCTCCCAAGGATTGAAACTCTATTATAGGAACTTGAGTAACTTCTGACTTTGAACTAAATAAATTAAATATTTCAGATATCTTCTTCTCTCGATGATCTAAAAATAAATCGATCATCTTAAAATACTTATCTGCGGCAGTTATAATTGTTGACTTATTGAATAGATTACTATTATAAGTGAAATCTAATACGTACCCATTTGCTGATTTGAAAAGATTAAGAATCAATTCAAAATTTGAGAACGACTTGGGGTTAGCCATCAAGTTATGTTCTAATCCAGTGAATTCAAGCCCCTCTTCCATCCCCGTATCAATATTAAATGTCACCGGTACTAAAGAAATTCTAGAAGGATCTCTTGTTAAAGGGATGTTTTGAATCATATCCCCAAACGATATAAGACTATGCTCCAAAGTATTGTTATAATCTGATTTTCTGATTTTCAAATATTCGGAGAATGTTTGGTTCTTATCAATTCGACTTCGAAGAGGAAGTAAACTTACACAGTGTCCAATTAACCGATGCTTATTAAATCCAATTTGTCCAGCAACGGGCAACCCAACAATTATATCATTTTGTTTTGTCCAATCGCTGATAAATAATTCAAAAATGGCTAATAAAGTAAGATTTAAACTTGAGTTGAGTTTTGCACTTTCAACTTTTACCTTTTTCAAAGTCTCAACCTCTATAAATTTTCTATGTACATCAGAATTATAAGTTCTGATTTTTGTACGTTCTTTATCTATAGGTAAATCAAGTCTGGGAACAGGATTACTTAAATAATTTTTCCAGAAATCCTTAGTTTCTTTGTAGCTCGACTTTCGAGTTAGATTGAAGAATTCTTTAGCATAGTCTCCAAGACCGTCTGCTTTAGGCAATTTTGGATCTCTTCCTTCAATTAGGCTTGAGTAGATAACGGCCAACTCTTCAAGCATGACACCTAATGACCATCCGTCAAAAATGAGATGATGTCCTGTAAAAGTTAAAAGGTAACTTTTCTCCTCTAACTTAATTAAGTCCATTACATATAAGGGGCCTTGCACCAGATTAAAGTGATAAGATCCTCTTTGCTCTAAATGCTTTTTAAGAACTACATCCTTTTCTTTTTCGCCTACCTCACTAATATCTCGCATCCTAATAGGCAAACTAAAACTGCTAAAAACTATTAGACTTCTTCCATTTGGACTTACTACAGAACGCATTCCTTCATGCCTTTCAATAACCTGCAAAAAAGCATTTTGCAGGTATTTCACTGAAAGATCTCCACTAAGCCTTAATGCGACAGACTCATTGTATGCCTTATTAGCTTCTCTCCCTCCTATTTTACATGCCAGCCAAATTTCCATTTGAGCGGGTGTAATAGGGATTACTTTTTCTATTTCAGGTATTTCTTGAACGTCTATATTATTATTAAGAGTCATCTTCGAGGTATTATTCATAAAAAATTCATATGTCTATTAAGAAACATCCTTCAATCCAACATGGATTACCTTCTTCATCTAATCCAAATTAGGCCTAGAAAAGGCAGATGCTCTCTCAATTAACTTCATTAACATTTTCTCTAACTTTCCATAGCAAAATCTATATAATTATTGACATGTGACGCTGTAAAGGAATATGCAAACTCCACTAAATAGGAATCCCTTCATTGCGTTACAAGGTGAAATGCATCCCAATACACCTATATTCTCAAATAAATCTGATGATTGGCTAGGTAAAAAGTATTTTACTTTTGCTTGAGCTACAATGTTTTGTAAACGATGAGCTGGCAAACCGAAGGCAATCGGCAAATACGTTTTGCCAGCTACAAATGTTGTAAGCAGATAGACAAAAGTATTATTGATAGAACGCGCACCTGAAATTGCTACAATTGTCTCCAATGGAATATTATCCCTTAATAAATTTGCAAGATCATTTACTCGCCTATCTAGTAGGGAGAAGCTAATAACCTCACTTTCAAAAGCTATAGCAGTATGATCGCTATGCTTTTCAAAAGAAGAACTTAATACATCTATAATTTTATCTACCATATCCGAAAGCAGTAAATAGCCAGACCACTTAATGGTCCGACTATTTACAGTTTACAATAATTAATATTCAGAGCTAGAAGTAATATCAAATCCACCATTTACGAGACAAATATCCCTTTTAAGAAGCTGTAAATCAGAAGTTACCATATCTTCTACTAACTCTTTAAGAGTGTATTTAGGTTTCCATCCAAGTTTTTCAGCTGCTTTATCAGGACTTCCTATTAAAAGCTCTACTTCAGTGGGTCTGTAATATTCAGGATCCACTTTAATAAGCACCTCTCCTAGCTTAGGTAATTCCTCTTTGGTTTTACCCAATTTTTCTAAGGCTATATCATAGTCAATATCACATAAGACTCCCATTTCACTCGCATCTTTTCCAATAAAATCGAGTTTGAAGCCTATCTGACCAAAAGCAAGATGCAAGAAGTCTCTGACACTGGTAGTCACACCCGTTGCCACTACAAAATCTTCTGGCTCATCCACCTGGAGCATTAGCCACATTGCTTCTACGTAGTCTTTGGCATGTCCCCAATCTCGTTGAGCATCCAAATTTCCTAGGTATAGAACGCTTTCCATTCCTACACCTATTCTTGCAACAGCGCGAGTAATTTTTCTGGTGACAAACGTTTCTCCACGAAGTGGTGATTCATGATTGAAAAGAATACCATTACAAGCAAACATATTGTATGCTTCTCTATAATTTTTAACAATCCAGAAACCATACATTTTGGCTACAGCATAAGGAGACCTAGGATAAAAAGGGGTCTCTTCTCTTTGTGGAATTTCCTGTACAAGACCGTATAGTTCTGAGGTACTAGCCTGATAAATCCTGGTTTTCTTCTCCATACCCAGCAATCTTACAGCTTCGAGAATTCTGAGAATACCCAATCCATCTGCATTTGCAGTATATTCCGGAGTGTCAAAGCTTACCTTTACGTGACTCATCGCTCCAAGATTATAGATTTCATCAGGCTCACATTCTTTAATAATCCTGGTGATCCCCATAGAATCTGTCAAATCACCATAGTGAAGAATGAGCTTAGGATCCACCTGATGAGGATCTTGGTACAAATGATCTATTCTTTGTGTATTAAAAGAAGAAGCTCTTCTTTTAATACCATGAACCTTATACCCTTTACTTAACAGAAGCTCAGCTAGATAAGCGCCATCTTGTCCCGTAATCCCAGTTATTAATGCAACTTTCATATATTATTTTTTTCTTTTCAATTTAAAAATTAGATGTACATGTTGACCATTTTCAAACTATTGATATTTTGTAAATACCACTTATAAGTCTGAGTTATTCCTTGAATCAGTGAAACTTTTGGCTCCCAGCCCATGCCTGTAATCTTACTTATATCCATCACTTTTCTATGTGTACCGTCTGGCTTATTGGTATCCCAGAATATTTCACCCTCGTGTCCAACTACACTTTGAACCATTTTGGCAAGTTTATTAATCTCAATATCATGTCCAGTGCCCACATTAATGAGAGGATGATGAGAGTTTTTATCCAGAATAAAGATAGCCGCATCCGCCAAATCATCTACATAAAGGAATTCTCGTAGAGGACTACCTGTGCCCCATAGTTTTACAGGCTGGTTACCATTAATCTTTGAATCGTGAAATTTTCTGATCATAGCAGGAAGTACATGAGAACTGTTCAAATCAAAATTGTCAAAAGCCCCGTATAGGTTAGATGGCATTATAGAAGTGTACATTTTTTTCTTATTTTTAAAAATAGCTTCACAAGCTCGAATTCCAGCGATTTTTGCTATTGCATAACTTTCATTGGTTTCCTCCAAAGGTCCGGTGAGAAGATACTCTTCCTTAATCGGCTGATCAGCTTTCTTTGGATACACACAAGAGCTACCTAGAAAAAGAAAGCGCTCAACATTCTGATCAAGTGAACTATTGATCAAGTTATTTTGAATTCGAAGATTATCCATCAAAAATTCAAAAGGAAATGAGTCATTTGCTAAAATGCCTCCAACCTTAGCTGCAGCATTTATAACTATATCAGGCCTTTCTCTTTCGAAAAAATCTGAGACTGACTGTTGGTCCCTTAGATCTAAATCATTGCTATAACTGCCAATCAAATTATCAGCACCTCTAGCTTGTAAATGTCTCCAAATAGCGGACCCAACCATTCCTTTGTGTCCCGCTATGTAAATTTTTTTTTCTAACAAATCCATAAATTTAATATGGTTAAATATTAATAATAAATCAAAACTGTAAAAAGTGCACTAATTTTTTTTTTGCACTGACAGAGAATTTTTCGAAGCAAGAATCTATAACTAAAAAGACGGTATCATGATCAATTGCATAATCAATTGTATTACCCTTACAAGTTAGTTGGGTAGATTCTTTCTGTATACATCATGGTTTCGGGCCATTTTTTACCATTAGGTCAAATCTATTCCACTTTTTCTAAGTTAAGAACTTAATAACTATTTCTTTATTTTTTTTACCAAAATCCTGCACAGTCATTACCTGCTTTCTGAGAGAGAATAATTAGTCCAAATATAGTAACAAATCTAAAAACAAAAAATATAAAATGCATTTTAATATAAATAAAAAGCTTTTTTTTGGGTTCAAAATCAATATAAGTTGTATTTTTTGATTTACCCTTTCTTGATTTTAGAAAACTTCACATCGATTCAGCGTAAAAAATAAAATTCAAATTTATGAATAAAGGCGGTATTAAAATAATACCTGCAATCCTTATCTGACGATAATTCCGAATATTTTTATTCCGAAGCTAAAATTCAATAGGACGAGTCAAAAGTAGACGTCCACCTTTTAGGATCTGCTTAGAAAATAAAAAGTATTGCTATTGATACAATTGAGGGGTTATTTTTAGAATTTAAAGGAACACAAGTGCAAGGAACTATGCAAAAGACTTTCAAAAGGCATGCACCACGCAGCGAATATACCAGCTAAAGCCACCT
>NZ_MSSW01000036.1 GCF_002150685.1 Algoriphagus antarcticus
TTCAATATTTTCTGGGGTACAGTTCCTATATCAAACGGCCTCCCTTTGATGCCTCCCTTTTTGTGGATATCAGAAAGCGGCTCGGCGATGAATTGATTGCCGAGATGAACGATAAGATCCATGAATTCGCGCAGGACAAAACTGTAAAAAAAAAGATAAGACCGCTACCGGTGCGAATGGATCTGAAGTAGACTGTCCAAACAAAGGCGAAGTGATCTATGATGCCACGGCCTGTCCCCAAGACATCGCCTATCCCACCGATATTAGATTATTGGACAAGTCCAGGGAAATCACAGAAGCAATTATCGATGAACTCCATGCGGCAAACCCACTGGGAAAGAAGCCCAGAACCTACCGACAAGTGGCCAGAAAGCGCTATCTCAAGGTTGCCCAGAACAAAAATCCCTCTCGAAAAGTCATCCGAAAAGGCATTAAATTCCAACTACAGTATCTAAAAAGGAACTTCAAGACGATTGAAAAACAACTGGATACCTTTACCATCTTTCCACTCTCCCCTCGGATGCAACGGAAGTACTGGATCATCCAGACGCTGTATGGGCAGCAACTGGCGATGTTTGAAGCAGGAAGCCATCAGGTGGAACACA
>NZ_MSSW01000037.1 GCF_002150685.1 Algoriphagus antarcticus
CCAAATCTACTGCACCAGAGAAAACAGGAAATGGCTGACGGACAAAAACATTCAACTGGCGGCCAAACCCTTAGGCCGTCCCTGTGCAAAGGCATTGGCACGTAAGACCCGGAGAGAGGAACCCGGTTGAGGGGAAGTTTGGACAGGCCAAAAATGCATACGGGATGAACCGAATCAGGGCAAGACTAAAAAATACCAGCCAATCGTGGATCGCCTCCATCATCCTAGTGCTGAACCTGGTCAAACTTAGTGTAGCCTAGAAGTGGAAAATCTGATGTAGTTGTCGCATCTGTACAGTGCCTTAGGATTGCAAATCGCACGATAAAAAATTTCAAAATTTATTCCCAACTATTCTAACCTTATAAGAGCACGACTTCTAAATCAGTAAACCAATTGAAACACCTAGCCCGCAAGCTAGCTTTTCCCACTCAAACAAGAACAAGATCCTGCCGAGCAAATGAAACAAAACTATATCATGCTTTTTTTAATAATACTTAAATCCTTAGTAAATAAGTAGCACGAAGGGAAATTAATCAACCTTTCAACTCAAAATTAATTATTTGTACTTTTTTTTATAAAAGATATAATATTTCGAATAAAATATTTTTAAAAATTTTTTTTTCTATACTAAAATGCATTTCAAATATTAATTTTTGTAGCTTGCCGTCAGTTACGAAGTGCAAGAAGCTATAACCAAGTGCCAAAAGGTGTAAATAACTGTTTAAATCAATCTCAAAATCATGAACACGATAAATTCTGAGTTTTTAGGCTACCCAATTTTCAAAGGACAATTAGTTGACGTTCTTCAAAAAGGTAAAACAATTATAAATACGTTGAACCAGTACAGCTTTTGTTTGGCAGAGGAAGATAAGGTTTTCAAAAATGCATTGATGAATTCAGATATTTTGTTGCCTGACGGGATCTCCATTGTACTTTCTGCCAAATTCCTAAGCGGAAACGAATTGAAAAAAATTGCTGGAGCAGATCTCCATGAATTTGTTCTGAAATATTTGAACAGCGTATATGGAACCTGCTTTTACCTAGGTTCCAAACAAGAAACATTAGATGCCATCAAATCTAAAGTTGAAGATGTTTTCCCTAACATAACTAGTGAAGGATTTTCGCCACCATTTAGGGATGAATTTTCGCAAGAAGAAAACGATATGATGATTGAGAAAATCAATGAATTTTCGCCTGATGTACTATTTGTAGGTATGACAGCTCCCAAGCAAGAGAAGTGGGTCTATGCAAATAGAGACAAAATTCAAGCTACTTATATCTGTTCAATAGGTGCAGTTTTCGATTTCTACTCTGGAACTGTGGAAAGACCCTCTAATTTCTGGGTGAGCCATGGCTTGGAGTGGTTTGTAAGGTTAGTTAAAGAGCCAAAGCGATTATGGAGAAGGTATTTTTTCTATGGTGGCATTTATCTAAAACACATCGTTTCTTCAAAAATCAATCATAGCATAAGATTTTAAATTTACATAAGATGTCTCTCACTATCGACAGTTATATCGCTGCAAAAGACCTAAGCAGAAATAAAGATTTCGTATATACTTCATATTCAATTAATTACCTAGACTCATTTCAGGTTAGCCTAAAGAGATTAGTTGATTTATTTGTAAGCACCGCTTTTTTCATAGTGATTGGATGGTGGCTGTTTGGATTGATCGCACTTGCTATTTCAGTCAATTCTAAAGGACCTGTCATATTCAAACAGCTTAGACATGGGAAAAATAATCGCCCATTCTATTGTTACAAGTTTAGAACTATGAAATACAAGGCAAACAGTGAATTTCTTCAAGCACAAAAGAATGATCCAAGAATAACACTCGTTGGTAAATTCTTAAGATCAACGAGTTTGGATGAGTTACCACAAATTTTTAATGTGTTAGTTGGGGAAATGTCTATTGTTGGCCCAAGACCTCATGCATTAACTATGAACAGGGAATATTCAGAAAAAATAGGAAGGTTCATGTGTAGACATATGGTTAAGCCAGGCATCACTGGTCTTGCGCAGGCGTCAGGCTACAGAGGGGAAATAAAAAATAAGTCGGATATGAACTTTCGTCTTGCATATGACTTATTTTATATAAAAAAATGGAGTGTATTATTGGACTTAAAAATCATCCTCTTAACTTTTAAGTGCATTTTCTTTAACAATAAGAATGCATACTGAAATTCAGGGTTTTTGTTTATGGCTTACATTCATTTTTGGAGAGGTGCTCCAGGAATATATCAAATTCA
The DNA here is from genome assembly GCF_002150685.1 of Algoriphagus antarcticus. GTDB lineage: Bacteria > Bacteroidota > Bacteroidia > Cytophagales > Cyclobacteriaceae > Algoriphagus > Algoriphagus antarcticus. The sequence goes on from NZ_MSSW01000037.1 coordinate 2,248, forward strand.
TTTTTTAAACCAAAAGTACGCATTCCTTTGTTTTGGCATCACAACTTTGTCTTGTTTTTGAGTGAAATAGCTGATAACGCAAAAGTAAACACCCAGACTAAATCTCTGGGTGTTTCTATTTTTTGAATTATTAATGCCCTGAGTTCAACCGTCGATGTTCCCGGAAAAGGTGATATCAGACTTACGGATAGATACCACAATATTTCGCATAGTGGAGGCTCGGACTAAAAAAAAATTAGAAGGCTCCTTATTAACTTGTATCTAGTCCGCTCCCTCATTAAGCAGATTTACAGTTTGCTCCACATCTCAAGTTGCAATTGGCGCATTCTTGACTCAACTCCCCCAGTTGCACGTAGAGCAAGGATATTTTATTACTTTGCGTGAGTTAATATTAGGGATTTTTTAAAGTAATTTGAAAGATAAGCGTATTCAAGGCAAAGCAATAACCTCGGTGGAAAACACAGGATAAATCATCACTCCAGGTGCTTTTTTCAGAAGATGCAGTCCAGTTAATTGGCCGAAAGCAGGCAATATTAAAGATTGACCACAGTAATAAAAGCAGGGCAATCGAAAGCTTTGTCTGCCTTGGGATTTTATCATCACCCCTGGGTGGATGTGACCAGATATGTTCAGTTTTTCTTCTTTAACCACCACCTCAGGCGCATGGGTAAAAAGGAGATGTTTCCCTACCTCCAACTCATCAACTACTTCAATACAAGTATCCTCCATCACGGAGGAAGGTAAAATATCATGATTCCCCTTCGTTAAAACAAAGTGGATAGTCGGGTAACTGAGAAGAAAATTCTTGAAGTCCTTCCATTCATTGTTCAGACTACTATGGAATAAATCCCCCAGAAAAACCACCGTGGTCGGTTGTAGAGAATCCATTAACTCATCCATACGACGCAGATCCGGTGATATGCTTGGTACAGGGATCATAATTCCTTCTTTTCGGAAGTGTGAGGCTTTTCCCAGATGGAGATCCGCAACCACGAGGATTTGATGGTGGGGTAGATAGGCGACTTTTTCGGGTAATAATTGAATTAATTCTTCCTTGTAATAAAAATCCATCGTTCATCTTGGAGCTATTATTTCTCCAACGTTTCTTTAAGTTTACTCAGCCGAGTCTGCCAATCTTCGTTGCTGTACCTTTCTCTGAAAGATTCCGTGAAAATAGGAAAAGAAAAGGGAGTTAGCTTGATAGGAAAAGTCAAATTAATCGCATGGCTGCCGATCCTTACGAAAGCTGCATACATTCGGGCAGACTCCAATTGAAAATCCATCACCTCATCATAAGCTTGTCTCAAAAGCAAGTTACCCGGATCATAATCTTCAAAAACAGAAAAGAACAAAGACGAATTGGCTTGTAGATGTTTTGTCTTAATAGGCTTGCCGGGATATCCTTGAAAAACCAAACCGCCTATGCTGGCAATATCCCTGAATCTTCTGCGCGCCATCTCCGTCGTATTGATGCCAAGTCGAATGTCCTGCAAAAGATCCTCGGTATTAAACAGGCTTTTTTCCAACGCTTCCTCTATGGGAATCGGCGCATCGCACAAAAGTTCAAATCCATATTCATTGGTCGCGATGCTAAAAGTAGCTTTTCTGATTTTACTAAGTCGAAAAGCGATCACTGCCGCCATTCCTTCATGCACAAACTTCCCTTCAAATGGATAAACAAAAAGGTGGTATCCATACTTGGTTTGGATACTTTCAATTAACAGCGTCCCTTCCTCAGGAAGGGCTGAGAGCTCACTTTGTTTTTGAAAAAGCGGCCGTAAGAATTCTAGTTCAGGATTATTCCGGTTGATTGGCTGATGAACCACATCCATCGAATGCCTCAAAGCCACACCTAAATCAGCAGAAAGCGGAAGCCTGCCTCCCATCCATGACGGCACAATTCCTTTTTTACTAGAATTATTCCTTACTAAAGCCTGCATTTCCCTTACCATGATCAGTTCAAGATTCCTTCCTGAAAACCAAAATGTATCACCGGGCTTCAGCCTGGAAATAAACCATTCTTCTATAGTTCCCAAGTATTTCCCACTCATATATTTCACCTGCATCATCGCGTCACTGACAATGGTACCGATGTTTAGCAAATGTCTATGGGCAATTCTGCGGCTGGTCACTTTAAAAACATCCTGCTCTGCAACTACCTTGTGAAATTCATCATAGGCGCCTAGAGAACGTCCGCCTTTCGTTATCATTAATAGACATTCATTGAATTCTTCTTTGGTAATAGAAGAAAAACAATGGGTGCTCTTCACTTCCTCATAGGTTTCCTTCGCTTTAAATCCTTCAGAAATGGCCAACGTAACCAAGTATTGGATCAAAACATCAAAGGAACGGATGTAAGGAATGCGTCTTTCCATCATTCCTTCTTTTATGGCATATTTCAATGAAGCTCCTTCCATGATTTCAAGGGAATGCGTAGGCAAAAAGTAGATTCGGCTCAAAGCTCCAGGCTGGTGTCCACTTCTTCCGGCCCGTTGGAGAAAGCGGGCAATTCCCTTAGGCGATCCTATTTGAACAACGGCATCCACTGGTCGGAAGTCTACTCCAAGATCCAAACTGCTTGTACAGATAACTGCTTTCAAACTTCCTTCATGCAAAGCAGCTTCTACCCATACTCGGATCTCGTTACTTAGTGAGCCATGATGAAGTGCAAGTGTTCCCGCCCATTCCGGCTTAAGCTCTAGCAATTGTCTGTACCAGATTTCTGCTTGGGAGCGTGTGTTTGTGAACAGCAAGGTGGACTGGCTTTGCTCAATGATGGGTATTACTTTTTCTGCCATATGGACTCCCAAGTGACCAGCCCAAGGAAATCGCTCTAACAAGTCAGGAAGCAAGGTTTCGATCTGCAGCTTCTTTTTTATATTGGACTTGATCATTACCCCTTGATTCTCATGGCCGAGAAGGATATCTTTTGCTTCCTCCAGATTCCCTATCGTGGCAGATATCCCCCAGATCTTTAACTTCGGATTAATCGCCTTTAGTCGGCTTAACGCTAGCTCGACTAAAACTCCTCTCTTGCTCCCCATCAGTTCGTGCCATTCATCCACTACCACAAATTCCAGATCTGAGAAATAATCAAGATATCCCTTACCTGCCATCAGGATATGGATACTTTCAGGAGTGGTAACCAAGGATTGTGGAGGCTTTTTCTTTTGATCTTGTCTCAGCTTAGTAGATGTATCTCCGGTTCTCAAACCTATCTGATAATCTAAAGCTAAATCATCGCTGACCAGCTTGGTAGCTTGATAGATTTCACTGGACAAAGCTCTCAAAGGCGTAATCCAGAGGCAATGTAACTTGGGTGTATCTTTGATTTTCTTTACTTTTCTTTGGATATAATAGTGGTGTAGTACACCAAACCAAATAGCCATGGTTTTGCCATATCCTGTGGGCGCATTCAACAATCCGGAGCGACCTTTTGCCATGGCCGACCATGTTTTTGTCTGAAAAGCATGAGCAGTCCAGCCCTGATTGGAAAACCAAACCTCCGCAAAACTATTCATGGCTTATGCGCTTCAAGTAACAGCAATAAATCATTTTTGGTATTTGCATCCTTTGCCGATTTGTCTTTCCTCCATCTTAAGATTCTGGGGAATCTAAGGGCCACTCCGGATTTGTGCCTTGGGCTGGAATTGATTCCTTCAAACGCTATCTCAAAAACATATTCAGGCTTCACACTTCTTACCGGCCCAAATTTATCCAGCGTGTTTCTTTTGATCCAATTATCCAGCACGTTGATTTCCTTGTCGGTCAATCCGGAATAGGCTTTGGCAAAGGGCACTAGAACATCACCATCCCAGACTGCAAAAGTATAATCCGTGAAAAGGTTGGCTCTTCGACCATGGCCACTTTGGGCGTACAGCAGCACTCCATCCACGGTCATGGGATCTGTTTTCCACTTCCACCAATTGCCACGTCGCCTGCCTGTCTCATACGGACTGGTATTTCTTTTGAGCATCAGTCCCTCACAATGGTAATCACGGGCATTTACCCTAAAATCTGCCACTTCCTGCCAATTGTTAAAGTCCATAGCTTCGGACAATAATAACTTTTTCTCCGTATGCTTAGAAACTAAGTCTTTTAAAATTTCTCTCCTTTCCATTAAGGGTTTCGACCTCAAGTCCTCCCCCTCACTTTCCAGTACATCAAAACAAACCATGACCAAGGGCGCCTCTTTCAGGTACTTGGGGGAAATATTTTTCCTGCCAATTCTGGTCTGCATTACCTGAAAAGGCAAAGGATGGCCATCTTTCCAAGGAATAATTTCTCCATCTATCACGGTGCCATTGGGTAGAGAAGTTTGAAGGGAATTGAACTCAGGAAACTTATTCGTTAAGAGTTCTTCACCTCTACTCCACACAAAAATTTCATTGTTCCTCACAATGATCTGCCCTCGTATTCCGTCAAGCTTTTTCTCAATACACCATTCATTAATGTCTCCCAAAGTCTCCGGCTCCGAATCAAGCTGGTAAGCCAGAAAAAAAGGATAGGGCAGATAATTTTTATTCAAATGACTTTCCCCGGCAAACATAGACTGCATAGTCTCCTCATATGGATCCCATTTCCCCATCAACTTGTGTGCAACGGAAGTTTGTTCTTGATCAAAATATTTTGCGAGAGCTTTTATAACCAATTGTCTGGACACTCCCATTCTAAAATTTCCTGTGATCAGTTTGTTAAAAACAAAGCGTTCGTCTACAGGAGTACTCATCCAATAATCAATGATAAGTGCTTTTTTTTCTTCTGAAGTCAAATCAGTCAAACGGACAAGAAACGCCAAAGTATCTTTTAAAGTAAATTGATGAGCCTTTTGCTGAGGAGGAAGAATTAAGGCAATGGCTTCGGCCAGATCTCCGACAATATGATAAGATTCCTCAAAGAGCCACAGAGGCAATTCCGCAACCTGGGCGGCCCACTCTTTCAACTCTGTAGTTTTTACAGGCCTTTTGGGTTTATTTCCTATCAGAATAGAAACAGCGAATATCTTATCCTGCTCCTCAGCGTGGGTAAAATAGTCTACCATTGCCTGAATTTTTTGATTGGTCTTCGTCGTCTGGTCAATGGCGGTAAACATTGCGGTAAATGCCTTCATAACTTATTCAATGTCTCCGGTAGCAGGTTCATATTGAGTTTTCATTTCAACGGCATTGAGCTGGTAACGTTCTCTGAGCCACTCGGCGAAAATAGTCTGATAGCCGTGGGTGACATAGATGTTTTCGGCACCTGTAGCCAAGACGGCTTCGTTCAATTGAGGCCAGTCGCAATGGTCTGACAAAACGAAACCCCGGTCCACCCCTGAGCGCCGTCTTGCTCCTCTCAGCTGCATCCATCCACTGCAAACTGCTTTGCGGGAGGGAGAGAATTTATTGACCCATGGAGTGGACAAGGCAGAAGGAGGCGCTACGATTATAGCCCCTTGTATATCTTTTCTGTTCATTTCCGGTGTCACCCATGTCCCAGGAAAATTGTGTCCATTATCATTCAATGTATTACTCACATTAGCCACAGCCCCATGAAGAAAAATATCACCAATACTTTGATCTAAGTGATGGAGAATGGATTGGGATTTCCCTAAAGCATAGGCTATGATTACAGAATTCAAACCTTCTGATGCATTCTGTTTCCACCAATTGTTGATGCTTTCATACACCTCTGCTGCTGGTGGAAATGTATAAATAGGAAGGCCGAAAGTGGACTCCGTAATAAAATGGTGACACTTGACCGGTTCAAAAGGAACACTTAGGCCATCGGGCATCAACTTATAATCTCCGGATGCGACCCATATTTCCCCCTTGTATTCCAATCGAACCTGAGCTGAACCAATAATGTGTCCCGCGGGGTGTAGGCTGATCTTTACCCCATTTTTGGTTATTATTTGATTGTATGCCAAGCCTTGCACTGATATATCGAGACCTAATCTTAACCGCAGTATAGCCACAGTATCCTGATGGCAGATGTAATGGCCATTGCCTATCCTAGCATGATCGCTATGACCATGTGTGATGATGGCGGATTTGACCGGCTTCCACGGATCGATATAAATGTCTGCAATCGGACAATAAATGCCCTTCTCGGTAAATTCCAGCACGGAAAATTTTTTTTCATTATTGAAAATCACTAGCGTCAATTACAACTTTTGTACCGAGCTATATGTTTTGCATAAGGGTATCTAGAAGTGAACGCATAATCCAATTATAATGGAAGGTTTGCGCCAATAGCCAACCTTAATCTTTACCGAATGCATTAAAGTGGTATTTATTTATCCCAACCTTTTCCCCAATCTTCCCAATAATATCCCCATGGCGATGGCAGGAAATAGTTAATAAGGCCGACTTTTCTGCATAGCTTTTAGGTGTACAATTATCAACTGATCACAAAGATTTTAGATTCAATCCTGAAACTACATCCACTGAATGATGAAGCTTTAAAAATGAAAAGTTATGCACTTTTCAAACTTGGGAAAAAAGGAAAAGCCCTAACAGCCAATAATCAATTCTGCAAAGACTATTGAAATCTGTTAGGACAGGAGTCTGATAAGAAGTTTAATGAGTTAATCGAAGATGGAAAATAAACTTTTTCAACAGGAAGGAAAGCAAACCTAAACCATCTCCTCGTAATCTATTTCCATAAAATCAGCTACGTACTTCCCCCAGAAGTTTTCTACAAACCTGACATGATCAGGATGCTGGCTGTAGCTATCGTAATGTTCCTGACTATCAAACTCCATGGTCAAGCCATAATCAAAATCATTTTTAGAACTAAGCTGACTCACTGATCGGAAATTTCTGACGTGGCGAATCGAAGCTAGTTTCGCTGCTCCTTGAAGAAATTCACCCTCCTCCAAAGACCCTTTCGGGAATTTCAACTTGAAGAATACTGAATGAGTAAGCATAGGCAATTGCACCATTTTAATAAGTTAAGCTTTTCAGATAAGCGATGCTTTTTGGCAGATTCTCCAATTCTTCATCACTTTCATCTTCGATAAACATGTGCTTGATTCCAAGCTTATTAGACTCTCGAAGAATACCTGGAATATCCAATTCTCCAGTTCCCAAAATCACATCATTCTCAGGGCCTGTGCCTCCCGATAGATTCTTGGGAGCTCCTTTACGCAGGTCTTTCAGGTGTAGAGAAACCCAACGCTTACCATATTTCTTTAGCAAAGCCACCGGATCACCTCCACCGAAATGCGTCCACATCACGTCCATTTGGAAGGATACGAACTTTGGATCTGTATTTTTCATCATGTAATCGAAGAGCGTGCCTTTTTCATAAGGCTGAAATTCAAAGCCATGGACGTGATACATAAACACAATTCCATTTTCAGCCAGCACTTTTCCACCTTCGTTAAATGCCTTGATCGCCCGATCTGCATTTTCTTTAGTGAAGTCACCATTGTGTGGCAGCCAAGCCACCATCACATAGTTGGAGCCTAGTGCTTTCACCCGATCAGCCACCGCTTGAGGATCGGATTCTAGCTGCTCAAAGCTAGTTCCTGTTGATGGAATACTAATTCCTCTGGCTTCGCAAAGCTTTGTAAACTCTTCAGCGGTCACACCTTTTGGTGCTCCACCTTCTAGTTCTGTGAAACCCATTTCCTGAATAATATCCAGGGTAGATTCCACGCCATTTGCCCAGTGATTTCGGAATGAATATGCCTGGACTCCAAGAGGAGCTTGCATCAGTGGATCTCCTTCTTTCTGAGCAAAGCTCATTTCTGCCATTCCAAAACACAGCAGTAGCAACACAATCAATTTGATCTTTTTCATAGGTATATTTTTAATTTATATTATCCCTTATTCTCATTTCTACAATCTCTCATTCTCTTTTCTCCAATCTTATTCTCAAATTCTCAAATCTCTTATTCTCAAATCTCTCAATCTCATTCTCCATTCTCTCATTCTCCATTCTCTGTTCTCAAATCTCTTGTTCTCAAATCTCTCAATCTCTCATCCTCCCTCTTTTCATCCCAAATTCTGACGATTCAATTCCTCCACAGCATGATTTGCAGCACGGGCAGTCAAGGCCATAAAGGTCAGCGTTGGATTTTGAGTACTCGTACTGGTCATACATGCGCCGTCGGTGACAAAGACATTTTTGCATTCATGAAGCTGGTTGTACTTATTCAAAAGTGAAGTTTTGGGATCATGTCCCATACGCACGCCTCCCATTTCATGAATATCCGAACCCGGATCAGAATGAGAATCTTCCACTTTGATATTCGTAAAACCGGCTTTCTCGTACATCATCGTCTGTTGCTCTACGAAGTCAGCCACCATCTTATCATCATTCTCTTTCCACTCTACAGATAGAATGATTTGCGGAATCCCATATTTGTCCACCTGTTCTGTGCTTAGTCGAATATGGTTATCCTCCACAGGAACTGTCTCCCCTTGCATCCAAGCAGCCATGTGCCAGATCCCATATTTTTGATTGAGTAGATTGTCTCGAAGCTGATCACCGATCATGCTCGTATCTGAGCCTAATCCTCTTCCTCCAGACATCCCAATAGAATATCCGCGAAGAAAATCGGTGTCCTGCCGTAACACATTTCGGAATCGCGGTACATAAGCATGTCCGGGATTTCTTCCATCGTTGAATTTGTCCACAAAACCTTCAAAACTCGCATTTCCTTTTCCCCGGTAATTGTGACATGCCAGGAATTTCCCCATCAGACCATTTTCATTTCCTATTCCTCCGGAAAAAGTGGATGATTTAGAATTGAGTAGAATAGCATTACTAGCTATGGTAGAAGCATTTACGAAAATTATTTTTGAATAAAACTCTATCGCTTCTTTGGTGTTCCTATCGATGATTCTCACTCCGGTAGCTTTGCCTTTGGCATCATCGTAAATAATTGACTCTACCACTGCTTCCGGGCGGACGGTGAGATTACCTGTTTTTTCTGCCCAAGGCAAAGTAGAGGCATTTGCAGAGAAATAGCCCCCGTAAACGCAACCACGATTGCACATCCCTTGATGCTGGCACTTATTTCTTCCCTGTTGTTTATGGATTTCCTGTGGATCCGTTAGGTGCGCGCATCGGCCTTGGATCAAATAGCGATTGTCAAAATTCGAAGCCAATTGTTCTTTGTAATAATTCTCAATGCAACTCAACTCAAAACCCGGCATCACTTCAGAATCGGGTAGCTCAGCGAGTCCATCCTTATTGCCTGCAATTCCAGCGAATTTCTCCACATACGAATACCAAGGTTCCAAGTCTTTGTAGCGAATCGGCCAATCCACCGCAAAACCATCACGTGCCGGACCTTCGTAATCAAAATCGCTCCATCGCTGTGTGGCTCTTGCCCAAAGCAAAGACTTGCCTCCTACATGATATCCACGAAACCAGCGAAATGGCTTTTCCTGAATAATCGGCTGTTCATCATCAGCCAAAGCCCAATGGGCAGTCTCTTCCCTCAACCATTTTCCGCCGCCCACTCCAGACCTTTTCTCCAAAGGAATTGCACCCCTAAACTCAAATTCATAGGGGGCTTTAGATGCTGTAGGATAATCCTGGATATGTTTGACCATACGCCCACGCTCAAGAACGAGGGTTTTTAGGCCTTTTTCGCAAAGTTCTTTGGCAGCCCAGCCGCCGCTGGCCCCAGATCCAATAACAATAGCGTCATAGGTTCTTTTCTCTTTTGAATCTTGTAACATGGTAGATTAGGTCTGGGCTGGTAAATCGGCACATCCATGGTAATATCCAGGTGCGACTTTGTAATTTCTATAATCAACCATGACTTCTTTGACGGTTGTAAAACCGGTAATTGTCTCTCGCTTCATCATGTCAAAAAATTCACGTTCATCTTCATTTTCCGAAGATGACAATCCAAGTAAAAATTGTTCCCTTATATCTTGTGGAAGTTTATAAAAAAAATTACCCAATTCGTTACCCGCATGAGTATCCAATGCTGCTAGCTGTCGCTTAATTTTATCCTGATCTTCCTTTTCGTAACAGTGCTCAAAAAGCTTCATCAGATAAATATCTGTTCCTGTACTTATTGCTCCAATAGGCTTAGCGTCTGAAGTTGGAGTTTTGGCTGGAAGTCCAGCAGGGATGATTGTATCTGCGATGCTTGTGATAAGCTTCTCTTCTTTTGATGTAAAGAATCCTGTGTGATTTACTCCATCAAGCAGCTGCCACTTCCAGTCTGCAAGCGCAAGTCCGGCAATCCCCACGGCAGTGCCGCCGAGGATTTTCAGTGAGTTTCTTCGATTCATAGGTTTGATTGGGTTATTGGAAAGCCAATGTAAGAGTTTATCATTTGATCTAGAAGGCTAATCTTCTAATGGTAAATCAAGTATTTTAGTGGCTTATCAAAATTTCAACACTAAGGAAACATCGATCTTTTAATGGGTTTGGATCACTATGTGTATTTCTAGATCAGAGAAAGTGTGTAGGAATTATCAGAGATCTCATTCAAACCATCTACTAACTTCAGAGACTAACTCCCGCAAAAAAACAGATCTCAGAAAAATCAAAGCATCGCCTAGAAGCACCTAGAAGATGGCAGTATTCAGACATTCGATCCTGTCAGATAAGGCAAGTAAAACAAAGAACTAACCCTTCATCCTATGAAAAAGTAGGCACCAAACATGACTCCTTTTATATTTTGGCCCCATCGGTTACTTTGTGGATACTAACCAATGCATGTATAGATGAAGAAAACCACTACACTATTAACAGTCTTCCTTATGATGCTGAGCATGGCAAGCTTTGCACAGAAGAAAAATAAAAAAAACGCTAAAGAAGAGGCTGCTGCACTAAGTGAAGCACCTAAACCAATCAAGAAAAGTCCTTTCAAAAAGTATAGTGAAATTGTAACAGGTGAGGCAATTTCTGATGATGGACTATTTACAGTTCATAAGGTTGGAGATAAAAGTTACTATGAAGTTCCTTTTGATCTTTTGGCAAAAGACATGCTTCTGGTCAGTCGTATTTCTAAAATAGCCGACGGTCTTGGAGGTGGATATACGACTGCTGGCTCTAAGTCAAATGAACAAGTCGTTCATTGGTCTAGACTTCAAAACAGCATCATCCTTCGTTCTATTTCATTTGACAATGTAGCCGCAGATTCTCTGCCTATCTTTTTGTCTGTGGAAGCCAACAACTACAATCCAATTTTGGCTTCATTCAAAATAGAAGCTTTCAATACGGACTCAACTGCAGCTCTGATAGAAGTAACTGATTTATTTCTGTCAGATATCCCGGCACTTAGTGGCCTTTCCTCATCGATGAGAAAGGAGTATCAGGTAAGAAATCTGGATAATGATAGAAGTTTCATTACACGAATGGCCAGCTATCCGGAGAATATTGAAGTAAGGCATGACATGACCTACAATGCCTCCGCCCCACCTTCCAATTCAAGGTCTGGGACTATTTCCATGGAACTGAGCCAGTCCATGTATTTGCTTCCTGAGCAGCCAATGCAACCACGATTACATGATCAGCGCGTGGGTTGGTTTACGGTGCGTCAGATTGATTACGGTTCCGAAGCACTGAAATCAGACGAAAAAACTTACATCAGAAGATGGAGACTGGAGCCCAAAGATCCTGAAGCTTATGCCAGAGGAGAATTGGTGGAGCCAGTAAAACCAATTGTCTATTACTTAGATCCTGCAACTCCGGAAAAGTGGAGAACCTATTTCCGTCAGGGTATTGAAGATTGGCAAGTCGCTTTTGAAGCGGCAGGTTACAAAAATGCGATCATAGCCAAGGATGCTCCTACTAAAGAGGAAGATCCCGATTGGAGTGCAGAAGATGCGCGTTATTCTACCGTTCGATATGTAGCGACAACTACCAGAAATGCCATGGGGCCTAGTGTATCAGATCCTCGCTCAGGTGAAATTATAGAAAGTGATATTGTTTGGTTTCACAATCATTTGCGCTCGTACAGAAATCGCTACATGCTAGAAACAGGAGCGGCAAACCCTTCCGCTAGAACTTTGAACACTCCGGATGAGGAAATAGGTGAAATGATGCGAAGAGTAATTTCTCACGAGATCGGTCATGCTCTTGGATTGCCTCACAATATGAAGGCCTCTTATGCCTACCCCACTGATTCTTTGCGTTCAGATACTTTCACACAAAAATGGGGACTTGCAGCGACGATAATGGATTATACCAGATACAACTATGTAGCTCAGCCAGGTGATGAAGGAGTGCGATGGGTGCGGATGCTCGGCCCATATGACAACTATGCGATCAACTGGGGCTATAGATATATCCCAAATGCAGATTCTCCTGAAGCTGAAAAACCAACTTTGAATAGCTGGATCAGAGAAAAAGCCGGTGATCCAATGTACTTATTTGGAGGAGGCAATTCTTTTGACCCAAGTTCTCAAACGGAATCTGTGGGCGATGATCCAGTGAAGGCAAGTACTTATGGACTTGCAAACTTGAAAATCGTAGCTCCAAATCTGGCTAAATGGACTGCCACAGCTGGCGAAGGCTATGATGATTTGGAGGAATTGTATGGAGAATTGATTGGAGTATGGAGCCGATTTGCAAATCACGTGGTGACCAACATCGGCGGAGTTTACGAGGAATACAAAACTACTGACCAACCCGGCGTCACCTATACTCCTACTTCCAAAGTAGAGCAGTTGAAGTCAATGAAGTTTTTGAATGAAAATGTATTTACGACTCCAGATTGGTTACTGCAAAAAGAAATATTAGAAAATATCGAACCAAGCGGTGCAGTATCTTCTATTAGTAGTCTTCAGTCAAGGTTACTTAGCAGTGTGCTTAGAATGGACAGATTGGAGCGATTGATAGACAATGAAGCCTTGAACGGCGCCGAAGCCTATTCTATGATTCAGATGTTAAGTGACTTGAGAAAAGGTATTTGGTCAGAGCTATCTGGTTCTAAAGACATAGATGCTTTCCGCAGAAATCTTCAGCGTGCGCATGTGGAGCGTCTTGCTTCGCTAATGACTCAGGATGAAAAAAACCGCTCTGATGTCAGTGCTGCTGTTCGTGCAGAATTGAAAGCTATACAAAGTTCAGCGCGCACAGCTAGCTCAAGGTATAGTGCTGGGATTGTTCAAAATCACCTTCGTGATATTGATGCACTTGTGGATTCGTTGCTTGACTCAGAGTAATTTAACTGTCATTGTCTTTCTCTGGAAGGGCAATGACATTTTTTTTAAACGTTTTTTTTAACTACCAAGAAGACCAAGGTTTAGTAAAGGTCACAGTCCCGGTTACAGACTATCTGATCCTGCCCACTGAGACTGATCACTCAAAAAAAATACTTATCCGATTTAGTCTGGGAAGATTGAATTGAAAAATGGCTTCGCTGCATTTTGTCCTTGTCATTCCCGCCTGATTTCATAGCAAAGAAGAAATATATAAAGGACAGCCATTCGACTGTCCCTTTAGCTTAAAGTTATTATTTGCGGTAATCCAGAGGTGGTTCCCGATCTCCAGTTAATGCTTCATACTTAAAGTCTTTACCTCTTCTCCTATTCAATTCCTGCAGTGCTTTTCCTGTCACAGAGGGATCTTTGAATATATCCATGGCAGTAAGCGTAAGCGTCTTCGCCGCTACCATCATACCTTTCTGGCCTATACTAGTTCCTCCTGCGGCTACAGCCTGCCAGGTGTGCGCAGATGTCCCCGGAACCCATGTTGCCGCATTCATACCTGCAGTTGGAACCAGCCAACTCACATCCCCAACGTCAGTTGACCCTCCTGTTCCTTTTTCTATGACTTCGAAAGGATCAATTTTAGCAGCATCCTCAGGTGATGCATTTATTGAATACGTTTTCATTATTTCCTCAGCAAATTTGCGCTCCTCGGCATTATAATCTACACCTCCTATTTTCTCTAAATTCTTATACATAATCCTTCCCAGTGTTTCATTTGGAAGCAAATTGTATAGTCCATGGATCACTTCATATTTCATTTCAGTGTTTGTTCCCAAAGCTGCTCCTTCAGCTGCTTTTACTACTCTTTCGAAAATTGATTTAACGTTAGCGACATCAGGATTTCTCACATAGTAAAATACTTCAGCAAAGGCGGGAACTACATTTGGCGCTTCTCCCCCACTTGTAATTACATAATGTATTCGTGTTTCCTGTGGCACATGCTCTCGCATCATGTTGACCATGTAATTCATAGATTCTACACCATCAAGTGCAGACCTTCCTCGCTCAGGAGACATCGCTGCGTGCGAAGCTTCTCCATAAAATCTGAATTTCGCAGACTTGTTTGCCAAGGAAGAAGAGGCACTCGCATCATTTTGACTGGATGGATGCCAGTGTAATACGGCATCTACATCGTCAAGTAATCCAGCTCTAGTCATGTAAACTTTACCTGCACCACCTTCTTCAGCGGGGGTTCCGTACACTCTTATTGTTCCTTGAGTTCCAGAAGATTCCAGCCACTCTTTTGTGCTAATCCCTGCTGCAACGGATGCTGCACCAAATAAGTGATGTCCACATGCATGACCTGGACCGCCTTCTATGACAGGATCTTTAAAGGGTACAGCTTTTTGAGAAACTCCCGGTAAGGCATCAAACTCTGCAAGGATAGCAATGACAGGTTTACCTGAGCCAAACTCTGCGACGAAGGCGGTGGGAATATCTGCCACGCCAGCTTTAATTGAAAATCCTGCATCAGCCAGTGTTTTTTGCAGTAAGGCAGAGCTTTTATTTTCGAGATATCCGAGCTCTGGATTTGACCAGATTTCTTTTGCGATCGCACCGTAGAAATCGGCTTTTTGATCAAGTTCTTGGAGAATTTTTTCCTCCTGAGCATAGGTTGCAAAGGCTATAAAAAACAGGGATAGAAAGTAGAGTTTTTTCATAAACTTGAGATTGTTGGGTGAAATTTACCTCAAAATACTCAATGAACTATATAATCACCTCCCTTTTAGTACAATTTTAAAACTTCAGGGAACACTGCTTACAACTGGTAGTTAATCATGATTTTTTTGAATCTTTTCTCGATTTTCAAAAATAAGTATACCACTGATATTCAACGGATTATTAAAATATGTAAATTTTAATACACCAAACCCATTTTTAACATGAAAAAGATTTTTAAAGTATTAGCGTATTTGCTTGGAGTGATTGTGCTGTTGGTCGTAGTTGGAGCTGCATTCGTAAACTTCACATTCCCAAAAGTCAGTCCAGCACCTGAGTTAACCATTGATCACAGCCCAGATCGTGTGGCAAGAGGAGCATATCTTGCGAATCATGTCACAGTCTGTGTGGATTGTCACTCTGTTCGTGATTTCTCCCAGTTTTCAGGTCCCATCACGGAAGGGACGGCTGGATCCGGTGGAGATAGATTTGATCAAAGCATGGGACTCCCAGGAGTTTTTTATGCCAAAAACATTACTCCCACTGGGATTTCGGATTATACTGACGGAGAACTATTTCGTCTTATAACTACTGGCGTGACCAATGAGGGAAGACCAATGTTTCCCTTGATGCCTTACTCCTATTATGGCAAGATGGATCCCGAGGATATTTACGACATTATTTCCTACATCCGTACCCTTCAGCCTATTGACAAGGAAGTTCCAGATTCCGAACCTGACTTTCCTATCAATATTATCTTAAAAACCATCCCCAAAGATGGCGTACCTGAAAAAAAACCTTCTGAAACTGACCAAGTGGCTTATGGTAAATACTTGACTAACGCCGCAGCCTGCATGGAATGTCATACGCCTATTGATGCTCAGGGAGCATTGATGCCCGGGAAAGAATTTGAAGGAGGAAGAGGTTTTACTTTTCCTGATGGCTCAGTGGTTCGTACTGCGAATATTACGCAAGACAAACAATCTGGCATAGGAGCGTGGACAGAGGATATGTTTGTAGGTAGATTTAAGCAGTACCTTGATTCTGGCTATCACTTACCTAAAATCCAGCCTGGTGAATTCAACAGCGTCATGCCTTGGGTCATGTATGCTGGCATGGAGGAATCAGATCTCAAAGCTATTTATGCCTATCTGAAAACTATAAGTCCTATTCCAAACCAAGTGGTGAAATTCTCACCTCCAAGTTCTGGAGAGTAATTTTGAACCAAAACTTTTCTAAAACCTACCTTCTCTCTTATCGTAGAGAAGGTATGTTTTTCTTTTTCAAATGAAATTCCGAGCTTTGCCCTTCATATGAAAGCAATCATTTCAACGTTAATGCTTCTATTTTTTCTGACAGGTCAGATCAATTTGACTTTGGCGGCGCATTACTGTGGAGATGAATTAAAAAGTACTGACGTCACTATTGCTCCTGAAAGATCAGATTGCTGTGGGGTAGACTTGGTTCAAGTACCAGAAGCAGATTGTTGTTCCGATGTTTATACTTCATCTGATTCTGATGATTATTTCGGAAAAACTCAGTTCCAAGTTCAGCTTTCTCCAGAATTTGTATTAGCCTATGTGCTAACTATCGCAAGTATTCAACTGGCAGAAATTCAAATTTCCAATCCAGAATATCTTTTCCCAGATCGAACAATACCTGATCTAACTATCCTCCACCAATCCTTTTTGATATAAGAACTGCTTTATTTTTATTCGCTTTAGGCGAACTGTAATCTAGTAACACACAAGCAATTCTTCATGAAATAAGCCTAAACTTAGGGTTCCCCTGTTTCAAACAAGGTAAGTTTATTGCGAATTCCATGTGATACGAGAGATAATCTTAAATACATGAAATCAAAAATTCTATTTGTAGGATGCTTCATTGCGCCAGCTTTTCTATTTGCTCAAAATAGCATAAAAGGCCAGGTACAATCAGTATCAAATGAGCCTCTAATCGG
The DNA here is from genome assembly GCF_002150685.1 of Algoriphagus antarcticus. Taxonomy (GTDB): domain Bacteria; phylum Bacteroidota; class Bacteroidia; order Cytophagales; family Cyclobacteriaceae; genus Algoriphagus; species Algoriphagus antarcticus. The sequence goes on from NZ_MSSW01000037.1 coordinate 19,042, forward strand.
CGCTAGCATCAAACTTCTGGATAAACAACAAGGTGCTATAACTAATCTGGACGGTCACTTCCAGCTAGAAAATGTACTGGAAACTGACCGGTTGGTGGTGACCTACCTTGGTTATGAGCCAGATACGTTAGATCCAGTTTTTGATCAACCAATGCAAATAACATTACAGGAAAGCGGTGAAGCGCTGGAGCAGGTTACCGTCCAAGCCAGATCGGAGTCAGTGGTGGATGAAGCTCCTTTTCTCAATATTCTCATTACGGAAAGTGAACTTCAAAAAGCTGCCTGCTGCAATCTCTCCGAGAGTTTTGAGACAAATGCATCCGTAGATGTCTCGTATGCTGATGCAGTCACAGGCACCAAAATGATACAAATGATGGGTCTGGATGGCCGATATGTCCTGATCAGCAGGGAAGGAATCCCGAATATCCGAGGCTTAAATTCCAGACTTGGTCTCACTTACGTACCTGGAACCTGGATTCAATCTATCGATGTGGGAAAAGGGGCCGGAACTGTAATCAATGGCTACGAATCCATGACAGGTCAGATCAATGTCGATCTTTTCAAACCGGAAAGCATGGATACCTGGTATCTTAATGGCTACCTCAATTCCTTTGGCAGACTGGAAATCAATGCAAATCATCAAATTCCCATCAGTGAAAAATGGAGCTCGGGTGTACTATTTCACGCAAGTCAAATGAGCTCTGAAATCGACGGAAATGACGATGGATTCATGGATTTACCCAAAGGCAGACAGCTGAATTTTCTCAATCGATACAAGTATGAAGGTGACCGATTGAGTGCGCAAATCGGCGTCAATCTATTTATGTCTGATAATGCCGGAGGTCAAAAAGGCTTTGACTTCAATAGCGACCTATCCACCAGCAGTATGTACGGCTATGAAATGGACACCCGAAAAGCTGAAGTTTTTGGCAAGCTGGGAATGATCTATCCAGATAAGCCTACGCAAAGCTGGGGATTTCAGTACTCTCTTTCGTATCAGGACTTCAATGGAGGAGCAGGAAGAAGAATTTACCGAGGCATAGAGAAGACAGCTTACGGTAATTTCATTTATCAAAATATCCTAGGCTCAAGCTTTCACCAGTACAAAACGGGAGCAAGTTTTCTTTACGATGAGTTTGCAGAAACCTTTGATTCCAACACACCATCAGGACTCGATACGGCAATGTATAGAACAGAAAAAGTGCCTGGCCTTTTCTTCGAATATAACTTCATTCCAAATGAGCGAATCACTGTAGTGGCTGGAGCAAGAACGGATTTTCACAATCTATTTGGCACCTATTTTACTCCTAGAGTTCATGCCAGATGGGAATTTGTCCCAAACTGGACGTTGCGAGGATCTTTGGGAAAGGGATACCGAACGCCAAATGCTTTGATGGAAAACAGCGCAGTTTGGGTATCAGCCAGAGAGCTAGTTTTCAATGCTGAACTCAAGCCCGAGGAATCTTGGAATTCAGGCGTTAGTGTAGCGGGAAACTTGACTGTAGATGATCGTCCCTTGAGTATAGTCGCGGATTATTTCTACACAGGCTTTCAGAATCAACTTGTATATGATCAGGATGTAAGCTCAGAATTGCTGGTCATCAACAATCTTCATAAAGGATCTTATGCGAATAGCTTCCAGATAGAAGCAAGCTATCCTATTACGGAAAGACTAAATGCCAAAGCTGCATACAAGCGCTATGAGATGAAGATGACCACCAATGGGATTCTTCAGCAGATCCCACTTCAAAGTCAGGATCGTTTCTTCATGAACCTTTCCTATGCTACATTATACGACAAGTGGAAAGCGGACATGACGCTGAACTGGAATGGCCCAATGCGTATTCCTAATACCAGCGAAAGTCCGGTGGAATTTCGTCAGCCTAGTGAATCCCCGGATTTCTTTATGCTAAATGCTCAGGTAAGTCGTGGGTTTCGCTGGGGCAGCATCTACTTAGGCGGAGAAAACATCTTAAACTTCAAACAATCAAATCCAATCATAGATCCTGAAAACCCTTTTGGCTCGAACTTCGATGCTTCCATGACCTGGGGCCCAATAGCCGGAAGAGTGATCTATACAGGGATCAGATATAAAATCAACTAAATACTCACTATGAAATCGAGCATATGGCAAGCAACACACAGAGGGATAATTATCAGCCATGCGAGATTCCACCTGCCTGCCGGAATGCAGGTGTGGCCTTTAAACAACAAAATATAAACATATGAAAAAGCTAATCTTAACTTTCTTTATTGCAGCTTTTGCCTTTGCTGCACAAGCACAAGTAAAAACAATCGGGATCAAAACATCCGCAATCTGCGAGATGTGTAAGGCTACCTTGGAAAAGGATCTCACTTTCGAGAAAGGTGTGAAATCCGTGAATCTAGATTTGGAAACCAAGGTGCTAAACATCGCCTACTTGGATTCTAAAACCGATCCAGACAAACTCAGAAAGCGAGTTACCATGGTCGGCTACAATGCAGATTCACTCAAACGTGATCCAAAGGCTTACGCAAAACTGGACGAATGCTGCAAAGACGGCGCTCACGATGATGAGGTTCCGAAGAAAAAGGATAATTAACTACGCAAAAGCTTCTCAGAAATGGGAAGCTTTTTTCTATTATTCTAACCGCCAGGAGCGCTGAGGTTTTCGCAGAAAACACTAGAGTTAGGGACTGCTTAGAAATAAAGAGATGCCTTAGCCTCAGCAGGATATGTTTCGTTCCTACGGAACTCTCGCTATTATCGTTTGCTTTTTTCAACGAACTGAGTTCCGCTTTCACCAAACCATTTATTCATACGGAACTTTAAACAGAGCAATCGCCTCGCTAGGGCTATAACGGATATTGTCCGCTTTACCAAATAAGCCGTTTCTCCGGTACTCTATACAGAGCCATAGGCTCGATAAATATTGTAAGGATGGGCTTCAGCCCGTCCACCACTGCAACAAAGCTGTATCTAAGATCCGTAGGATCGACACATTTTTAAAATCATGTGCTTTTTTTCAACGGACTGAAGTCCGCTGTTTCAAAATTAGCCGTTCCTCCGCAACTATTAAGCAGTGTCTTTTCCTCACTAGGGCTATAACGGATATTGTCCGCTTTACCAAATAAGCCGTTTCTCCGGTACTCTATACAGAGCCACAGGCTCGATAAATATTGTAAGGATGGGCTTCAGCCCGTCCACCACTGCAACAAAGCTGTATCTAAGATCCGTAGGATCGACACATTTTTAAAATCATGTGCTTTTTTTCGCCGGACTGAAGTCCGCTGTTTCAAAATTAGCCGTTCCTCCGCAACTATTAAGCAGTGTCTTTTCCTCGCTAGGGCTATAACGGATATTGTCCGCTATCAAAAAATCATCCATTTCTACGGAGCTTTAAACAAAGCCATAGGCTCGATAAATATTATAAGGATGGGCTTTAGCCCATTCACCAAAGCAAAAAAGCAGCATCCTTATCCTCACATCAAAACCAAATCAAACGGTCGGAAGGCATCTAAAAGCGGGTCGGAAGGATCAAGTTCTGTGACCAAGGTATGAACTGCCGTCATATCACAAGTCTTGTATTTTTGGATGGAGTGCAACTTATCCGAAACGGTCAAAATCACCGTCTTTTTTGCAGCTCTGATCATTGCTTGCTTTACTTGAATCACCTCCCAATCAAACTCTGTCAAGCCATACTGTGCATCCAAATAGCCTGTTCCGAGTATGCACATATCCACGCGTAGCTGTGAAAGCGCATTCACTACGGTCCCTCCCACTGCGAATTTGGCATCATGCAAAAGCTTCCCTCCCAAAAAAATCACCTCCACATTTTCATGATCCAGCAAGGCCATCGCTACATGAAGGCTTGGAGTAAACACGGTCAATTCCAACTTCTCCGGCATCAGCTTAGCCACTTCCATATTGGTCGTCCCTCCACTCATCAGGATCACTTGTCCATCCGATAGTAACGCAATAGTCTTTTCGGCAATTAATATTTTCTTTGACTTCAGGTAGATATTCCCATCGTCCTTGGTGAAAGTCATAAAGCCAAAAGAAGTTGCGCCACCATGGACCTTCTTCAGCTTCATTTCCTTGTCCAACTCCTTCACATCACGCCTTACAGTATCTATAGACACATTTAAAGAATCTGATAAATCATTGAGCAAAACTCGGTGATGCAGATGGACCTGATCCAAAATGTACTTATGTCTTTCTTCTTTCAGCATGGCATAAAATCTTTCAGTTTGGGAAACTAGCGAAAACAGCAAAAACTTGCAAAAATAATCTCGAATTGAAATTGCTGGCAAAAAATTGCGTCTCTTCATTCTCTATCCTGCAATATTCTGGGTAGTTTAGCTGTGAAAAGCAACTCTGCTATAAATGAATTTGAAGATCTAATCAGCTTGAAGACCATGAAGTTCAATTCCTTAAATACTATTCTACTTCTACTTGCAATAGCAATTTTCTCACTATTACAAAGTTCTTGCAGCCCTAAAGCCACTTTCAGAATCATCGATAAACCGATCACCTGGAACCAAGAGCGAGAGGAGCTTTCGCTTCAATACTTAAAAACCCGTCATGGTCTGGAACAGAAAACCGCATCAATTGCCCCCAAAATGGTGGTCGTTCACTGGACTGCAATTGACAATATTGAAGTTACTTTTGATGTGTTTGATCCCGCTACAATAGCCGGAAGAGCTGATTTGACTGGGGCAAGCAATCTTAATGTTTCTAGTCAGTTTTTGATTGACCGAGACGGCACGATTTTTAGACTGTTGCCGGACACTACTTTTGCCAGACATACTATCGGTTTGAATTATTTGGCGATTGGCGTCGAAAATATTGGTAGTGATGCTATGCCTCTGACCAAAAAACAACTGAAAGCAAATGAGGAACTGATCAGATATCTGGAAAGAAAATATGCAATCGACTACGTGATTGGTCATCATGAATATCAAAATTTCCAGAACACCGAACTTTGGAAGGAAGCCGACCCAGACTATCGCACTGTCAAAACAGACCCAGGAGATGCTTTTATGGAGAAACTCCGAAAAAACTTATCCGATTTAAATTTGAAACCTGTACCAACGCTCTGATTACCCATTTATGAAATTCCTTTCAAGGTATCTCTTTATTATTCTGGCCTTTGGCTTGCTATTTTCCGCCTGTAAATCCCAAAAAAACGCTCCTTCTGTAGGCAAACCCTCTGGCACTATAAAAACTTCCCCCGGCACACCAAATCCAGGTGCTAATCTTCCAGTGAAACCTTTACCGATGGCACCAGTCGCACTGCGTCCATTGACATTTCAAATGCCAGAAATGCCCCGCGAGTTTCGTGGCGTTTGGATTGCAACAGTAGCGAATATTGATTGGCCTATTTCTCCTGATGATTCTTATTTGAAGCAGAAGCAGGATTTTATTAACCTTCTTGATTACTATAAAAACCTGAATTTTAACGCAGTAATCGTCCAGATCAGAACGGCTGGGGATGCTTTTTACCCAAGCAATTTGGCTCCGTGGTCAAAATACCTCACGGGAAAACAAGGTCAAGCTCCCAAAACTGACGAAAACCCACTCACATGGATGATCATGGAATCCCATGCAAGAGGATTAGAATTCCACGCTTGGCTAAATCCTTATCGGGCTACAATGAACCTGACTACAGACGGACTAAGTCCCGATCACGCCTATAATCTTCATAGAAATTGGATGCTGAAGTATGGCACTCAGTACTATTTCAATCCTGGATTACCTGAAGTAAAAGCACATTTATTGGCTGTGATTAAAGAAATCGTAGATAATTACGACATCGATGCGATCCATTTTGATGACTATTTCTATCCCTACAAAATTGCCAAACAGGATTTCCCTGATAAATCTACCTACGACAAATACAAGAAGCCAGGACAAACCCAAGACGATTGGAGAAGGGATAATGTAAACCAATTGATTCTTGCGCTTAACCAGACCATTAAACAAAGTAAGCCTTGGGTACAGTTTGGTATCTCACCATTTGGCGTGTGGAGAAATCAAAACATGGATCCAAAAGGATCTCCTACCCGAGCCGGACAAACGAATTACGACGATCTCTACGCAGATGTGCTTCTTTGGATGAAAAATGGCTGGGTGGATTACATGATTCCGCAGCTCTACTGGAGCATGGATCATAAGCTTGCTTCGCATCGAATCCTGAATGACTGGTGGGCAAAAAATCACTTCAACACGAACATTTATATAGGAAATGGCCCGTATAAAATCCGTGAGGACTCTGACGCAGCCTGGGACAATCCCCGAGAGATCAACACGCAAATTTCCTATACGCGTACCCTTCCGACTATTCAGGGAAATGCCTTTTTCTCAGCAAAATCCATGAAAATCAAAAATCAGGATGTGGCTCAATTGCTGAAGAATGAATTGTATAATGAGCCTACTTTACCTCCATCTTTCCAGCCCAAAAGCCCTTCGATCATAGATACGCCAGTGGTCTTCAGTGTGGAAGCAAATTCCGAATTGACTTCTATCCGTATGGCAAATCCGCTTGACCCGGCAATCCGCTATGCGTTAATCCAAGGTGCAAATGAATTGAATCAACTGGCTGATGCCGAAATTCATCCGATTTGGGTTGGTGGATTGCGAGTCAGGACTTTGGAAGTAAAAAGTCTGAACACAGAATACCTGGCAATTCGATGGATTGACCATTACGGAAGAATCGTTCAAACTCAAGTGTACCAAATTCCTTAAATTCTCACTATGAAATCGAGCATGACACAAGCGTCACACACAGAGAAGAACATCAACCATGCGAGATTCCACCTGCCCGCAGGCAGGTGTGACCTATAAAAATCAAATTATAAACACATGAAAGACATGCTTGTCCGATTGATCGGTTTGCCGGAAGTTTCTCTTGAAGAAGCAAGACTTTTGAAAAAGGAGAATGTTGTCTTTCGAAGAGCTATTGCTCCCGAGAAGCACCTGCTGAGTAGCTGGGTGCTGGAGCATTTCGGTGAGTATTGGCAGTCAGAAGTGGAAGTCGCTTTCAGCAGACAGCCCGTGGCTTGTTGGCTGGCGCAAAGAGGAAATAAAATCTTAGGATTTGCCTGCTATGAAAGTACAGCAAGAAACTTCTTTGGCCCAACAGGGACAATAGAGAAGGAAAGAGGAAAAGGCATAGGAAAAATACTGCTGCTTAAATCACTGGAATCAATGCGTGAAATGGGCTATGCCTACGCAATTATCGGCGGAGTTGGCCCGGCGGAATTCTATGAAAAGGCAGTCAACGCAAAACTAATAGATGGATCAGAGCTGAGTATCTACGAAAATCTGATCCGAAAATCATGAGCAAATCCACCAAAAGAAGTCCATGGATCTGGATTCCTTCGCTGTACATGACCGAAGGAGTTCCATACATTGTCATCATCGTGGTCTCAGTGATTATGTACAAAAAGCTCGGTGTATCCAATTCGGACATTGGTCTTTACACCAGCTTACTTTACCTTCCCTGGGTGATCAAACCTATCTGGAGTCCGATAGTTGATCTATTTGGTACCAAGAGAAAATGGTTTCTGACCATGCAGTTTATTTTGTCTCTAGTCTTTCTCGGTGTTGGATTGACTACAGCGGGCAACAACTTTTTCTTTATGACCTTGGCTTTCTTCTGGATGGGAGCTTTTGCTTCTGCTACAAATGATATCGCTTCTGACGGCATGTATTTGATCGCTTTGAAGCCAGAGCAACAATCCTTTTTTGTGGGTTTGCGAGGTACGTTTTATCGAATCGGGATGATCACAGGTCAGGGCTTGATCGTGATGGTCGCCGGACATCTGGAAACCAGCTTGGGAGACAACACTAAAGCCTGGTCCTACACTATGATAATCGTGGGTGGTCTGATGCTTTTGCTTACTGCAATTAATTACTTTTCTACGCCAAAAGTAGAAGAAGAATCAACCGAAAGAATTACGCGTGAAGCGAGTTTCGGAAAGGTCTTCACTACATTTTTCACTAAGAAAAACATCGGAATCTCACTGGCATTTGTACTTATATATCGATTGGGAGAATCGCAGTTGGTGAAAATGGCCTCCCCTTTTTTACTGGAAGAAAGACAAACTGGCGGGCTGGGATTGACTACTTCTGAAGTTGGATTTCTCTACGGGACTATCGGTGTGATTGCCTTACTTGTCGGTGGGATTTTAGGTGGAATCGCTATCTCACGCCATGGATTAGGCAAGTGGATGATCCCAATGGCACTTTCCCTGAACCTTCCGAATTTGCTTTACATCGGTTTGGCGCACTTCCAGCCTGACAATATTATGTATGCCGGCATCGTGGTCGTCATCGAGCAATTTGGCTATGGATTCGGCTTCGCGGCATACATGATCTTTCTGATTTATTTAGCCGAAGGTCTCTTCAAAACCTCCCATTATGCTTTGGCAACAGGTTTTATGGCCATGGGAATGATGCTTCCCGGAATGCTTTCAGGTTATATCCAAGAGTGGCTGGGCTATACAGGTTTCTTCATTTGGGTGGGGATAGCAATGATTCCTGCGCTGGCTATCGCCGCAAGTGTGAAGTACCCTAGGGAGTTTGGGAAGAAAATTGAATAGTTTCGTTTTACTTCAGCCCCCAAAACTTCATTATTCGAAATTCTTCATTATTCATTCGTTATTAAAATATCGAATGATGGACGTCGAATGCTGTATGATGAAATAGCTTACTCACTTAACTACGAATGAAAAAGTATCCTACTTTATCTCGAGATACCTTTAAATTTTGAATGATGAACACCGAATTTTGGATGATGAAGTTTGATCAACTCTACTAACTGATAGAAAATGAATTTAAATACTCAACAAAAAATAGCCCAATGCTTCTCTCCGGCAGCATTTATCCATGATTCAGAGGAAAACTATCAAGCCATTGAAACGCTGATTCGAGAGCAGGAAATCGGCGGATTAACATTTTTTCATAGCCGTCATTCTGCCGCCGCCAACTTCGAAAAGCGTGCGGAAGTACTAGATGTAAGTGGAACATTGGAGAAAATGATCATACTTATCAACCGCTACCAGGCAATCTCGAAAACGCCTTTGCTGATCAGCATTGACGGGGAATATGGACTTGCGATGCGGATTGAGAAAACACCTCAATATCCCTTTGCGATCACTCTTGGAGCGATTAAGGAAAACTCACTGGAACTTATTGAAGAAGTAGGTTATAGAATGGGTCAGGATATGAAAGCCGCTGGAATCCATCTGAACCTAGCGCCCTGCTCAGATGTAAATACTAATCCGAACAACCCCGTAATCGGCTACAGATCCTTTGGAACAGATCCACAACAGGTTGCCGAGAATTCATTAGCTATGTACAAAGGGATGAAAAAAGCTGGTATCGGCGCTTGTTTGAAGCATTTCCCCGGACATGGCGATACACAGACGGATTCACATTTGGGGCTTCCTGTCATCCTAAAGACGAAGGAAGAACTCTTAAAGGAGGAACTTCTACCATTTCAATATGGAATAGATCAAGGCGTAGAGATGATAATGGTTGGCCATTTGGCTGCTCCGGCTTTATCCAGTGGGAAAGAAATAGCTGCCAGCATCAGTCGGGAGATTATTACCGACTTGCTCAAAAATGAAATGGGCTTTAAAGGTCTTATCATATCCGATGCTCTAAATATGAAAGCTGTGGCTGACTTATCTCCTATTCCTGGTCAATTAGAATGGCAAGCTTTTCAAGCCGGAAATGATATCCTTTGCTTTTCTGATCATGTGAAAGAGGGCATAGAAATGATTTTCAAAAATGCTTCGGAGGAGGAAATTGATACAGTTTTTGAGAAAATATGGGAACTGAAGGAGAAGTTGGGTGTATTTGATTTTAAGAATTTGGACGTGCCCGATTTTGATTGGGTAAGCCATTCTAAGTTTCAATCCCAATTATCCAAGGAATATGTTTCGGTGGTTTCTGGTAAGATTGATTCTCAGGAATTACAGCGTCTGGCAAATGTGAGAAAGCTTTCACATCGAATTTACTATGGGCAACCTGAATCGACCTTTTCAAAAAATCTAACTCTGAAATACAGTTCAGGCCTATCAAAAAACTCAATTGAAGATTCAGAAAAAGTAATCATTTCAGTTTTTGTTCCATCTCACAAACCCCTAAACCAATTTGGAATGGATGAAGAGGTATTGGAAGAAATCAAAACTATAACTCAATCAAAACCGTGTATTCTAGTTCATTTTGGAAATCCTCTGGCTCTAAAGCATGTAGGTAATCTCGAAGATTTTGAAGCGGTAATCTGTGCCTACCAGAGTTTTGATGAGGCGCAGGAAATGGCTAGCAAATTTCTATGAACTATTCTTACTGCTAATGAGGATCAGAAAAACCAATGATCTAACCTGTGCTCCCCGAGAAATCCTCTCCGACCTCTGCGGTTAAACAAAAAAAACCGGCTTCCTTTGCAGGAAAACCGGCCTTAAAAGAAATCATCACGCAATTTCCACTGGGTTAATCAGCTTCAACTACATTCTGACTTCCCATGTTATATTCCTTCTAAAACTAATTCTGCTTTTACTTCAGCAGCATCAAGGCGTTGATCTTTTACTTTTCCAAGAGTTTTGTCTGCAAAAGCTTTCATCGTGTTATTCTCACCGTTGTCTTTTTCGTTCTCATAGATTGACCTTGAGTTATCAAGCAATTCTAATTGAAAGTCAATAAAAGCCATATCGAAGTCTTCACCACTCAAAGCTGTCAATTCATCATATTTGGCTTTCATAGCAGATGAAATTCCATCAGAGATTTCAACATCCGTTCCATTTACAATACCTTCTAGCTCAGTTCTGCTTTCTGTATTTTCTGTAACTATCATGGTACCATACTCCAAAACAGAATCATCTTCACCGTTATCAAGAGCTAATTGTCCGAAGTCAATTTGTGCATTCAGATTCTCAGACGAAGCCATTGCAAAATTTCTGTCCTGCTGATTGTAAGTAGTTAGAATAGGGTCGTCATTTTGGTCTTCACAGGAAGTCATTCCTACAAGACATATCGCAGAAAGCATCACAGCCGCTGAAGTGCGGAGTTTTCTAAAATTAGGTGCTTTTGCTGTTTGTGTTTGATTAATAGTTGTCATAATAAATTTAGTTGGTTTAGTGTTCCCAACTATTCGTGCAATGTCTATTCCGAAGCCCTTTAAAGCCTTAGAAAGCCATTCTCTATATTTCGCCTGTGTAGCGAATACTCAGTCTGTTGAAAGTTTTACTCTTTTAGTAAATAATAGCTTCTCACTGTTCTACGATCTCCCAGATCTCATAGGGAATGTAATCAGGTTCTTCATCTCCAATACTTGCCTTCACCAAAAGTCTGTTATTTGGCAAAGTCATTTGAACAAGTCCTGAAGGAATCGTCAACTCACCCTGAAGCTGAACTCCATTCTTAAAAAGTATCATTCTATAATAATCCGGGTCTATAAAGCGGTAAGGTTTTCCTTCGGCTTTTTTCAACTCATTCGCGGCTTCCGAAATCTCTTTCACATAAATAAGTCCCAACAAATCCGAATCGAACTTTAAGATCTTTTCATTATGAGAATAAAGAGGAGTTCTACCTGAAAAAGCCAAATTTGATTCCCTTAAAGGGATAGCATCCAAAGCTTTAAAAAATTCGTGTTTGACGATGATTCTTTGTATAACATTCCAATTGATAGGATTAAAAATGGTAATCTCATTATCAATGGAAGTGGTAAAATATAAATTACCATTTCTTGCATCCAACGTAAAAATAGGACTAGCCACTGCTGGGAATTCTTCATCCTCAATACCCTGATAGACCTTTCTACTTGACTAGAATACTTCCGACTGGATAGATTTACTAGCATCATCATAGAATTCCATCATATTGATATTAGAGGGAACCCACTTAGGATGGACATTAATTCTCAAATTGGAAGCAATCGTAATAAATGACACTTGCGAACTCTTAGTTAGCGGAACAAACTTGGACCATGGCCCAGAATAAACAACAGTGGTGTTCTTCGGTTCAAACCTAACTTTATCAATCAAATTAAACTCTAAGTCGTATTTCAAAAGCTCCATGGAAGTCTGAACCCAGATATTCCCATCAGGAGAAAACCCCATAGTCAAGGCGGACATCAGATAATCTTCTGGCCCTTCGCCCTGTCTCTTTTTACTTACTACAATCTTCCCCTTTGCATCAAAAATAGCGAGCTCAACTCCTTCAGAACCCTTATCAATAAAGCCGCTATAAATATCCCTTTTTGGATCATAATCCCTAATACCAGCATTTGCAAGGCTTTCAATATGAAGATCTCTCACCTTCCTCAGCTTGTACTCCTGAGCAGTAAGTGTGAATGATAAAAAAGTTGCACTTAGCGCAAGTGCTATGGTAATTAGATAATTTTTCATGGGTTTCCATTAATTGAAAAACAAGCTAACGAAATAGGTCAAAAAAAGTAAACTTAAATTTGCGTTTACTTCTCAGCACCAAACTTATACACAATCTCATGCACGTATTTCTCACCAGGAGCTAAGCTAGTTGATGGAAAGCTTGGCTTATTTGGACTATCGGGCCAAGCTTCAGGTTCCAGACAAAGTGCCCAATGCGGTTGGTAAGTCTTGCCATCCGCTCCGGCGAAATTCCTCACATGATTGGCAGTGTAAAGCTGTACGCCTGGAGCAGTAGAAAAAACCTCCATCACACGACCACTGTCAGGATGCTTCACAATTGCTATTTTCTTCAGCTCTGGAGAATTTGCTCTTTTGGTGACATAATTATGATCGAAGCCCTCACCCAAAGCATCCAACTGAGCTCCTAGATTTTTTGGCGTTTGGAAATCAAATGGAGTTCCAGCTACAGCTTTAATTTCACCCGTTGGAATCTGACCAGCCCCAGCTGGCGTGATCGCATCTGCAAAAATCTGCAACTCATGATCTCTCACATCACCGGTGATTCCGCTCAGATTGAAATAGGAATGATTCGTCAGGTTTACGACAGTCTTCTTATCGGTAGAAGATTCAAAAAGAAGCTTCAGCTCATTAGTGCTAGTCAACTCCATCCAAAGCGTAGTCATCAGATTCCCCGGAAAACCTTCCTCTCCATCTACACTTTCATAAGTCATTTTCACTCCTATCGCATCGTCCTTTTTATAAGTTTCTGACTTCCATACTTTCACTCCGAAACCTTTCGCTCCCCCATGCAGGGTATTCTCTCCATTGTTTTTTGTGATGTGAAAAGTCTCATCGTCCAGCGCAAACGAAGCCTTCCCAATCCGATTGGCATATCTTCCCACAGCAGCTCCTAGATAAGGACCATTTTTGGTGAAGTAATCAGGCACAGTCTCCAGTGCCAATACCACATTCTCCAGCTTTCCGTCCTTGTCTGGGGTGATTATCCGAGAAATTATACCACCATAATTCGTCAGTTCTACCTGCATTTTGCCATTGTCGAGGGTATATTTAAAAACATCTTGGCCTTCCCATGTGGCTACTTTCTCACCTTTGATGGATAGTTTAACTTTTTCTTGAATCACAGTCGTTTTGGTTTGAGATAGACAGGCTGTGCCTGAAATAAGCAAGACTAATATTAGTAGGTTAAATTTTAGGTTCATGTGTTTGAGTTAAAAATTGGAAAATTTGGAATTGGAAAATTCTTAAATGATGGCAAGTAGAAAGATATAACTCTGAAAGCCAGCCCGCCGCAGATTACAAAAATAAACGATTACGGATATTGGTGTCCGAACGAAGCACCTAAGAACTTCGTAAATCGAAATTCTTAAATCCAAAATCACGCTATTCCCGTTTATGATTTGCCTCTATCCTATCCAGCTGCTTTTGAAGCTCGTCTCTATCATATACTTCACCCTTCATGACAACCATAAATGGATTTTTCAGTGTCGTCAGATTTTTCAAAGGATTATTTTCCACTAATACAAAATCAGCAGATGCACCAGTTTTGACGACTCCCCATTCCCCTTCTTGATCAAAATATTTCGCAGTATTCACAGTTCCAGATTTTAAAATCTCATAGTTGGACATACCTGCTTTGGACATCAGCTCGATCTCGTGGTGAATAGAAAATCCGGGAACATTAAAAACCTGAGGTGAATCAGAAGACATGAGAACGGGCACACCTGCTTCATGAAGCGTCATAAATAAGTTATTCCTAAAGTCCAGATAAGGCTGAACATTCTCCGCTGTCAAAATACCTTTTTCCTCATAAGGCGTTTTAGCATTGATCCAACTCTGCACCTGCTGTGCAGACATGTATTTCATTTCGGGAATATTTCTATATTCTTCGGCAGGTTTTGATCCAAAATACCGGTCAAAAAGTGTCAAAGTCGGTGCGATCCAAGCTTTAGTTTCCAATGTTAAATCAACCAACGCCGGTAATCTGCTTGGGTCAGCTTCACCTACGAGCAGCATAGTAAATGGTCCTGCAAGACTTGGGTCCAATACTCTGGAATAATCCGAAATCATCGCTTCAATGAAACCATCCATATGTTCAATTGATTTGTAGCCATTTTTCAAACTTGCCTCCAAGCCTACATCCAAAGACACATGTCCCCCGAAAGGAATTTCCAGCTCCTTGGCAGTTTTGGAAATCATCATAAACTCATCCATCGATAACCCTGGATGCAATTTCAAATGATCAAATCCAGCAGCTTTTTCATCTCTCACCATTTGCGCAGCTTGGGTAGGTGAAGAAACTGAGCCTCCACTAAACGAGGGTCCTGACAAAAACAGGCGTGGTCCATCAATTTCTCCAGACTGAACCTTATCTCTAAGGGTCAAATGGGATTCATGTCCAATCATTCCCCGCACACGCAAAACGCCATTGGCAAGATATAGCCACATAGTCTCCTCTTGGAGTTGGGTATCTCCATTTTGAGCTATGGGTATATGGGAATGAAACTCAGCTAAACCAGGATAGACATAATACCCATTACCATCGATCACAAGATTACCCGCGAAATCGACATGCTCAGTCATTGGAGTAATTTTGAGGATTTTACCATCATCAACCAGGATTGATTGGTTTGCTAGGACCTGATCATTTTCCATGGTGACGATGTTCACATTTGAAATAAGATAGGTCTGCGAAAATCCAGAGGAATATGAAATTTGGATTAGTAGGAAAAAAGCTAGAAGTGATTTAATCATAGGAGGCTATTGATGAGTCAGTTTCAATTTCGTGTATTAAGTAACTTAAAACAATCCTTTGGGGAAAATAGACTACTTGAAATCATAGCACTCATCGGCTGACTGCCTTTACCAATCATCCTGCACTTATTTGCCGCTACTGACCGGAATACCCAAATATCTCAATGCTTCTGCCAGCATCTCATCTGGAGTTTGACATATTCTAAGTTTCAATCCATACTTGGGTTCTTCCCACGTCGCAAATTGTGAGTCCAGCATTCCAGCTTTCATGTAATGATTCTTTCTGGCAAGCATACGTCTCCAGATTAATTCGCGATCCCCTTTGAGATGAATCCAGCGCACACTTTCATTTACTTTCAATAATTCTCGATAGCTTTCTTTCAAAGCAGAACATGCCAAAACTGCTCCACCAGTTTTCTCAGATTCCACTAAAAGTCTTGCCAAAGCTTGCAACCAAGGCATTCTATCCTCATCATTTAAGGGAAAACCTTGGCTCATTTTTGCGATATTTTCTTTAGGATGAAAATTATCTGCATCAAAAAATGGCAAATCCAGTGTATCTGCTATGCCAGACCCAATAGTTGTTTTGCCTGTTCCTGAAACTCCCGTGACTATGATTAGCATGTGTGAAAGGTAAGAAAAAACTTATTTCAGTTCCCATAATCTTTAGGCAACACGTAAGAACTAAATCAAACCCAGCTTTACGTACCTACAACATGAAGTAAATTTTACTGGATAATTAATAGAAATCGCCTCTTTAGCCTATCATTTAACAATGGATCAGTATTACGAAAACTTAATGTTTAGACCTCAATAAATTAAACTTTTACAAAATTTTTAGTAAAGTTCGTTTTATTAAAAAACATTTTTTAGATTTGTTTAAGTAAGTTACCAGAGTGAAAAAAGTTCTGATTAAAAGTTTAATCAACAGACTCAACTAGGTTATAATAATAAATCAGTACCTCTAACAAATTGATTACCTACTACTTAATAACCGATCATCTAACATATTCCAATTAAATAAACCTGTCAAAACAGTATGCTAAGTAAGTATCCGCTTTCAGAAGTTGAAAAAAGTTTTCTTAAGGAATCTGGTGTAGAGAAGATCAGCACCTTAATTCCATACCTTCAAGTTGACAATTTTCCTAAACTGGGCTTGCTCACTGCCTGCCGATTTTTGGAATGGGCAGCTGCAAATCCAGAAGGTGTCATTAGTTTACCAACAGGTAAAACACCTGAATTTTTCATCAAATGGACACAGTTTCTACTTGAAAACTGGGATAATAAAAAAGGTAAAGAAGTAAGGGAAAAATATGGCTTGGGAGATACCAAGAAACCAATTTTGAAGGACCTTACATTTGTGCAGATTGATGAATTTTACCCGATTTCATCCACGCAGAATAATAGCTTTTACGATTACGTCAACAAGTTTTATATCCAAGGTTTTGGCCTTTCAAAAGAAAAAGCAATTCTGATCAATTCCGATGAGATTCCGTTGGCAAATGGGTTGCATTTCAGTAAAATATTCCCTGAATTAAAAGTTGATCTTTCCTTGAGATTCCGAGATCCACAGAATGATTTGGAAAGACTACAGCAGCAATCAATCTACATGATTGATCAATGGTGTGGAGAATACGAGCAAAAAATCAGAGATGCAGGTGGGATTGGTTTCTTCTTAGGTGGAATTGGCCCAGATGGACACATCGCATTTAATACTAGAGGATCTCATTTGTTCTCTGTCACTCGATTGACAGAAACCAATTTTGAAACTCAAGCAGTAGCTGCCGGTGACCTAGGAGGAATCGAGATTTCTTCCAATCGATTAGTCATCACTATTGGATTAGGTACGATAGTGTACAATCCAGAAGCAGTAGCTATTATCATCGCCGCGGGTGAGGCCAAAGCAGGAATTGTAAAAAATTCTCTTGAAACTCCTCTCAACAATGTATTCCCGGGTACTGTTCTTCAGAAGTTGAAAAATGGCAGATTCTATGTTACCAAAGGTGCAGGTGTGAAGCTGACGGATTCTATAGATGCCTATTACGAAAAAAGTGAATGGACATGGGAAAAGACGGAGCGATCTGTAATCGATCTATGCAAGAAACTTGGAAAATACGGCCACAGAATAAAATTATCTGATCTCAAGGCAGATAAATATACCAAGCTGATTCCCGATTTGTCTGAGGATACAGTGAATCAGGTCATGACTAGCATTGAAAACAAGCTTTCGAAAGGACTAGAGCAAGAGCGTGAAGAAGTGCTTCTACACACTGGTCCACACCATGATGATATTTCTTTAGGTATCTTACCTCATATCACCAATCAGCTCCATGAGCCAACGAATGAGGCACACTTCTCTGTGCTGACATCTGGCTTTACGGCTGTGACGAATACTTTTGTAATCGACACACTTCAGCTTACCAAGAAGTTATTGGACAATGGTAAGATTCAAATGGTTCACTATGAAGACTTTTTTGAAGTAGGGTACAACCTAAAAACTGATAAGGATGTCTATCATTACCTTACAAATGTAGCCTCTGAGGATCCAGATGAACGCTTAAGAGGTCTTTGTCACAGAGTGGTGCGAGCGTTGGTTATCGTATACGGTATCAAGAATAAAGCACAACTTCGCGAAACAATAAACGATGTGATTAGCATCCTTAAGAATAGCTACGATGGAGAGAAAAACTCATCAAAAGTCCAGAAACTGAAGGGAATGATTCGCGAGTTTGAAGAAGAGCTAGTTTGGGCTCACTTCGGAGTACAAGTGAAAAATGTCCATCACCTGAGACTTGGATTCTATACGGGTGATATTTTCACCGAGCAGCCAGATAAAGATCGTGACGTAGAACCGATCGTGGAAATGTTCAAAAAAGTAAACCCTACGAAAATCAGTTTAACGCTGGATCCTGAAGGATCGGGACCAGATACTCACTATAAAGTGCTTCAGGCCACAGCAGCTGCGGTGAAAAAGTGGGGAGAAGAAGCAGACATCAGTAAACTGAGAATCATTGGATACAGAAACGTCTGGTTCAAATTTGAGCCGCATGAGGTGAATGTAATCGTTCCCGTTTCTCTTGGTGATATGTCAGTAATGGAAGATTCTTTCGCCAATTGCTACATGAGCCAAGTGAATGCTTCATTCCCTAGTTATTCTCACAATGGCAAATTCAGTACAGTTGCCAAAAGAATCTGGGTGGATCAACTAGATTCAATCCAACTTTTGCTCGGTAAAAACTACTTTTACCAGCATGATCGTGCTAAAGTGAGATCTAGCCATGGACTGATTTTCTTCCGCGATATGAATGTGGAAGAATTCTTAGCTACAGCAAGAGAGCTGGAGAAATCTATAGAAGGAATGCTCTAATGAAGATTGAACTATGCTGTGACTGATGGGTATTCCTATCAGCCACAGCTTTTGTAATAAACCTGACAACCATATTATTTGTAGCGAATGGAAAAAGCCATTTTGGGATTAGACATCGGAGGCACCGGGATCAAAGGTGGTGTGCTAATTAATGGACATTTGGAGGATATCCGATCCATTGCTACGCCAGCAAAAGAAAGTAAAGCGTTCATTCTAGAAACTATCGCTGAATTCATTGAGACCTACCTGTCATACGACTTGGTGGGAATTGGTGTAGGCATACCTGGTTTGGTAGATGCTAGAGAAGGCATAGTTTTAGGGCTTTCGAATATCCCTGCGTTTCAGCATGTAGAATTGAAGAAGTTTCTTACTGAGCGATTTTCAAAGCCAGTCTTCATAAATAACGATGCAAATTGTTTTGCCTCCGGCGTGCATAAATTCGGAGTGGGCAGGAAATTCAACCATATGGTGGGACTGACGCTGGGAACAGGCATTGGAGGTGGTATCGTAATCAATGGGCACCTTTATAGTGGTGTAAATTCTGCTGCGGGAGAATGGTGTAGTGCAGCCTATTTAGATCATGACTTTGAGCATTACTGCAGTGGTAAGTTTTTTGAAAAATACTATCATAGTAAACCCAAAGCGCTAGCCAAACTTGCACTCGCTGGTAATCCTGTAGCTATCAGAGCTTTTGATGAATTTGGTCATCATCTAGGAGAACTAATTAAGCATATATTGTATGCCTTGGCTCCTGAAGCAGTAATCTTGGGTGGATCTATCAGAAAAACTTTCCCCCTTTTCAAAAGATCACTTTTCAAAACACTTTCCACATTCAGTTATCCCACTGTCATTGATCGGTTTGAGATTTTACTATCAGAAATGGACGAAACAGCAATTCACGGTGCAGTAGCCTTAGTAGAATTAGAAAATGAGGTAGTAAGTAATTAAGTGTAAATCGGTTTGAAGTTTGTTTAAGGTGGCTTTGTCAGAAAAGCCACTTTTTTTTGTAAAAGTAGCTTTCAACCGCAGTGTACGTGGGTTTGAGCGAGGTTGCAGCGAATATGTTTCAAAGTATCCAGACTTGGACCTAGGTCAATGCAGTCACCAGATTGCTTTCCTTCCCAGAGAGGTTGGGCAACACGTGATTAGCTAAATCAAACTTTTATGAAACCCTCGATCTCGGATTTGATGCCTACAAAATGTTTCTTCAAACTCTCAAAATCTCCATCACTCACTAGCTTTTTATCAATCAAAGAACTGCCCATCCCTACCCCGTATGCTCCAGCTTCAAAGAATGATTTGATATTATCTTTAGAAACTCCACCTGTAGGAAGCAATTTGACTTGATCCAAAGGCCCTAGCACATCTTTGATAAACTGAACTCCCATCTGAGTAGCTGGAAAAAGCTTAACAGCAGAAGCTCCTAATGTCCATGCTTTATAAATCTCTGTAGGTGAAAAAGCTCCTGGAAAAATCGGAATATTTTCATCTACAGCATGCTCAATGACAGTTTCAGAGATGATAGGTGTTACGATAAACTGCGCTCTGGCATCAATAGCTTCTCGAAGATCACTCAAACTGCACACCGTCCCGGCTCCTATATTGAGTGATGGAAATTCAATCCTTAACCTAGAAATAATAGATGCAGCTCCCGGAGTGTTCATCGTGATTTCGAGCGTAGTAAATTCAGCCTCTGCATAGGCTTGTGCGATTTTCAAAACCGTTTCTAGCGACTGTCCTCGGATTATCCCAACAATTGGAGCCTTATGATAACGCTCCCAAAAGAGTGAAGTAGAATTTCCCATATACTAGGTATTGTTTTATGGTAATAGCGAATTGTTTTTTCTTAAGAAAAACAGCAATACTACCTTGAAGTCTTGCGCTTACAAGATAAAAACACCTGCCTCAACTTCAAGTAATAATTTCTTTGAGGCACCTGTTTCTTACTTTCTCAAGTGCTCATCGTATTGCTGTTGCAATCCTCAAACTAAAAGTAAAAAAATATAATATTTTATAACGGACAAACTTGTCCGTTATCTAAAAGACCTTACATTTGTCCCAGCAAAATAAAGGACCAAATGTTTTCAAAATCTTGTGAATACGGACTGAGGGCGACTATTTTTATCGCAGAACAATCATCTTCAAATCAAGTGGTGGGGTTGAAAACTATTGCCAAAGCGATCAATTCTCCAGAGGCATTTACAGCCAAAATCCTTCAAGTATTGACGAAAAACAACATCATTTCTTCCATCAAAGGTCCACATGGCGGTTTTAGGATAGAGGAATCTAGGATGAAGGAAATCAAGCTCATTCAAATAATCACGATTCTGGATGGTAATAAAATATTCTACGGATGTGGACTTGGGCTAGACCAATGCGATGAAAATTTCCCATGTCCTCTGCACAACCAATTTGTGAAGGTTAAGGAGGAATTGCGAATGATGTTTGAAACTAACACACTTCAAGACATTCTCTTTACTGAAAACGTAAAAAACATGTTCTGGCTCAAGCGGTAAACTATTTGCCTAAATAAAGGATATTTAGATCCTTTTATCTTTAATAAAAATTCCTATCCCATATGAAATCAAAAACCAGCTAAAAAAATCCAACAACCTAATAATCAATCACCAACAGAAAAAAAATTACAAGCACACCATGAGAAATATTTGGATAATATTCATAAGCGTAGTTTCGATTTCGTTTATAGCGCTCATCTGGGTGGGGACAGAGATCTATCAAACTCAGCCTCCCATACCCGAGAGTGTAGTCATTCAAGGTACAAATGAAACTTTCCTCACCAAGGAAGATATTCAGATAGGCCAAAACGTCTGGGAATCCATTGGAGGAATGGAAGTGGGATCGATCTGGGGTCACGGCAGTTATGTGGCTCCTGACTGGACAGCCGATTGGATTCACAGAGAAGCGTTGTTCCTGCTGGAGCTTTGGGCTCAGAAGGACTTCAAAAGCAGCTACGAATCTTTGGACGTGGAGAAGCAGGCTGCTTTGAAAGCCAGACTGATCAAGGATATCAAAACAAACACCTATGATGAGGCAACAGGAAAAATCACTATTTCTCCTGAGCGGAAAGCAGCCATAGAGGCAAATACTGCGCATTACTCTTCCATCTTTTCCGAAGGACATGAGCAATACGCCATTCCCAGGGGAGCCTTGACGGATACAGAGAAGCTTGGGCAACTCAATGCATTTCTCTTTTGGACTTCTTGGGCAGCTAGTACCAATAGACCAAATCATGACTACACCTACACTTCCAACTGGCCGCATGAGCCGCTGATCAACAATACAATCACGCCGGATTCACAGATTTGGTCAGGGTTCTCCGTTGTACTACTAATCCTTTTTATCGGTATTCTGACCTACTATTACCTCCGAAATCATGAAAAGGGTGATGCTGTAACTCAAAGTGAATCTGATCCGCTGCTAGGGATGACCATGTTCCGATCTCAAAAGGCAGTTTTGAAGTACTTTATTGTTATTTCATTCTTGATCGCTTTGCAGATCGTATTGGGAATACTTACAGTGCACTATACTGTAGAAGGCCAAGCTTTCTTCGGTTTTGAGCTTTCACAATTCCTGCCTTATTCTATCACCAGAACCTGGCATACTCAGTTGGCGGTGTTCTGGATAGCAGCTACATGGCTTGCAACAGGTTTATTCCTAGCTCCTATGATCAGCGGTAAGGAGATGAGATTCCAAGTATTTGGCACAAACTTTCTCTTCGTCGCTTTACTGATAATTGTTCTTGGATCCATGATGGGAGAATGGCTGGGCGTTCATCAGTTCCTTGATTTGACTACCAACTTCTTCTTTGGTCATCAAGGATATGAATACATGGATCTTGGGCGATTCTGGCAAATATTCCTTGGGATTGGATTAGTACTCTGGGTGCTTATGGTAGGACACCATGTGCTCTACGCTATCAGACAAAACACAGAATCAAAACATATTCTCATCATCTTGATGGTCTCTGTAGTGGCTATCGGTATGTTCTTCTTCTCTGGCTTGATGTACGGCGAAAACAGTTCATTGCCTGTCATCAACTATTGGAGATGGTGGCTGGTACACTTGTGGGTAGAAGGTTTCTTTGAGGTCTTTGCAACGGTGGTCATCGCCTATATCTTCTCCAGAATGCAGATTATCTCCATGAAAACTGCCGGAAAAGCTTCCATTGCTTCTGCCACAATATTCCTCTCAGGAGGAATCATCGGAACTCTCCATCACTTATACTATTCTGGTACGCCAGTTCAGGCGATTGCTCTCGGAGCCACTTTCAGTGCGCTTGAAGTAGTACCATTGACGCTGATGGGATTTGAGATAAGAGAAAACTGGAATCTATTGAAGAAAAATGAATGGATTCATCGCTACAAGTGGCCAATATTCTTCTTCATCTCAGTGGCATTCTGGAATCTAATCGGTGCCGGGGTATTTGGTTTCTTGATCAACCCTCCTGTCGCACTTTACTATATCCAAGGTCTGAACACTACGGCAGTTCACGCACACACAGCGCTATTTGGAGTATATGGAATGCTGGGAATGGGCTTTATCCTGATTTGCTTAAGATTCTATTCTGATCAGCATTGGAATGAAAAGCTTGTCAAATACGCATTCTGGCTTTTGAATATAGGATTGATATTGATGGTGGTATTGAGTCTTTTGCCTATCGGAATCATCCAAGCGTACGCTTCCATCACGCACGGATATTCTTATGCCAGAGATTCAGAATTGCTCTACAGCCCAACTGTCCAAATTCTCAAATGGATGAGAATGATAGGCGATACCGTCTTCTCCGTAGGAATAGGTTGCTTCTGCTGGTTTGTAGTGAAAGAAACAATTTATTGCATCAAAAAATAGGATAGCAGATAGATTAGAAAAACCCGGCGAGATGTCTCGCCGGGGTTTCTTTATTATTGACCGTGCGAGATCTGATGTTTAATCTATAAGATAAATTAATCAGTATATACGCTATTCTGCCAGTAAGCGAATTCTCTTTTGTCAATGGGTTGGAAGACCGAAGAACGGAGTAAACCGGAATCAATGTGTCTTTGGATTTTCGATCCTATAAATTTTCTACAGGCAAGATTCCGTATAATCACAAAATTAATAAAGACCGAATTGTTAGACCAAAACAAGTCTTACAATCGGACAATAGATAACTAAAAATCAAACAAGTTATCCAGAAACGACTCCTTCTTTCTTTTTTGCCTGTAATCATTCTCAGAACGATTATCGAAGGATGTGTCACGATAGCCATCAGACTGTGTCTTTTTAACAGTTTGTGAGGATCGTTCGATTATTTTATCAAGCTCACCTCGATCAAGCCATACCCCACGACATTCTGGACAATAATCAATTTCTACCCCGTTGCGATCACTCATAACTAAGTTCACACTACAATTTGGACATTTCATGTTTTACTTTTTTTTATCAACAATTTTTTCTAATAGTTCTATTTTTTTGTTCGCAATAGAGTCGATTCTTGAAGAAGATTTATTTATTAAGGAATCGAGCTTCTCAATTTTCTCGTTTTCAAAATTAATTAACGTATCAAGAGTTAATACCCTTTCATATTCTCTATTGACAAGAGAATCTAATTGCTCAGCTTTAGCGTGTAATGCTTTAAGTTTATCCTCTACTTTTTTGGTCATATCACCGCAAGAGGTGAATAATCCAATCGCCATTATTAATGGAATACTTCTTTTTAACAGAGTTTTCATATTTTATATTCTTAAACTATATTTATAGGAATTAAATCTAGTTAACATAAGTTAATTTTAACTCGGAACCAATCTCTCCAACTAATTACCATAGTAGCCAATCTTTCAGGCTTTACAGATGGTGTCAGATTAAGCTCAAATACGGTATTACTTGGTGGCTTGTTACGGTTGATTTTATTTTAAAGTTAATTCCTAGGTTTCCTCTTTATATAATTAGAATTATCAAATCTTGGCTTTTTCAACCCTACAAATTCAATGTGCTTTCTTATATTAATTTGAAAATGCTGTGATTATTAGCAATAGTGCTAATTGCCTTACATAATTTGGTTTTCCACCCGCCAGCCGGAAAAGGCGAGGGACACTGAAACGGCCAAATTTTAAGTTTTCCTCAATTTTATAGGAGACAACTTTATCTACTTACAGAAAAGCGGTTAAAAAAAACAGGTTAAATAAAATATGGAAGGCCCAAAAAAAATACCCACTTCTCAAAAAAACTCCTGACTCAATCGCTTAAGTCAGGAGTTTATCATTGCCATTCTCATGAGAGAAATATTTTCACCATTTTAAACAGCTGTGTATCCACCATCAGCTATGATGTATGAGCCATTAGTAAAGGATGATTTGTCTGAATTCAGAAATACAACCAGCTCTGCAACTTCCTCAGATGTGCCTAGACGATTCATACTTGATTTAGCTGCAATGGCAGCTTTAGTCTCATCGTCAAGATTATCGTCCAAAAGTGGCGTTGCGATATATCCTGGTCCTACGGCATTACATCGAATATTCTTTGAACCATATTCTGCAGCGATATTTTTGGTGAGTCCAACTACTCCATGTTTGGAAGCAGTATAAGCTGGACTCATTGGCGCGGCCACTTTCCCATGAATGGAAGCAATATTTACAATATTACCTCCACCGTTTTTCACCATTTGTTCTAGCTGATAGCGACATGCATAGAATACTCCAGATAGGTTTAGAGCAATCACCTTATCCCAGCCTGCAATATCATATTCACCTGTCAAAGCTGCTGGACCAGCGATTCCAGCATTGTTGCAGGCAATGTCAAGTCGACCATATGCAGCCACAAGCTCTTCTACTACTCGCTTATTATCCTCTGCTTTGGAAGAATCCGCATAAATAAAAATAGCTTCTCCGCCTAACTTCTTGATGCTATCGACTACTGCCTGACCATGTTCCGCATTTATATCCGAAACCGCCACTTTAGCTCCTTCTCGGGCATAGGCTTTTGCAATTGCTTTACCGATTCCTGAACCTCCACCGGAGATATAGGCAACTTTATCTTTTAGTACCATGATTAAATTGTTTAGTTTAAAATCTAATAAATACTGTATATGTATATCCGCAATTGCACCAGTAAAAATATAAAAGCATTATAGAACAAGCTCCACTCTAGGATTTAGGCCACTTCGGTCACCCCTGCCTCCGGCAGACAGGCGACTTCGGTCATCCAGCCTTTAACCCAAATAGAATATGGATACTGGCATCATTGCAGATAATCAAAATACTGTTTTTCAAACGTATCAACGCAACAAAAAAGTGGCGCCGTGGAAGCTATTCCCTTCCCATGATTACTCAAAGCATTGACTACCTCGATTCTATCACAGAATCAAGGTACAGTTTTTTATGTTTCTTATGTTACAGAAGTTACTTATCCATGGGTTTATCCCGTTGCATTTCTATCATATCCACTGGCGGAGGCGTATTGTCTCCGAGCAAATGCTGCACAAAATAATCCCCCATTCTCCAGAAGAAATACTCTGCCATCTCGCCATAGCCATGGCGTTGACCCGGAAGCATCACAAAGTCAAATCGTTTTCCAGCCTTCATCAAGGTATTCGCCATTCGGATAGAATTTGCAGGATGCACATTATTATCCACGTCGCCATGCGATAGCATCAGATGTCCTTTTAGATTTTTGGCTAAATCAGGATTTTTTTCGATCTGATAGAAGAAAGTAGTATCACCTTTGGCATTGATCTGTTCCTTCACACCGTGGTGTTTTTCAGACCACCAGCGGTTGTAGATATTGTTTTCGTGATTTCCTGCGGAGGAAACTGCCACCTTGAAAATATCAGGATAAACCAACATCGCCGCAGTGGACATAAATCCACCTCCAGAATGTCCATGAATCCCAACTTTCGACCTGTCAATATAATTGAACCGGTCAGCCAATTGCTCGATAGCAGCCTTTTTATCCGCCAACCCATAATCTCTCAAATCTCCATAACCGTAGTTATGATACCACTTTGAGCGACCTGGATGACCACCTCTGTTTCCCAAAGTGATCACTACAAAACCAAACTGCGCCAATCGATCTGTACGATCCATTCGCGCAGAAAATGCTTTATCTACAGCTTCCGTTTGTGGTCCTGGATATACATATTCGATGATCGGATACTGACGAGTCGAGTCAAAATCAAAAGGCTTGTACATCACGCCATATAGATCTGTGATTCCATCATCCGCTTTGAAGGTAAATGGCTCTGGGAATTGATAGCCTGCGGCAAAAAGATTGGACAAATCAGCAGTTTCCAGATCCATTACTTTGCCTCCATTTCTATCCAGTAAGACAGATACTGGAGTAGTGTTTACTCTGGAAAAAGTATTCACAAAGTAGCTTCCAGCATCATTCATATCTGAGGTATGATTGAAATCACCCTTGTTCAAAAGTGTAACTGCTCCACCATCCAAACTTACCGAATACAAATGCTCGTAATAAGGATCCTCTCCATTTTCACGGCCATTTGCCACGAAGAACAACCGTCTTCCCTTCTCATCCACTCGCTCCACACGATCGGTATGGAATGCGCCTGAAGTTAATTGTCTTTTCAGTGTTCCATCTTTTCCATACAAATAGAAATGTCCCCATCCGTCGCGCTCAGACCAAAATATCAACTCATCCCCACCATTCACCAGTTCTGGTCTGGCGAAATCTATGTACGCATTGCTTCGCTCCTCGATTACTACTTCTTTGGTGCCTGTGCTTAGATTCCATCTGGCGATGTCCACCTTTTTCAAATCTCTGGAGGTAATACCGAAATAGAATTCATCTTCATCACCAAGCCAAGTTGAAGCTCTGAAATCATCATCCCGTGCATTTGCAGGCGCAGGAGTTGAATAGATGTTGACTGTTTGATCTTTGAACGTAGGCATAGGCAGGTGCTTCATTTCCTCTGTAGCAAAGGAGTAATGATACACAAATTCTATGGGCTGCTCTTTATCCCCTGGCATTGGATATTTGTAAGTCTCCAAAGTTGGCCTTGGGTCACGCGTATTGTGTAGCACCCAGAGGTCTTTTACCTTTCTATCGTCAGATCTCGAAGTGACAAATTGCGTGGAAGCATCATTCCACAGCACTCCGGCGCGCTTTCTTTTGTCCTTATTTTTCTCCACTTCCTCATTATCCTCTCCTCTTCCATTGGAGCCGTACCCGAAGTCTTCTTCTCCATCTTCAGTGATCTGATTTTCTACTATCGTGCTATCCTTTTCATCTTTTACAGCTTTCAGAAAATTCTCCTTGTCCATCCAAAAGAGATTATTATGCTTCGCAAAAACGACTTTGGATGAATCAGGGGAAATATTCGCCCAAGACATCCGTTCTGGATCCTCTGGGGCATCTTTGATCTCTGTAAGCTGCTGGGTGCTGATAGTGTAGTGAAAGACAAAAGTCTTCTTCTCCATAGAATCCTTCTTGCTCTTATCTTTTTCCTTGATCTCTGCCCAGTCCTTTTTCAACACTTCCTCTGTCCCTTTCACTTTGAATTTGATCGTATTTTCATCTTCCAGAAATTTCAAATCTTCAAGCTCCAGGTGCTGTCCATCTACAGGGTCTTTAGTGATTTTGGTGATTTCCATAGCCAGTTTATCCTTGTCGAAAAGTTGGGATTTGCTCTTTCTTGCCGGATCCACAAGATACCAGTTGTTGCCTGCGCTGGTTTTGTATTCGTACCAAAAGCGGTCTGACTTTTTCAACCAATGTGGAGAAACCGAAGTCGAAAAAACCAGTTTCTTCATTTTCTCAGGTGAAAATCGTGATGCTAATTCATAATTGCCTGTGTAAACCTGCTCTTGCGAAAAGGCGGTATTCAAAGTCATTAAGAATACAAATGCGAGTAAAGTGTGCTTCATAGTTGATCTGTTTGGGAAAACGAATCTAAACTAAACACCTACGACTATAAGAACCACTAGTATAAAATCAGCCACGCATTCTTGCATTTCTAATCCATTCCAGACTAACTAATTTTTTTAGCTGTTAGGACAGCCCTTTTAACACCATTTTAACATAGGGATTACATAGGAACTCAAAACCTAAGTAAACTTACTATTTTCTTAATAATGAACTGACACTGAGTTGAATTGGAGGTTATATCTTTCAACCAAAACAAGATAATACGTGAAAACCCAATTCAAAACGATAGTAGTATCCGATGTACATTTGGGTACAAAAGGGGCCAAAGCCAAAGAGATCGCACGATTTCTAAAGCAGTACAACTGTGAAAATCTCATTCTCAACGGGGACATCATCGACGGCTGGCAACTCAAGAAGTCAGGTTCATGGAAAAGAAAGCATACCCGCTTTTTCAACAGAATCCTGAAAATGATTGAGAATCATAATACCAAGGTGTATTATCTCCGAGGCAATCATGACGATTTTCTCGATCAGATTCTCCCCTTTCAGATGGGCAATCTTTCTATCCAAAAAGACATGATCTATGAAAGTCATGGCAAAAAATACTTCATCACTCACGGTGACGTATTTGACAGTATCACGACTAATCTTCGCTGGATTGCCTACTTGGGCGATATTGGCTATACGTTTTTGCTTTGGCTGAATAGCGTGGTGAATCATTACCGAATCAAGCGCGGCCTTCCTTATTTCTCTCTTTCTCACTATGTAAAAGGAAAGGTCAAATCAGCGGTGTCCTACATCGATCAGTATGAGGAAGAGCTTTCAAAAATGGCTAAAGCCAAAGGCTGCGATGGAATCATCTGTGGTCATATTCACAAAGCCGAAAACAGGGTAATAGATGGCATTCAATACATGAATTCAGGCGACTGGGTGGAGACTATGAGTGCATTGGCGGAGGATCATGAAGGCAACTGGCAGTTGATCTACTACAACGAAATCAACTTCAAGGAAGTCAAAGACGACAACCTGCAGCAATTCTTCATAGGCAAACCCGAAGCTTCGATCATTCCGATGAGAGAAGTTTCCTTCGAAAAGCCAAAAGACGATCTGGAGCCACCAGCTATTACTTCCATCCAATGAAATTCCTGTTTATAGTTCAGGGAGAAGGTCGTGGTCACATGACGCAGGCCATCGCTTTTTCCCACATGCTCAAAAAGCAAGGGCACGAATTGACAGGGGTGATACTTGGGAAAAGTAAGCGGCGTTCAATTCCTGAGTTTTTCTCCAGAGAAATAGCAGCCCCTATCCATTTGGTGGAAAGTCCAAATTTCGCTTGTGATACCGATGAAAAAAAGATTTTGATCGGTAAAACTATCCGGAAGAATCTTGTAAAATCAGTTACTTTCTGGCGAAGCCTAAAACAAATCGACAAAGTAGTCAAAGCGGAAAATCCAGATATTATCCTGAATTTTTATGATTTATTGGGTGGGCTTTACTATGCCTTCTTTCGTCCAAAGTCAGTTTTTTGGGTTATCGGACATCAATATTTGATTTACCACCCAAGTTTCCAATTTGCTCCATCCAACCGATTGAACAAGTTCTTTTTCAAGTTCAACACGAGGATGACGGCATTTGGAGCATCTCAAAAACTTGCGCTTTCTTTCTATGAATTAGATTCTACTGATAAGATTACCGTAGTGCCGCCACTGCTTCGAGAGGAAGTGAAAAAACTCAAACCGACGGAGGGAGACTTTTTCCTAACCTACATGGTCAATTCAGGATATGGGCAAGAAGTTGTCTTTTATGCAAAAGCTAATCCGTCGCTTCAAATCCGCGCTTATTGGGATAAAAAGGATGCCGCAGAAACTGAGTTTCCATTGCCAAATCTTAGTTTTCACAGAGTTCATGACAAGAACTTCCTTCGAGACATGGCCGCTTGTAAAGGGCTAATCAGCACAGCTGGTTTTGAGTCAATTTGTGAAGCGATGTATCTGGGAAAGCCCGTGATGGTGATTCCCATCAAAGGTCAATATGAGCAAGCGTGCAATGCGCTGGACACCGTGCATTCTGGAGCGGGTATTACCTCAGCCAATTTTGATTTTTCAAAGCTCGAAAAGGTAATACAAACGAAATTTACAGCTGATACATCTATTCAAGGTTGGGTAAATACCTGGCCACAGACATTCCAACAAATCCTCCCAGAAACAAAAATGACTGAACCAGAAGTATATCTGACTCAGTCATTTTCATGAGTTGAATAACCAAAACCTGCCAGGATTACGCCAATCTCATCAGTACACTTGTTTTAATTTGTTCAATTCTGATAGAAAAACCTGGCAGGTTAAACCCAGGTCATATTACGCTTCCAATAGTGCTAGCAGCCTGTCAATAATTTTTGTTCAGGACTTAGCTCGTCTGTAGCCTTAAATATCATCAAACCATTTTCCTCCAATCGGATATAAGGAAAATTCACCATTTTCACTTGTCTTTTCTGTACCGGTTCCATGGCCAGGTATTTATCCTGTAGCTCATTATATAGTTGATACATCGTTTCACGCATTTCTGGTGACTTATGTGAATTATTTCAGCCTTCATTATATTTCAATCCATATTGATAATAAAGTTTCTTATAGGCCTCTACTTTTTCTTAGGATTAGCCATGGGCGGAGGTGTTGGCAATTGACTAACTTCCTCAGCAGTCAAATCTTCCTTCAACTTGTAATAAACTCTACCTTTAGATTTCAACTTTAAGTAAGGTGCAAAAGGATGAATAGGGCGTTCCACTTTTGGCTTGTCATTGAAAGCGACTTGGTAGTATTTACTTCCCAAGTCTGAAAACATCTCCGTTAATTTCTCTTGCTCTGCTTTGGTTCTCTCTACAAAATGCGGCGCTTGGTTTCTTAATTTTTCGTAAGCCAAATTGGCATCTACATAGGATTGAAGCAAATCTTTTATTCGATCTGCTTTAATTGTGGGAGGCCATTTGCTTGAATCACTAGTTTGCTGTTTGGCCACAGGCTCATTTCCTTTCTTAATCCATGGCTTCCCATGATTTACTCGCTTGGCAGCTGGATAAATATAGAGTTTATGATCCTTTGTCATAGGAGCACCAAAATCGGACTTATTACCATAAGTTCTTTCATATGCCTCATGGCTATACAAACTAACCTGATACTCCTGCGGGAATCGTTCAGAACGGGCATTTAGGTGAACAAAACTGCTAAAGACATAAACTATATCTGAAGTACTCATATTCTCCAATTGAGAATTAGGAATAACCTTTCCGTCCAACCAAAGAGCAAAATCTGCAGAGTTCTTCCAAGACTCGAACTCTTCGCCACTTGGTTTCCTTTTAGCAGGTGCTTTTAAAGGAGGCGTCAAAGATGTTTTTACAGATTCTGATAGCTCGTTATAAGTTTTTGCAATTAACTCTCCCGCTTCATTCTCCACAAAAAAAGAGGCATTTCGGTAATAGGTTTCCTTCTCAGCATTCTGTTCAACCCCACTTCCAACAGGATTTTGATCATAGGAAACATAGTTAATCCTTCGAATATCAAGTTCTCTTAACATTTCCTGGAAGTCACTCAATTCTCCCATTGAACTTCGCGAACTAGTGATCAGGTTAATCTTCAAATCATCTTTTGCAGCCTTCTTCATAAGGATCATTTCTTTTAATGCATCAATTCCATATTCTTGATTTTCAAGAAAGATCGCACCATTTGGCTTTAATTCAAGAGTAAGATCATAGTCTATGTCATCATCATATATTGTATTTGAAGCGTTTACATACACTTCAGGCATTGCAGGGTCACTATCCGCTTCAGCGGTCACCCTTTCACTGAAAAAGTATACCAGCATACCTAAAACAGGTAACAAGACCAAAACCTTGATCCAACTATTCGAACTCCTTGATTTACGTTTCATCATTTCAAATCGTT
Organism: Algoriphagus antarcticus; assembly: GCF_002150685.1. Classification (GTDB taxonomy): domain Bacteria; phylum Bacteroidota; class Bacteroidia; order Cytophagales; family Cyclobacteriaceae; genus Algoriphagus; species Algoriphagus antarcticus. Next base: position 51,379 of record NZ_MSSW01000037.1, read on the forward strand.
TTTTGGTTAATGAAAAATTCAAACTACTTGCCAAACCATACTTCTGCCCTGAAAGCATCATAGCTAAGAGTTGGCTCTCGTATTTTTCCAGAGAAGTGCTGCGCAAAGCCGCTGCATCTGCTATAAATTCATGATTGAGTTTAATGGTTGCCTTGGCCCAATACAGCCCAGGATGAAACCACAGCGGTACTAGCAACCCTTCAATAAATAGAATATCCCAGCTGTGCTTCTCCTCAATATGCGTACGCTCATGATCAAAAACAGCATCGGTAAACTTCCCGTTTTCCAGATGTGATTCAGCTACGAAAATGTATTTCAGAAAAGAATAAGGAAGGGAATCTCCTTTGAGCAAAACCAAGGTTTGATCCCTGTAAATGATCTTGACATTTCGCTGAATTTGATTGACAAGAATCTTGATATTTCGGACAAAACGAAACAAAAAGATCATAGAAATCAGGATATAAATACCGATAAACAGATTTTCCCAATTAAACTGAGTCTTCTCTACAGCCACAAAAACAGGTAAATCTTCAGATAAAGATTCTGATGATGATTCGAAAAAAATCGGTTCTGAGACTAACTCAATTGGCTCCGCAATTTCATGGTGAACCTCAATCGTATAGAGAGGAATCAGAAAAGAAGCGACTACCGAAAAAAGCAGGAAAAACCTGTTGAATCTATGCATCGCTTCCCGCTGCAAAAGCAATCGGTGTACAAAAAGTAAAATAAGCAAACAGGCTATGGATTTAAGTAAGTAAACCATTATTTTTTCTGATTTAGCTGGTCTTCGATTATACTCTTAAGATCTAATAATTCCTCCTCGGAGAGTTCGCCCTTTTTGGTGAAAAAAGAGGCAAACTGTGCTGGCGAATCGTTAAAGAAGTTTTTGATCAGACCTTTGAGGTGCTTTGAAAAATAACTTTCCTTCGTGACTAACGGATAATATTCGCGGAGCTTCCCTGCAGCTTCATAGCCTACGAATTCCTTTTCCTGCATACGCTTCAATAGCGTAGAGATAGTGGTAGTAGCTGGTTTGGGATTTTCATAAGCATCTAATAAGTCCTTCATAAAAGCTCGCTTAAGCCTCCACAGATGGTTCATCAGTTCTTCCTCTGTTCTAGATAGTTTCATAGCCTTTAGATCAAATTACATCTACAAATGTAGAACAATAATTTACATCTACAAGTGTAGATGTGAAATCACAATTATTAATTTGTATTCACACTTTTTTAGCATCCTACCAGCAATTCAATAATTTTATATGAATCTTTGTGGGTTGGGAAACCTAAACATTCCCGACTCACCCCCTGTTCATCAATTGAACGAAAAGCATCATTCATTAGCAAATCAAAAAATTCATTTCTGTCCATTGATTGATGGTCTGATTTTAGACTATAATTAATAGAGATTGAAAATTTAAAAGATTGCCCGTAGAGAAATTACATGTCAGCCGAGAATATACGATTACAAGAAGATAAAAATTTCACCAAACATTGGAAGAAATGGGGTCCTTACCTCACTGAAAGACAATGGGGAACAGTGCGTGAAGACTATAGCCCGGATGGATCGGCTTGGGAAAACGTCACCCATGACGATGCCCGGAGTAAGGCTTACCGATGGGGAGAGGAAGGAATCGGTGGCATCTCTGACAACAAACAGAAGTTTTGCCTGGCCTGGGCTTTTTGGAATGGCAAAGATCCTTATCTGAAAGAGCGCCTTTTTGGCCTAACAGGAAATCAAGGCAATCACGGTGAGGATGTGAAGGAAATCTACTACTACCTAGACTCCACCCCTACGCATAGCTACATGAAGATGCTTTATAAGTATCCTCAAGCCGAGTTTCCGTACCAGCACCTTTTGGAAGAGAATAGCAAACGAGGCAAAAAAGACCCAGAATATGAATTGATTGACACGGGACTTTTTGACCAGGACAAATACTTCGACATCTTCATCGAGTATGCAAAGCAAGACGTAGAAGACATTATTGCTGTAGCGACTATTCACAACCGTGGCCCGGAGGAAGCCAAAATCTGGGTGATGCCTACGCTTTGGTTTCGCAAAACCTGGCTTACTGGGCATGAACCATTTATGCCTAAGATTACTAAAAAGGATGACAAAACCATCAAAGCTTTCAACCCGAAATCAGGCAATTATTCGATCACCTTTGATGGAGATCCTGAACTGAAATTTTGTGATAACGAAACAAACCGCGAACGAATCTATAACATCGGAAATGAGAAAAAATTTCTGAAAGATGCGATCAATGACTTTGTGGTTCAGGGTGATTCCAGTCATATTAACCCCGATAATACAGGAACTAAGGCGGCCGCTATCTATGAGATCACTATACCAGCAGGCGAAAGCAGACAGGTAAAACTCCGCATGCAGCATCAGATAGATGATAATCCTCTGGAAATCTGCGACACCTGTCTGGAGAAACGAAAAAAGGAAGCTGACGAATTCTATGATAATCTTCAGGAAAGAGTAACCGATTCGGATTTAGTAAATATCCAACGTCAGGCTTATGCAGGCATGATGTGGTCTAAGCAGTTTTATTATTACGATGTAGAGCGATGGCTGGAAGGAGATCCTGGTCGATTCAAACCCCCAGTTTCACGAAAAAAAGGCAGAAACAGTGAATGGCGTCATTTGCAGAATTATGACGTCATCTCCATGCCTGATAAATGGGAATACCCTTGGTATGCGGCTTGGGATCTTGCTTTTCATACAATTCCTTTGGCAAGATTAGACCCTGAATTTGCTAAGTCCCAACTCCTCCTGCTCCTGAACGAATGGTATATGCATCCCAACGGACAGATACCTGCCTATGAGTGGAATTTCTCTGATGTAAATCCGCCAGTCCTTGCTTGGGCCGTTCAGCGTGTTTACCAGATTGACAAAAAAGCAAATAATGGCGTAGGCGATCACGAGTTTCTGGAGCGAGCCTTGCATAAGTTGATGATCAACTTCACCTGGTGGGTCAATCAGAAAGATAGTGATGGAAAAAACATCTTTGAAGGTGGCTTCCTCGGTTTGGATAATATTTCAGTATTTGACAGAAGTCACGCCCAGAAATACCACGGCAAACTAGAGCAAGCGGATGCCACCTCATGGATGGCGATGTTCTCCCTGAATCTGCTGAGAATTTCTCTGGATTTATGCGAGTTCAATACTGTATATCAGTTCACCGCCACTAAGTTCCTGGAGCACTTCCTTTACATAGCCGGAGCTATGAGCAACATCTCCGAAGAGCATATTTCTCTTTGGGATGATGAGGACAATTTCTTCTATGACGTTTTTCATATTCCCGGCAAAGAGCCTAGAAAAATGAAAGTGCGCTCCATTGTTGGCTTGATTCCACTTTTCGCTGTGGAACCTATACGGGAAGATCTCTTTGATAACCTTAAAGAATTCAAAAAGCGACTGGATTTTTTCCTTAGGGAAAAGCCAAAATTAGCAGCACTAGTTTCCAGCTGGATCCAGCCGGGACATGACAAGCGTAGGCTATTTTCTCTTTTGAGAGGACATAGAATGAAAAGCGTGTTGACGAAAATGCTAGACTCTGATGAATTCCTCAGTGACTACGGAATCAGATCGCTATCAAAATATCACGAGAAAAACCCCTACTCCATGAAGATAAATGGAGAAATGCTTTCTGTAAAATATACACCAGGCGAATCGGATACAGTGATGTTTGGTGGTAATTCCAACTGGCGAGGTCCGATTTGGTTTCCCATCAATTTCTTAGTCATAGAATCACTTAAGAAATTTGACTTCTACTATGGAGGCGATTTCTCGATAGAATACCCTACGGGCTCGGGCAAATTTATGACTATGGACATCATTGCCAAGGAGCTTTCGCTTCGCTGCATGCGGATTTTCATGAAGGATACAAATGGAAATCGGCCTGTGTTTGGTGCCAGCCATAAAAAATTTCAGGAAGACCCGCACTTCAAGGATTATATTCTCTTCTACGAGTATTTCCACGGAGACAGTGGCGCGGGCTTAGGCGCATCTCACCAGACAGGCTGGACAGGCCTAGTGACAGAGATGATTCACAAGTTTTATAAAATCAGAGAGGACAAGGATCATGATTCTAAAACCCTTTTTAGAAGCTAATCGCATAGAAGCAGGATGTGATGAAGTCGGGCGGGGATGTCTGGCTGGGCCAGTAGTTGCAGCGGCAGTGATTTTACCCGCCGATTATTCTAATCCATGGATCAACGATTCTAAGAAGCTGCGCAAAAAGCAACGCGAAGATCTGATCGAAGAAATTAAAGACAAAGCACTGGCTTGGCAAATCGCTGAAGCAAGCGTAGAGGAAATCGACAAGATCAATATTCTGAATGCCTCATTTCTGGCCATGACACGGGCAGTTCAAGGCCTTAGCCTCCTACCTAAGCATTTGCTGATCGACGGTAATCGCTGGAAATCCAATTTGACAATTCCCTATACCTGCGTGATCAAGGGAGACGGCAAATACGCAAGTATTGCAGCTGCTTCTATTTTGGCAAAAGTCCATCGGGATAAATTCATGGAGGAACTTTCTCTGGATTTTCCTAACTATGCTTGGGAGCGAAATGCCGGTTACCCCACCCAAGCGCACAGATCAGGAATCGAACTTCATGGAGACTGCATCTGGCATAGGAAAAGTTTTAGGTTATTGAAGGGGCAATTGGTATTGAATATTTAGCTTTCAACCAGAGCTACCAAACAAACCATGCAAGACGAAATAACATCTTACAGGCAAAATATCATAGACGCTATCCATACCCTGGAAAAATGCGATGAGATGATTTTTAATTCAGGGATAAGCTTGTTTATGAATAATGAATGGAAGGATATAGAAGCAGCTTTTGAAATAGGCGATGTTTATAAATTCAGCATAAATCACCTGGAGACTTCTGCTGACATCAACGTTCAGTTAATTGCCAAGACGATTAATGAAATCCGGCGTACGATAGATTCCCTCCAGAATCTCAATTCAATCTCGGATGATGAAGTAAATCAAGTATAGATAGTTAATGGATTTTACTTTCTTAATTTGGCAAGCAATATTCTATTTCTTAACCTAACGATGCAACTGCAAATCCTGTCTTCTTCCCTACTCGATCAATATCTTTTGGAAGTTCCCAAAGGATTGAAAGAGGCATTTGACAGCTTAAAAGATGCGCAGTTATCCACTCCCAATTTCAGTTTCTACACCTCGGTAGCAACTGTTTTCAGTAGCAAAATCGAAGGAGAAGAAATAGACTTGGACAGCTACATCAAGCACAAAAGAGACGGAATATCTTTTCAGCCAGACTACACCAAGAAGATTGACGATTTATACAGTGCCTATTCTTTTGCGCAAACCACTCGCTTGCATGAAGAGTCAGTAAAGGAATCTCACAAACTTTTGAGCAAGCATATTTTGAGTAAGACTTGGCAGGGCAAGTATCGCACGCAGAATATGTACGTATCGACTGACGAGGGTCGAATAGAATATGTGGCTGCCACGCCTGCACAAGTATCAATAGAAATGCAGAAGTTCTTTCTTGATATTGGGCTACTTCTGGAAAAAGAACTGGCTATAGAAGAGGTTTTCTATTACGCATCAATGATCCATCTGGTATTTGTAAAGATCCATCCTTGGAACGATGGGAATGGAAGAAATGGAAGACTGCTGGAAAAATGGTTTCTCGCCGAGAAGCTGGGAGAAAAAGCCTGGTTTATCCAAAGCGAAAAAACTTACTATCAGCACCATCAGCTTTACTACACCAACATCCGACTGCTCGGTCTGGAATATCCAGAATTGGATTTTGATAAGGGCTTGCCATTTTTGATGATGCTTGTGATGGGTATGATGGAAAAGTAGGTAAAACTTCCACCCTAGCCTGTTTCAAAAATATTAGGAAAATTTTGTCCTGTGACACAATCTAAGATAGAAGTTTTGAAGAAACTCCCGAAGCCTTAAATCTTATCTCTAACTCCTTAAAGTCAAGCAAACGGCAATGAATATTGGATAGCGACACCCTTCTTCCCAATGATCATTAGAATTACGATCTTTGCGAAATCACGGATAGAGAGCCTGCCTCTGGAGGCATGGCTTGTCGAATCATGTGATCTTCGTGGTTTAAAAAATCTACAGTTCTATGAATTGGATACTATTGATCATCGGCGGACTATTTGAAGTTGGGTTTGCCTCCTGTCTTGGTAAAGCCAAAGATGCTAGCGGCATGGCTGTCTATGGTTGGTATGCCGGTTTTATTGTTTGTCTGACTATCAGCATGCTTCTTTTGATCAAAGCTACTCAGACCCTTCCTATCGGCACTGCTTACGCTGTCTGGACGGGAATTGGAGCAGTGGGAACTGTGCTGGTTGGGATTTTTGTGTTCAAAGAATCGGCGGAATTCTGGAGGATATTCTTCCTCATTACACTTATTGGATCTATTATCGGATTGAAATTCGTGTCCTCCAGTTGATGCCCTCTGACAATATTTAAATTACCGAGGACTGAGATTTGACCGAGAATACTGATTCAGCTAGCATCAGCCATCGTCATAAAATATAAAAGTGAGAGAAATCTTGTTGGTGAGCCCATCTATCTGAAGGTCTCGTCGAACCACGGTTGATGACCCCGTCTGTCGGACTGACTCGCATCCCTAAAGCATGGTCTTTATTATTACTAAGTAGGTCGCTCGATAGTAACCAAACTATCACCTGCTATCTGGCTTTTTTTGATTTCCTGCGCGCTGCCATCAGTAAGAATCTCAGATAGATCCATTCCAGCAAGCATGTCTGCAGTGCCGGTTCCCATTCCCATGACCGTCCGCATAGCGTCTTGAGTACTGACACTTAAAAAAGTAATCAGCTCCTTTGGTACATGATAAATATTGCCATTAGTTGGATTAGGAGCTGTAGGAACAAATACGGTAAAGAGTTTGTCGTCAATTTGATCAGTGATAAATCCAGTCATCATCGTGCCAGACCTAAAAGGATCCAGAAGGACTACCTCTGAGAAGGGGAGTTTTTTCAAGCCTACAAATTGATACACTGTCTGGTGAATCAAATTATAGAGTGGAATTTTTGTAAGGTATCTTTTCTCGAAACTCTTAAAATATACTTTGCCAATCTTATTGCGGACAAGTAGGCCTATCAAGAATATAAACACGCAGAAAATCGCTAAAGAAAGGACGTTGATAAGCCAGTGTGGATCATCACCAGGGTCTAAAGCAGCGCTAAGGGGCGCTACGATTCCAAAAATAAAGTTGAAAACAATTGAAAGAAGGATTAAAATAATAGTAAGCGGAAGTAGGATTAAAAACCCCTGCAACAAACTGTCAAGTATAATCCCTCTTTCAGATTTCTCTGCTGCTACCGGGGCTTTTGCTTCTGTGTTCATGGATTGCGGGGGATGTTAAGAAAGTCGCAGGAACCTTTGTGAGGTTAATCCTGCGACTTGTGGTTAATTGATGGTGTTTTTCTGATCTAATTAATCAGGTTTTCCTCACAAAATGCATGATGACTGAGATTGCGAGTAAGACCAAGAAAATGTAGAAAATAATTTTGGCGATAGAAGCTGCACCAGCTGCTATTCCTCCAAATCCTAAAACTGCCGCAATTAATGCGACCACTAAGAAAATTAATATCCAGCGTATCATAGTATATATTGGTTAATGGTTCGATGAACCTAGATTCAAAACCATACCAACAGTCTCCGTTGCCTTTATTAGCTATTTATTGATATTCCATGCGGTTGGAAAGAAATAGATCGAGGAATTTATACCTCATAATCAGTAAATCAATAACGAAACTATGTATCTCTTCTTACGACTTGCTTCATGTCTTATGATTAACCCAAACTATTAGTAGTCTTCAGACGGCCGCTCGCTCCTTCATGACTTTATTTCCCAACAGCAGACTTTCCTACGTTGTACTACTTCTCTTAAAGCTGGAGTTACCTTACCTTATTCTTGCAAACTACTCCTAACACTGCGACATAACTGTAGCTAATCATACTCACCGTGCGTTTGACACTAACGATGGCGTATTGCGACATAGTCGGCGGCAATAGAGCGTTCCAATCGGTGGCGTATTCATTAACCAAACCCTCTTTGCTACCTTTGGTTAAACCTCTTTTGCTGATAAAAAAAATAAGCCATCAGAACATCTGAGGGCTTAAATCATATTGGTGATTGATTACTACTTTTCTATTTAATTTTTTCGAAAACGAGCTTACCCGAATTCGGATTCTTACTGATTGGTTCCAGTACCATTCTATCGCCGTCAAACTTTACTATTTTGGCTTGTCTTGTTTCTAATCCTGTCCGGATGGTCAACACATTGTCGCTACTTATTTCAATTTTCGCCTGCTTCTGCACTACTTCTTGTTGTACAAAATCCGTGTATTTCAAGCTATCCCCAGCAACAAATTTATAAACCGTGTTTTCAAGTCTACTTTGGATTTTGTACTCCAACCCAGCACGCATGGCTGGATCTGAATTCAGATACTGTGGAGACTGTCTCAATTGATCCATCGCATCAAAATGCACTAATTGCCAAGTGCCAATAAGTTGCTGAAATTTGATCTGGCTAGTCTGAAGGATAAAAGCCAACAAAAGAGTAGGAAAAATCGAAAGGTACATGCGCTATTTATGGCAATTATATTGCCATAAATAAGCTAATTTAAAATTTCAAATTTGAAACCATTCACTGAACTAACCTGCTATTCAAAAAAGGCAGCCATTCCTCAGCCTGCCTTTCAGCATATTCAGATAAGAAATAAGCTAAAGACGGTTTAAATGGCGGTGTCTGCATGGTGAGTCCGGCTTGCTCGGGACTTTTATCCCCTTTCAATACATTGCATCTATGACAGGCTGTGGTCAAATTAGTCCAGTTGGACTTCCCTCCTTTGGATCGCGGAACTACGTGATCTATAGTCAGCTGTCGTCTACTTCCACAATATTGGCACTCTCCCCGATCTCTTCGGAAAAGATTTACCCGGTTGAGCAGTACACCGCGGTAAGGGATGTTTTTATAATGTTTCAGACAAATCACCGCTGGATATTCAAAACTGCGACTGACCGTGCGTATCTGAAGCAAATCGTAAACGGAAAGACAATTTGCTTTCTCCAATAGAAGCAGGACAATGGCTTTCTGCGGCGAAACTACCGCCACGGGAGAATGATCTAAATTCAATACCAATACCCTCTTTTCCATAGTTTAACTTAATATCGATCTAGTTTCTAACTCCACCTGTTTATCCTTCCTACTACGTAAGAAGGTTTCCCATTCGCTCATATCAGAAACTTTTATTCTATTATCCATCCAAAATACTTCTTCAGATCCAAGATACAAGGCATAATTGACTTGCTTCTTTTCCAACTCCCTGAAAATAAATAAATCACCTGGCAATACGAGTTCGGGATCAATTTTTCTACCCGGAATTTTTCCGGACTTCCAAGAGTAGCCTGCAATACTAAAAATCAATTCAAAACCCTGACGCTCGTCCAGTCCAAATATGCTTCTTCCTCCTGCCTGATAAGGGGCATTGACATACTTGATGGCAATATCTATCAACTGTGATCTATCTGCTTTTATCGCATGACTACGCACAGAGCCTGTAAATCCTATGTGATCCTGCCAATTAAAAAGCTCCAAGTCTGAGAAATGGAGTCTGCTGCCCGGAAGCAAATAAAGATTGGTGCCGAGATACTCTATGGCTGCGATGGGACTGGTGACGACTTGAAAGTCTCTGTTGAGAAAATTGTAATAATCAGCCCCGGGAATTTCTTTGAGAGTCTGCGTGGTAATCCAGCCTTGCAAACCTGTGTCTTCATGCAGTATTTTGAACCATTGCTGATCGGAGGTCATGCCTATCGTCTGATAACATTCCCCAAAAAGTAACTGGGTGACCATTGCGGAATCGAAAGTAGGTCTGCGGTAAAGAGGAAGGATAGTTTGCCTACAGATCCCAAAAGCGTCAATCAAAGGCCATTCGCTGGATTTCTCTTTTTGCATCTTTTTCCTTCAAGTCTTGTCTTTTGTCCTGTGATTTCTTACCTCTACCCAGCGCAATTTCCATTTTCGCCATCCCTCGGTCATTAATAAATATACGAACAGGAATGATAGTCAAACCTTTTTCCTGCGACTTAGTTTCAAGTTTTTCCAGTTCTTTTTTGCTCAGCAGCAACTTCCTGTCCCGAATAGCTACATGATTATAGCTAGCCGCCATAGAATAAGGCGAGATGTGCATCTGGCGCACATATAGCTCTCCATCCAAAAAGAGACAGAAGGCTTCATTAAGCGATACTTTTGCTTCACGGATGGACTTTATCTCCGTTCCTTTCAGCACCATTCCAGCTACGTAGGTATCTACAAATTCAAACTGAAAACTTGCCTTTCTGTTCTTTATGTTTATGACTTTGTCAAATTTATTATCCTTAGCCATGCTTAGATTTTCATTTTTGCGAGAGGAGTGACATCCATCGATGAAAATTCTCCTTTCAGGTATTTGTAATGTGCTGCCATGGCAATCATGGCGGCATTGTCTGTACAATATTCGAATTTTGGAATGTACAAGTTCCATCCTCTTTGCGCAGCCAGCTGAGTCAAGGTCTCTCTCAAACCTGAATTGGCTGATACCCCTCCGGCAATTGCGACTTCTTTCACACCATACTCCTTCACCGCCGCTTTCAGCTTGATCAAAAGCATTTCGACCAGAGCGTATTGTATGCTGGCACAAAGATCAGCCAAATTCTCCTCGATAAAATTCGGATTCTTTTTCAGCTGATCCCGAAGGAAATAAAGAACTGCCGTTTTGATCCCGCTGAAGGAATAATTCAAATCAGGCATTCTTGTGATCGGGAATTGGAAAGCTTTCGGATTTCCTTCCTTGGCATATTTGTCAATAAGCGGACCACCTGGGTAAGGCAAGCCCAATAACTTGGCCGTTTTGTCAAAAGCCTCTCCTACTGCATCATCTTGTGTCTCTCCGATCACTTCCATATCCAGATGATCTCTCACCAAAACCAACTGCGTATGACCACCGCTCACAGTCAGACAGATAAATGGAAAACTCGGCTTGGGATCTTCTATGAAGTGTGCTAAAATATGCGCATTCATGTGATTCACCTCGATCAGCGGAATATTCCTCGCAAAGGCAAAAGCCTTGGCAAAGCTCACTCCTACCAGCAGAGAACCCATCAGCCCGGGACCTCGGGTAAAAGCAATTGCTGAAAGTTGATCCTTAGAAATTCCTGAGGTCAAAATAGCCTCCTGAATTACCGGAATAAGGTTTTCTTGGTGTGCACGCGAGGCAAGCTCGGGAACTACACCCCCATATTTTTCGTGAACCGATTGCGTGGCGACAATATTATTAAGTACTTTGCCGTCAGCTATTACGGATGCGGAAGTCTCGTCGCACGAGGATTCAATTGCTAGAATAATGATATCGTTGGTACCCATTGGAAAAGAACGCGAAAGTTAAGGATTTTTTGCACAAAGCGTTTCGGATACTACTATGGATCATCTTTTCATTGGTCATGCTACTTATCGTGGTAGCTTTGAGTCTCCAGATCACTTGGGTTCAAAATAAGGTAATCGACACAGTTACAGGCATTCTCAATAACAATTCAACTTTTCACACAGAGATAGGAAAGATCCAACTTACTTGGTGGGATGCGCTTGAATTAGACGATGTGATCATCCGAGATCATCGGGACAGCTTGATGATCGGTGCCAAAAAGATCAATGCTGACTTTGAATTACTGTCACTGATTCCCCCTGGAATCACGACGATCAATTCTGTACGGATGGAAGATGCAAAGCTGCACTTACTCACCCACGATGGTGATTCTGCCATGAATATCAATATCTGGGTGGAGGAATTGGCGAATATGTTCAGTTCGGGAAGTACAAGTAATAGTCCCACCCAGTTTCAGATTAATTCTATAGAGCTGAGAAACTCTGAGATCTTCATCGTAAATGAGATCACAGATGCGATCACCAAAGGTCTAAATTACAATAGGCTCCGATTTTCTGACATCACCTTGAATGCATCGGACTTTTATCTGAAAGGCCCCGAGATTGGAGTTGATGTAAAAATGCTGACTGGAACAGAGCTGACTTCTGGGTTTGAGATCAAAGAGCTCAAAACTGATATGACCTATGCGCGGGAGTTCATGGAGTTTGATAAACTAAGTCTGAAATCTGCCAATAGCCATATCAAAAACTTTCTCAGATTTGAATACGCAACCCCCGCAGCATTTTCCAATTTCGAGGAGGAGGTGGTAATCATCACCAATTTGGAGGAGACCAAGCTTGACTTAGGAGATCTGAAACTTTTTGCGCCAGCACTTCCCGATATTGATGATGAGATCTACCTATCTGGAAAAGTGGCTGGTCCGGTATCCGATCTTCGCTCAGAAGAGCTTCTGATCAGAATTGGCGAAAAGACAGCGATTTTCGGTGCTTTTAGATTGGATGGACTTCCCAATATCGAGGATACCTATATCAATCTCTCGCTGAAAAACTCAACCATTTTAGCCAGAGATCTGGCTCCTTATCTACCAGATAATATTTCCAGGCAAATCAACAAATTCAACACAATCCGCCTCACTGCAGATTTTGCTGGCTATTTACATCGATTTGATACCAATGGAGAATTCAAAACTTCCATTGGAGATATCACGGGTCGGGTGAATTTCGATATGGTGGATGGCCTTCCTACTACCGTTTCTAATATAACTACACAGAATCTTGACATAGGCGTGATAGCCGAAAACAGAGAACTACTACAGAAAGTCAGTTTGAAAGGTCGTGTAAATACCACGGGGAATTCCATCGAAAATTTACTGATTGATGTGGATGCTGACGTCTCCAAATTTGGCTTCAAAAACTACGTGTATACCAACATCGAAACTAATGCTACATATGGGCTGGATCTATTCAGAGGAAATCTGGCCGTAAATGATCCAAACTTAAAAATCAATGCAAGTGGAGAACTAAACCTGCGCGAATCCACCGATTCTGTACGGATGAGTCTGCAAATCGATACTGCATTTCTGGATCGGTTGAACTTCACCGAAAAGGCTACTTTCATCAGTGGAAAGCTCGATATCGATGTCAAAGGCATCGAACTGGACGATATCCAAGGGATTGCGAGATTCCGCAACATACAAGTAAGCTATGAAGATAGATTCTTGGATGTGGGTGATTTCAATTTCCAATCGCTATTTGCTGGAGGTACCCGTACGATGTCCATCAATTCGGACTACCTCGTTGCTGCTGCATCAGGACAGTTTAACCTAGAGCAAATGGGGAGAGATCTAGATATACTCCTCCAGCAATACATCGCTATCGTCCTGAACGAAGAACAACCTATAGCAGATCTAGAGCGAAATTTCTCTGAGATCTATAACCTCGACCTTAACTTGCGGCTGATCAATATCAATCCCATAGTTCAGCTTTTCGAGCCTGATCTCAGCCTCTCAAAAAACATGCTGTTGGAAGGTGCTTTCTATCAAACTCAGGAGAATACCATCTTCAACTTTTTTACCAGCATAGATACCCTGAAATTCAAAAATAACTCGGCCCAAAACATCAATATTGACTTTAACACCTCCAAACTTATCAACAGCCCGGATATTTTAGCCTCTTTCTATGTCTATTCCAAGACACAAGAAATAGGCAAGACACTTCAGTTTACCAACTTTGGTTTTGAGGCGATATGGGACAAGGATGAAATGGACATTGACTTTACCTTGGATCAGGACTCCACCCAAAGTTCTGCCCGAGTGAATGCTACGGCTCGTTTCTCCGCCCTAAATACACAGCTTGCTTTTGAACCATCCTCTTTAAAAGTACTTAACCGGGAATGGAAATTTGATTCTCTCAACCTGATCACCATCACTCCTGGTTTGATCCAAGTGGACAGCCTGAAGATTTTCAATGAGAATCAATTCATTTCTCTTCAGGGAAAAGCGAGCAGCGAACCAGAGGACAGATTGAATCTGGCAGTGAATAATGTAAACATTGACTTGCTTAATACACTTTTCCCGCAAGATTTTGATGGCACTGCCAATGGCTTGATTTCTTTTGAGAATCTTTTTGAAAAAGCTCTGATACAGGGAGATTTCACCCTAAATAATTTTGCAATTAACCAATTCCCAATTGGTGACATGAGTGCAAAAGCAGATCTTGATTTGGAGCGATTGCAGGTCTCTTTGACAAATGTCAGTCAAGGCAAAGAGACTATTAATCTTGGTGGATATATGCTGGTGGAGAATCAAGAGCTGTACATGGACGCCGCATTGAATGAAGCTAGTCTGGTCATATTGGAGCCCTTTTTATCCAATTATCTATCCGATATGGGAGGCACTATTTCTGGGAAAATGAACCTTGGCGGCACGATGGCAAATCCACAAATCGATGGAACAGGAAGATTGAACGATGGAAAACTCACCGTAAACTATCTCAAGACCACCTACCTTCTCAATGGAAATATTCTTTTCAAACCCTCTCAGGTGAGCCTTCAACAGCTGGTCCTCAACGATCTGTTTGGTAATAGAGCTACACTTACTGGCGGCATCAACCACCAGGGATTTAAAAATATCCGATTGGATATCAAAGCCAATCTCAACAACCTCCAGGTGATGAATACCACGGATGTGGACAATGAGACGTTTTATGGTACAGCTTTCGTCACCGGAACCGCAGAAGTGGTCGGTACCACCACAAACATGGACATCAACGCCAGAGTAACCAGCCGACCAAACACCCGAATCTATATTCCTCTACGCAGTAATAATACCCAAGCTCAGGAGGATTTTATTCACATGATCAACATTCAGGATACAGTGCGCATCAAGCAAATCGCCGAAGAAATCAATAGACTGGAAATAGAGAATGTAAGAATGAATTTTGTGCTTGATATTACTCCTGATGCTTACGCAGAGATCATTATTGACCCCCAGACAGAAGAAGGAATCTCTGGGCGCGGTCGAGGTGTCCTCACCATGAACATCGATACGCAAGGGAATTTTACGTTGAATGGCACCTACGAAATCACTGAAGGAATGTATAATTTCTCCCTTTATAATGTGGTGAAGAAACAATTCAGCATCAAACCTGGTGGTCGAATCACCTGGTATGGAGACCCTTACGCAGGAATAATGGACATTTCGGCAGAATACACCGAAAGTGTGTCCCTGCAACCGCTGCTGATAAATACTGTGACTGCCGATAACCAAAACTCTACTTCCAATCGAAGGTACCCAGTTAAAGTATTATTGAATCTGGATGGGGAGTTGCTCTCACCCGATATCAGTTTTGGATTTGACTTCACAGAATTCCCTTCTAGCGGAGAAGCTCAGACGACCATTTCTTCTTTCCAAAACAAGATCGCCAATGACGAACAGGAGATGAATCGCCAGGTTTTCTCGGTGATTATGACTCGTTCCTTTTCACCTGAAGGTCAATTCTCAGGTGTATCCAATATATCCTCCAGTTTGGGTCAATTGCTGTCTTCTCAGCTTAACAGTTTCCTCGGACAAGTAGATAAAAACCTGGAAGTAGATCTGGATGTGGCCAGTCTGGATCAGAATGCACTGGAAACTTTCCAGCTGAGCGTAGCTTACACATTCCTCGATGGCCGTCTTCGTGTGTCACGAGATGGTGGATTTACAAATAATCAGGGAAATGCGAGCGCCTCTTCCATCATCGGCGATTGGCAGGCAGAATATATGCTTACTAAAGATGGGGTCTACAGAATTCGGATTTTCAACCGAAATAACTACAATACTTTCACCTCGCTTTCTCTTTCCGAAAACGTATCAACCTACGGTGTATCATTATCCCAAAGCGTTGCTTTCAATTCATTCTCGGAGCTTTTCAAAAAAATAACCAGAAAGAAAAACGAAAAATTGATCATCAACGATCAGGATGATTTCTTACGGTATCAGTTTGAAAATAAAAAAGAATGGAAACCAATTCAATTGGATAATATCGAAGAAAGATTAGACTCTTTGGATAAAGAAAGAAGAATAAGAATGCTGAAAGAAGGTGGTTTCTAATAAAGGATAATTAACCACTGAGAACGCGGAGGGCAACACAGAGAGCGCAATTAACTTCTTCAAAGCCTAACAGAACTGAAAGCCCGATATACCAAAGCCCAGCTCGACAAGGCTGGTTAAAAAAGTGAACGGAAATATACAACAGCTCTGAAAGAGCGAAATAGATGATTGAAATTTGATATGTGTTAATTATAAACAATTACACACATTTACTGATTAGCTGAATAAAATACTCATGAAGAAAGTAAGCATTTTTTGGTTTCGAAGAGACCTTCGATTGGAAGATAATCACGGATTATTTCAGGCACTTCAGGAAAATGAAAATATCCTTCCGATTTTTATTTTTGACAAAAACATCCTCGATAAGCTGGAGAATAAAGCCGATGCCCGAGTGGAATTTATCTACGATCAGATCAGCCTAATTCATCAGGAACTAGCGAAAAAAGGAGCCTCGATCCTAGTCAAATACGGTGATCCTGAAGCTATTTTCAAAGAGCTGCTCCAATCCTACGAAATACAGGCAGTACACACCAATCGGGACTACGAACCCTACGCAATATGTCGGGACGAAAAGGTGGCTCGCTTGCTGAATCAGCAGAAAATTCAATTGCATCGCTACAAAGATCAGATGATTTTCGAGCCGGGAGAAATCCTGAATGGCTCAGGGGAATTCTATAAGGTCTTCACTCCTTTCAGCAAGGTTTGGCTGAGCAAGTTTGACTCATCAAAGCTCGAGGACTTCAAACCCATGCATTGGAAAAATCTGATGCAAACCGAACCTCTGGAACTTATTTCTTTGGAAAATATGGGGTTTATGAAAAGCGATATCTCCATTCCATCCAAAACCGCTGATGAGGAAATCATCTCGCACTACAGTCAAACCCGTGATTTTCCAGCCAAAAACGGAACCTCCAGGCTGGGGATTCACCTACGCTTTGGTACGATTTCCATCCGAAAACTGGCAGTAAAAGCCGCGGACCTTAATGCTACTTTCCTGAATGAATTGATCTGGAGAGAGTTTTACATGATGATCCTGGCTTTGAACCCGCAGGTAGTCAATCAGGCATTTAAGCCAGCATATGATAGGATTCCATGGAGAAATAATGAAGAAGAATTTGCCGCCTGGTGCGAGGGAAAGACTGGCTATCCCATTGTAGATGCTGGCATGAGAGAACTGAACACTACAGGCTACATGCACAATCGGGTGCGTATGGTCGTGGCTTCCTTTCTCACCAAACATCTTTTGATCGATTGGCGATGGGGAGAAACCTATTTCGCAGAGAAACTGCTGGACTATGAATTGGCCTCAAATAATGGCGGTTGGCAATGGGCTGCGGGCACCGGCACAGATGCGCAGCCTTACTTTCGGGTATTCAATCCCAGTTCGCAGCAGGAGAAATTTGACAAAAACTGGAAGTACATCAAAAAATGGATTCCTGAAATAAACTCGGATAAGTACCCAAAACCGATTGTAGATCATAAA
The DNA here is from genome assembly GCF_002150685.1 of Algoriphagus antarcticus. GTDB lineage: Bacteria > Bacteroidota > Bacteroidia > Cytophagales > Cyclobacteriaceae > Algoriphagus > Algoriphagus antarcticus. The sequence goes on from NZ_MSSW01000037.1 coordinate 68,917, forward strand.
TTTGCAAGGCAACGTGCAATCGACACCTACAAATCAGCCCTGAATCAATGAATATCGGAGACCGAGTAAGACTACTTCACGGAAAGGAAGAAGGAATAATCCGCAAAATTTCCTCTAGTGGTAGAATGCAGATAGAAATCGAGGACGGATTTATCATTCCTGCTCTGAAGTCAGAATTGGTTCTGATCCACGAATCTGAAAAGCAGTATTTTGGAGAAAAGCCTGTGGAAGAGAAGGAAATTGACACGCCTCTTCCTATTTCAGGCACAAAAGATCAAGGGCTTTACCTTGCTTTTCTACCCATCAACGACCAAAGTCTGAGCCTCTATCTGATCAACGACAGCCGTCAGCCCTATTTGGCACATGCTTCTGAGGTCTTTGGAACTAATCAACGAACGCTTCTGGCTGCCACGCTTAATCCTGGCGAGGCGAAGAAATTCGATGATAGACTACTGAAGGAAATGGACGAATGGCCAGCATTTTTACTGCGCTTTATTCCCATTCATAATACGCTGGAGAAAGCAATTCCAGCTTTTGAGCGACAGCTGAAGATGAAGCCAACGCAGTTTTTCAAACATCTCAGCAAGGCACCTCGCCTGGATAAAACCGCCTACATTTTTCCCCTGGAGCAGACTACTAAAGAGCTCGATATCCGCGCGCTCAATCAGGAACTGGATCAAATCAGGCCAAAGCCCGAAACTCCAAAAGCCGTAAAACCATCCAGATCGATTGATTTGCATATTGAAAAACTGGCAACAGACCCCAAAGGAATGAGCAATTCTGAGATGCTCCGTGTGCAGCTGGAGTCTTTCGACAGAAATCTGGATCAGGCTATAGCTTCGGGAATGGATGAAATCACATTTATCCACGGCATCGGAAATGGCGTGCTTCGCAAAGAAATTCACAAGCGCCTCAGTCAACACCAAAATATTAAGTACTTTCAGGACACGCAAAAAGATCAGTGGGGCTACGGCGCTACGCTGGTCAGAATCTCCTAATCTATGCAGGCAAAGGTATCTCCTGTCTTTCAGCTTTTTGAGTTGCAACACCAAGAGGCGAAGGCGCTTTTTTTGGGATTGGGAAAGCATATCAAATCGAAAAAAGCAATAGAGCTTCTTGGTAAAATGGACTTTCTGGAGCTGTATGCAGACTTGATGGCGAAGGTTCATTTTGAAATCGAAGGTTTGAATTTCAATATTTTTTCGGATTTCAAAGAAATGAAGAGAAGCTTGCGCAAAATTCATCATTTCAAACTGGCGGAGAAAAGTCTGAATGATCGTGAGCACAAATTGGGGATCAAATACAATGGCTACCGAATTCATCTTGACATGCACAAAAAGAAACTCTACACGGATGCTTTTGATCTGATTGTCGGCAGTACGCTGAAAAGCTGGGATGACTTCTACGAAAAAGCCATGAACGCCAGCCGAGGCATCAAACCTTTAGCTATTCATACTGCCGTGAATCAGATCATTCAGGAAGAACTGGAATTTTTCCATGAGGATCATAAAGCAAGTATGGGTAGCAAGGCGCTGAAGGACACTTTTGAAGGATTGCGCAGTATTATCATGCTGGAAAACACGCTGATTCACCTGGGTTTCAATACTATATTCGTATCTGGAATACATGAGGAAATCCGAGTGCTAAAAGAAAATCTCAAACCCTGGTACTCCACCCAGCTTTCGATACAATCGCTTACCCATTTTCTGGGTGCCAAAGAAAGCGCTTCCAAAAAATACCTGGATTGGGTAAAGGAACTCAAAGATCAAAAGATTGCTCTTTCCTCCCAAGCGGAGAAACAGGCACATCAGTTGTTTGATAAGATTCTGGGGTGAGGTGATGGGTTATATGTTGATTTAATATCCTATTGCGCATACCACTCTATATGAAGGATAACCGCAATTGGATATATGAAAAATAACCCCAATTGGGGATATATTATGTTGGGCAACATTTGAAAAAAAATTCTGCAAATATTCAAAAATTATACTCACCTTTGACGTTAGTAACGTAAAAGATATGATATTATCCTTTGGTTCAAAAGAAACCGAACACATTTGGAACGGAATCCGAGTTAAGAAAATGCCGATTGAAACTCAAAACGTTGGACGTCGGAGATTAAGAATGTTGAACAACTCGCAAGATATTTTCGATTTGAGAATTCCACCATCAAACCGACTTGAAAAACTGACCGGGAAATTAAGCGAATTTTACAGTATTCGGATTAACAAACAATGGAGGATTATATTCATTTGGGATAAAGGAAACGCAAGTGAAGTGGAAATAATTGATTATCACTAAAAAAAAAAAATGGAAAAGTTATCAAATGTTCATCCTGGAGAAATCTTGAATTACGAATTTCTTGAGCCTTTCGAAATTACTGCGTATCGACTTTCAAAAGACTTAAAAATACCACAGACCCGAATTTCGGAAATCATAAAAGGAAATCGCCGAATTACAGCGGACACGGCTTTACGATTGAGTAAATATTTTGGAAACTCTGCCAAATTCTGGCTTGGAATTCAAGACGATTATGACATCGAAGAGGAAAAAGAGAATAAAGCAAAAGAACTAAACGAAATAATAAAATACGCAGATAAAAACGTTGCCTAACACACCACCCCCGAAAGCTTTCGGGGTCGGGTCTTCCCGATAAAAATTGGGACAGGCTGTATATGGCGGTTCATCAAGCATAGAATAGTCGCTCTTTACACCAGCTATTCCTTTCCATTACTTTTAAGAGAAGGCTACAAAAAGGCTCCTTATCGAACCTGACTTGTCGGCAGACAGGTTTTCATTTCACAAGATGTTCAGTCTCCCGAACCAAGTTCGGGACAGGCTTTCACTACTTCTGTGAGACATCCATGGTTCTTATGGCTCGTTCCTCATAGCTACTATGACCTCGGCTGACTTCTCTTAAATGTTCACGACATCTAGCCTTCCCTGCATCCTGACTCCTCGCTAAAAACTTCCACTGGAAGTTTTCTTTACGCTCGGCCCTCTCGGTAAGATGAATATCCTTGTGCCTATCGCTGCTCTATCTACTATTTTTGGCTTATCTCTGAAAGTCAGAGCTTAGGACTTCGGCATGATCCCGATACTCGGGATTACCCCCGCGCTTAAGGGACTTTATTCACTAAGTGTTTATATTCATTCGTGTTCATGAATCCTACGCATTTCACCCGTTGGAACGACCATCTTTTTGGTCTATATTCACCAGTCAAGGTACATACAATGTAAAATAACAATCCGATAAATTTCATAAACCCTATCCATGGAAAAAAAGAAAAAGGCAAAACCAAAACTAACTCCCATTGTTAAATCGTTTAAGGGCTCATTTAAAATACCTGAAAATTTTGAATTTAAGGAAGATTTAAGAAAAAGCCGTTCAGAAAAAACATCTTTAGATGAATAGTGTACCATGGATTTATAAAATCGTATCCTTTGAAGAATTATTGATTTGTGGGGATGTTATACTATCCCGTTTTTCCTTTTACCATCGATGAAATATCTCTTAGATCATCAGCCGAAGCATTGCAAATACCCCGTTACAGTGTAATTTGAGAAAAACAAAGCAACAAAATTCTGAATGTTCAGACATCAAGGCAAAAGCAGAACTGCAACGCATAATCTGCAAATCGCCACCATTTTATCGTTTGTAGCCGGAATTGTGAATGTTAGTGGATTTTTGGCTTACCAGCAATTAACCACTAATGTGACTGGACATTTTGCGCTATTTATAAACGATGTCGCAAACTTTGATTTTTGGAAAGGAACAATCTATTTCCTGTACATTTTCTCTTTTCTACTTGGTTCTTTTTCATCAAGTTTTCTAATAGAAAAATTCCAAGAAAATGGAAGACTTAATGTTTTTGTGTTACCCACACTAATAGAATGTCTGATTTTGATTTCAATCCCAATCACCAATTATTTTATCCCCATAGAATACCCTGACCTAATTATTTGTTTGTTGCTTTTTGCAATGGGGTTACAAAACTCCTTTGTTACAAAAATTTCAGATGCCATAGTAAGAACAACCCACCTCACAGGGCTATTTACAGATTTAGGGATTGATATTTCCCATTTGTTTTTCCCAAAATCATATCCTCAAAAAGAAAAATTAAAAGCGAATATTAGACTTCGGATTTATATTATTTCATTTTTCTTTTCGGGAGGAATAATTGGTGGATTTCTATATTCTAAAGCTGATTGGAAATTAAACACCTTGCTTTTGGGAGCCTTAATTTTAGTGATAAGTTTACTTTACGATGATCTTAGATATGGTTTAATAAAAACTAAAAGAAAACATACCCAAAGAAAAAAAACGAGGGTTAACAAGGGACTCCCATAAATGGGACTTGAAAGTCAGTAGATCAATGCTTTTGGAACATCCGTCAGAAGTTTAACAGAGCAATCAAAACGTTTGAGGAGTTTTGAAGAACGTTCGATGAATCTGTAGAAACGTTGGTGCTTTTTGGTAGAAAGAAATTTTACCGGAATTATAGATATAAATAAACCAAACCTCCCACTCGATATAGCTCTGGGATCTTCTTCTTTTTCAAAGTAAAGTTTAGGCCAGATTGAGTTACGTACCGTTACTCCGACACCCATATGATTTATTGAATTTCTGAATCAGGCGGTGAGATATTCACTTGTTTCTCCTCTGTCAACGAAACTATCTCCTGACGGGCACGAAGGGATTTAATGATCAACTCGTCAGCACAACCGGTAATTACACCATATTCATAGAGATGGGTAATAGTCAATCCTTCTTTACTCAAAGAATCTGCGACAGCATTTAATCTCTCCAAACAGTCTTCTGAAAGGGTAATTACTATATTTTTCATCTTTTTGGGGTTAAGGTGCTATCGATAAACCAACTCCGACATCTTCAGGCATCAAAGGAAGTTCTTGTGCAGTATTCCTTAATTGCTCAATAATTTGATCTGGAGTGGAAGTTGGGTTTTGTTCCCAGAGGAGTGCTAAAATTCCTGCCACATGCGGAGTAGCCATGCTTGTTCCTGATATGGTTCTGTATCGCATTGGCATAGGCCAGGAAGAATAGATCAGCACACCAGGCCCTGTTATGTCTACCAAGCCGGTTGAGTTGATCGCCCGGTTGGAAAAGTCAGCCACCGCCAAATTTGAATCCAGCGCCCCAACGGAAAGTATGGAAGGACAATTTGCCGGGCTACCCACGGGATTGAATTGATTCCAAGAGCGTCTACTTTCATTGCCTGCAGCAGCCACCAGCACCGCTCCCTTTGATATCGCAAACTGTGCCGCTCTCTCATAAGCCATATCGAAGCTCTGTCCTGGAAAAACCTGTGAACCCAGAGACATTGATATTACTTTACAGCCATTGTTTGCAGCCCAGGTAATCCCATTTAAAATCCAGGATTGTGCACCGCTCCCTTGGTTGCTCAAGACTTTACCAGCGTAAATCAAAGATTCAGATGCCACTCCATACCGCAGACCATTACTATCTACCGAGCCACATGCACTTCCGATACAATGGGTTCCATGTCCATGGGCGTCTTCGGCAGTTTCATCTGGGACAAAAGAGTTTGTGGTAATATTTCTACCTGCAAAATCAGGATGACTGACATCAAAACCAGTATCCAGGACGGCAACTTTAACACCCCGCCCGGTATATTGCGAGCTCATGGCTTTAGTGATCTCAATTCCCCAAGTGGAAGGAGTATTTAATGGTGCAGGCTCGTCTTCGGGGACATAGACTACCTTCTCCGGTTCGATTATAAAGTCAGCATTTGCAGATTCCAGAATTTGGATCTGTTCGTCATCGCAACCAACTAGCACAACTCCAAGATGTTCATAGATCAAAGCATCGGCATTTTGAAGGCTATTTTCATTGATAGATTCAGCACGAAAATCAGAGCTATGGGCGACTGAGAGTCCTAATTTGGATTCGAATAGATTTTGGGCAAACTCAAAACTCTTGTTACCATTTCTCAGAATCACAAAATACCTACCTGTGTAAAGAGGCTTCTCATCTATTTTTCTAATTGAGCTTTGTTTGACAAATTTTTCATAGGCCAACAGTCGTTCCTGATTGTCTGGTAGAAAAGTCTGTGTACCTAATATTGGCTTTTTCATTGCTGGTAGTGGTTTACGTGGCTATACTTCTGATAAGTTAACGGAAATTTACCAATCAAAATTTCGTAATGATAGATCCTGTGTCTTAACCTACCCCAAATTCCAAAAAACCGAAATATCCCTTAGCTTAGCAACCCTAATAAAACCACTCAGAACTATGGAAACCTCACATAAAACATCCTTCCAGTTTATTTCCGAACCTTCCGATATCAATTTTGGAGGAAAAGTACACGGAGGTGTGGTGATGAAATGGATAGATCAAGCGGCTTATACCTGCGCCCGAACATGGTCTGAATCCTACTGCGTGACGGTCTATGTGGGTGGTATCCGATTCTACAAACCCATCAATATCGGTGAGGTGATCAAAGTCGATTGCACGGTGATCTATACCGGAAGTTCCAGCATACACATTATGGTGGAAGTATATTCTAGGGATTTCTCCCATAAAGAATTTGAGAAAAAGACTCACTGCATCATCATTTTCGTATCGGTGGATGAAAACGGATCTCCCCAGAAAGTGAAGCCATGGATCCCTCAAACTGATCAGGAGAAAAAACTGGAGGAATACGCTACCAAGCTAAAAGCTCTTCGTGAAAATATCCACAACGAGATGAAGCCTTTTTTTAATGAGTAATCTTGGAGTTAAAAGTGAAAAGTAAAAGGTGGTAAGTGGTGAAAGTTGTGCGTCTGAGGTTGTAGTGTAAAAGGTAGTAAGTGTAAAGTTGTAAGTCTGAGGTTGTAGTGTAAAAGGTAGTAAGTAGTAAGTTTTGTGAGTGGTAAGTAGAAGATGTGATGAAACTAAGAATAAGACAAGTCCAGCTTCTGGAGAAGAACAAGCCTTAATCTTTGGGAACCTTGGTGGTCTTTGTGGTTATATAATTCATTACAGATCGTGCCGTTGGCACTCTATTATCATCAATTTTCGCCCGTTAACCCAGAATTTCATTCTGGGCTTTTATAGGTCTTGCCTTTGGCAAGGGGCTCGGAAATTCGATTGAACACTTGTGCCAACGGCACAATCAGTAACAGCCCTGAATACAGCGAAGCGAAATTCAGGGTATGTGCATTCGAGATATAAACCAAGAGTTCCAACGGCACGATCGGTAGAGTTTTGATGGTGTTTTCAGCTAAATATCAATCATAAAATTTCTATTACATAGTTTATCAAAGTCTAGCTTTTGAAGAAGCAAAACAAGCCTAATCTTTGCACATATTGGTGTTCTTTGCGGTTATATAATTCATTACAGATCGTGCCGTTGGCACTCTATTACTATCAATTTCCTCCCGTTAACCCAGAATTTCATTCTGGGCTTTTATAGGTCTTGCCTTTGGCAAGGGGCTCGGAAATTCGATTGAACACTTGTGCCAACGGCACAATCAGTAACAGCCCTGAATACAGCGAAGCGAGATTCAGGGTATGTGCATTCGAGATATAAACCAAGAGTGCCAACGGCACGATCGGTAGAGTTTTGTCGCAGCGGGACAATTGATCGGTAGAGACAAGTATCAACCTTGGCATATAGGTTCCAGCAAG
>NZ_MSSW01000038.1 GCF_002150685.1 Algoriphagus antarcticus
GTACTACTGATGTCAACGGGGCAAGTTATCAGTGGAACTTCGTTGTCAGTTACTGTGATGGTTTGGATTACTTCAGTAGCAGGATTTCCGTGGATATCGCTGACGTTCCAAGCAATGGTCGTCTCTCCAACAGGATAAGGATCAGTCAAGAGTTGACCGTCACTTCTCAAGCCTACAGGATCACCGACCGAGCAGTTATCTGTCGCAGAAGCAGTCGCCGTGAAGCTTGCTTCGCAAAGTCCAGTCTCTGCTTCCAGATTCTGATTTCCGTTGGTTGTTATCACTGGCTTCTCAATATCAGCTACTATAACCGTAAAACTGGCAGCTTCTTGATTGCCGTGAATATCTGTAGCGGTATAAGTCACCGTAGTCTCTCCAACTGGGAAGCTGTCTCCACTGGCAAAATCAGAAGTAAACGTAGCGATACCACAATTGTCTGTTGCATCCGGAGCTATCCAGGTGACTGCCGCAGCACAAATTCCAGCGTCTGAGTCTACCGCGATGTTCGCAGGAACATTCGTGATTACTGGCATCTCGGCATCAGTTACTGTCACCGTAAAGCTGGCAGTTTCCGCATTTCCATGAATGTCTGTTGCAGTATAAGTCACCGTGGTCTCGCCAACTGGGAAACTAACTCCACTGGCAAAGTCTGAAGTAAACGAAGCGACATCACAGTTGTCTGTTGCATCCGGAGCTATCCAGGTGACTGCCGCAGCACAAATTCCAGCGTCTGAGTCTACCGCGATGTTCGCAGGAACATTCGTGATTACTGGCTTCTCGGCATCAGTTACTGTCACCGTAAAGCTGGCAGTTTCCGCATTTCCATGAATGTCTGTTGCAGTATACGTCACCGTAGTCTCTCCAACAGGGAAGCTGTCTCCACTGGCAAAGTCTGAAGTAAACGAAGCGACACCACAGTTGTCTGTTGCATCCGGAGCAGTCCAATTGACTACCGCAGCACAAATTCCAGCGTCTGAGTCTACCGCGATGTTCGCAGGAACATTCGTGATTACTGGCTTCTCGGCATCAGTTACTGTCACCGTAAAGCTGGCAATCTCTTCATTGCCGTGAATATCGGTAGCAGTAAAAGTCACCGTGGTCTCTCCAACTGGGAAGCTGTCTCCACTGGCAAAGTCTGAAGTAAACGAAGCGACACCACAGTTGTCTGTTGCATCCGGAGCTATCCAGGTGACTGCCGCAGCACAAATTCCAGCGTCTGAGTCTACCGCGATGTTCGCAGGAACATTCGTGATTACTGGCTTCTCGGCATCAGTAACTGTCACCGTAAAGCTGGCAATCTCTTCATTGCCGTGAATATCGGTAGCAGTAAAAGTCACCGTGGTCTCTCCAACTGGGAAGCTGTCTCCACTGGCAAAATCAGAAGTAAACGTAGCGATACCACAGTTGTCTGTTGCATCCGGAGCAGTCCAGGTGACTACAGCAGCACAAGTTCCAGCGTCTGAGTCTACCGCGATGTTCGCAGGAACATTCGTGATTACAGGTTTGACCTCTTCTGCTACGGTCACAATAATAACCTCCGTAGCCACATTGCCATTGGTATCTACGACTTTGTAAGTCACCGAATTGGCTAGCCCAACATTTGCGCAGCTAAAATCAATGGTACTTAAGCCGTCTTCGAAATAATACTGCCCAATTCCACAATTATCAACTGAACCATTTTCAACCATCCCAATGGTTAAAGTACCTTCTCCGAATTCGTTGAGATTGACAGTGATATTCTGCTTTACATTGATATTTGGAGCTTCCAAATCGCCCACTATTATTTCAGCAGTTTCTGAAACCAGCGTAGAATTGGAATCAGTAACTTTCACCTCATAAGAACCTGCAGATAAATTCTCGAAAAGAGTTGAACTCGATGTGCTGATTGAGCTTCCTTCCTTGAACAATTCCAAGGTAAAAGGTCCAATTCCAGCAAAAATCAGTACTTCAAGTCTTCCATTTGCTGCATCAACACAGGTTTCGTTCGTGATATTGATATCCAACCTGAAGATCTCCTCGAATTCAGCGATTACGTTTTTATCAGTATCCATGTTAATCGTGATCTCACTTGCCGAACCGCTAGCATCTCCCAGCCATTGCTTGAAACTCCATCCCAGTGCAGGAATAGCCGTCAAGGTAACTTCTGAATCTAGTTCAAAATTATTCTCGTTTGGACTTCGCGTGATGATACCCGAACCTATTACGGAAGTAGTAAGAACGGATTTCACATTTTCACAATATGCTTTCGTTATAGAATTATCTTCCAGATTATATTCAAAAGGATATGCATCAACGATCTCTGCAAACAGTTCGAAGGTGTTGCTTAGTACGGTGGCATCAAAAGAAATTGCAGTAGTACTTTTCGGACCAACGCTTACTTGTTGTCTTCCTAATTCTTGGAGTTCATCCCCTATTTTATGGTACAGAATAAGTGTTCCCTCGGTACCCAAATCTCCTTCATTTCCAATGGACAAATCAACCGTGATCGCTTCTCCATTTGCCGGACAATCCTTGCTTAACACCAAATTCTCAAAGAATAAATTTGGCGCATCTCCCACAAAAATTGTTCTGATGGCAGAATTGTTAGCCCGGTTTGCATCCTCCAAGACCTCTTCCACATCTATGATCGCCTGAAGCTCTTTCAACCCTCCTACTACACTGCTATAAGATTGAGTAATAGCAACTGTACCATCTTCTCCTGCTCCTACGCCTGCAACCAGCACATCCTCACCTAGCTGAACGCCATTCACGTTCAAGCGAACTTTAAATGGTCCAGCAGGAACGATACCTAAATTATCAAAAGAGACAAATACATTGACTGCTTCACCTAAATCAGGATTGATTTTGGTAGGTGAAATATATGGTGGTAGAACTCTTAAATCTGGTCCTGGGGAATTAATGGTGATTTGTCTGGAATAGCTATTATCTCCCTCATTACATTCGGAAATCTCATCCGTTTCATCCACCACTACTTTTAAGATAAATGATCCAGCCTCTGTAAAAATGTACGGAATAGAAACTTGTTTCCCATATCCTGAATAATTCGTAGGCACCTCATCAACAGTAATTTCGCTGATTAAAATATCATCTAGATAGAACCTGACATTTACAGTACTCGGAACAAATATTCCCGAATTCTGAATATAGGCATATAGATTTTGAACAGTGTAAACCTGGAACCCACCTCTCCAAACTCCAGAAGGGCTAGCTACAGAAGGGCTCAAATCCACGCATAGCGGTAATATTGCTGAATTATTAGCGTTCGATACCTCATCTATTTCATCCAGATTATCGGTTGTAAAAGTGATACTATGATTTCCATAGCTGCCTATTTGGGTAACAATCTCCAATGAATCCGCCGCTTTTTTGACCAGCCCATCTGTATAGCGAGCGGTCTCAATGCGTTCTACTCCATCTTCTAGAATGGAGATTTTATTTTCAAAGGCATCTACCAAATCCGTAAAGCCATTATTAAAGAATTTAGCTTTTATGGTGAAGTTCTGCCCTGGAATTGGAAGTTTTGGGTCAACAGATAGAAGATAATTACCTGTTACCAAATCAGGCTTTTTGGGAAGATAAACGATCTGCTTAAAAGCGACATTGTCATCCTCTTTCCCTTCTGCTATTTCACCCGAACCAATCGGCTCATCCACTCTTACCTCTATCGTATGAGTCTCGGTGGTTGTAAAGGTGTTTGAAAGTGTAAAACTCGCCGCACCACATCGATTGATAATCGGAACATCCCTAGAATCAAAAAGTACTCCATCAAGGTAAACATTAACATTCACGACCTCAGCAGTAGCAATTCCGCCATTGTTGCTCACTCTGATACTGAATGAATAAGGATCTTCTAGATTGAATGCATAAAAGCCGAAAATCTCAGGACTCAATTCAGGAGTAGCACTATAATTTTTAAAACTCTTCGTATCTGAATTATTGTATTCTGCTGTTTCAATTACCTGATTAAATGGATCTACAACTATAGAAACATTGCAATTACCACTAGTGCAAGTGCTGATTGTACTGGGGATCGTAACAAAAGGATACTCTATGAATTCACCGGGATTCAGAGAAGCCACCACAAATTCAGCTAGGGTTCCATCGCAAGTGCCATATCGCACCACAAAATTCGTGGCTAAAGCATCGCCTTCATTGGTAACCTTGGCGGTGGCATTTACCGGCTCTCCAGCTAGAAAATAATTTCTAGAACCGAAAGCAATGGTGACCTTACCGACCAGATCTGCCTTTGCGGTAATGTCTGGATTCTGTATCACAGAGATACTCAAAGGACCAAATGGCTTCACAAACCTTCCATCGTCCACCACTCCAGAAATAGTATAATTACCAGTGACAGGGAATCCAGCAAAGGTGGTAGAAAAACTTCCCTGCGATGAAGTAGAAGTAGTCCTGACTCTTCCATCACTTACCACCCAACTAACGATAGCATTTTTCACCCTTGGCGTAACCGCCGGATCCAAGCCTGTAAAGCTTGCCAGTCCCGAAATGGTTACATTTTCATCAAGGAAGTAAGTTGATTTATTTGTATTGGCTGTAACCGAAATCCCTTCCGGAAGTGCGTAGAAACGTATTGCAAAATTATTGAGCTCGTTTTTCTCAAGCAGAACCTGCGCAGAGTCAAGCACTATTTTGACCTCATGAAAACCAGAATTGGTGAAGGCATAATCAAACGAGTACTCCGTAAAAGATTGAGGTGCTACAGATGCAATTACATCTGTTTTGATAAGCGTCTGATCATCGAAAATATAGATGTCAAAATTCTCAGCTAGGTAATCAGAGGTATTTGTGATTTTGGCAGTAATCGTAAAGGTCTCTCCTACAGCCGGTTCATCATTGCTAAATAAGATATCATTGGCAAAAATGCCAATATCCAAAAAGTCGGTAGTTACTAAAGGACGATTACTTGTAAGTGGATTTGTAAAGCAACCACCGCTATTTGAAGCTTCAATTCGAGTGTTCCAATCGACATCATTTGCCAAGCCAGAAACGCTCACTTTGTATATTTTACCATTGGTTACATCAAGATCCGCTACATCTTCTTCTACCATTGCAAACTCTAGGTTCTGAAGTGAAGAATTCATGACCACTTTTGGATATCCTGCACCAGGAAGAGAACCATTCACTTCCGAATACCTAATCCGGAAAGTAAATTCCGTTTGGTCTGTTCCTACTGTTGGAGAAACGAAAACGTTTTCATATCCCGCATCACCAACAAAAGCCAAACTAGGAATATCTGCTACTTCCACAGTAGTAAATAATTCAACTGAGCAACCATTAGCGTTGCTGACTAACACTGAGTAAGTAGTAGTTACAACTGGAGATACTGTAATAGCAGCGCTAGTAGAACCGTTACTCCAGAGATAGGATGATCCTCCTGTGGCAACTAAATCAGCAAATGTATTTTTACAGATAGTTTGGTCAGGGGTGACGGTAGCTATGATATCAGGGAAATGAGTAATGATCTTTTCGGTCTGATCATTTAATGAGTTTTCATCGGTTCCCACCAGATACCCCCGAATTAGGTAATCACTTTTTAAGCTGAGGTCAGCTTTCTGAATGAAGGTATAAGTATAGGTTTCACCTGGAGAAAGAACCACTCCTACGGGCAAAGTTTCGGAAGCTATTTCGGTGCCATTAATGGAATAGGCTAGTGTGATATTCTCTGCGAAAGAGCTTCCTAGGTTTTCTATTCGTAGCGAAACTGATTCTTGAGAGGTCAAAGCACAATCTGATGCAGGTGCAGTTATTTCATTGGCAGAAATATCCAATCCATTTACAGCTGTGAACTCAACAGCCCCCAAGCTTACAGGAATTGTTCTCGGATTTCCATCAATATCTGTGGAAACAATGGCCGTCAAATCAAGCCCATTGGCAGCTAATGCCTCATTTTGAGGAGTCAAATTAGATGTGGAGAAAAAGTCTGAATTAACAGTAACTGAATTCAAATCTTTAGAAGAAGTACTTCTCCAAGAAGCAATATCCGAAAGAACAGTAACTCCCCATACTCCTAGATTGCTTCCCGAAGTGAAGAGGTTGTTATAGTTACTTTCCTCAATAGCAGCTGTATTGGACAGCTTCAAGGCATAGCCTGTCCCAGATTGGAAAATATTATTGATGAATTTATTATTATTTCCTCCAGAGACATATTCCAGAGCTGCCCCTGCGGATTGATTCCAGATCGAATTATGATAAAACTGAAGGTAGCTTGAAGTAGATAAATAGACTGCTCTATTTGGTCCTTCTGAGTAGAAGAAATTGTTGTAAATCAAATTGGAATCTGTAGATGTTCCTGAAATATTCACAAGCCTTAATGCATTTCCCTTTCCACTCACTATCCGATTATTAGCTACTAATAATCCTTCTGAAACATTCTCAGCATAGATTGAGATTTGATCCTCAATAGAACTGGTAGTTAGTGTGTTTCCAATTAGTTGAGGATTCAATTGGTTGTTCAGATAAATACCTCTAAAGCCAACATCAGCTAGCGTATTCCCACTTATAACTGTACCCGAAGCTCTGTTATTACTGCCATTGACACTAAAATAAATACCGTAAACTCCTCCTGTAATTGTGCTATTTAGCACCCGGATATTTTGCCCAAATGAAGGCGAGATATCAATAGCCTTCTTTGTTGCACTGATACCTGTAGCAGTAGGGCTTACTATTTTTAGTCCTTCAAAAAGTAAATTTGTAGCCCTGTTTCTAACTTGGATGACTTGAGCGTCTCCAGTAGTTTTAAAAGTTAGATTTTTGAAGATGTAGTGTTCGGCATTATTTAGCTTAAGTGTATAATCTGTTGTATGCTGAATAATAACTAAATCAGGGTTTGCATTTGCGGATTCAAAAGTGATCGTAAACGTCTCGGAGATTCCTGAAACTGAACCTAAATTGACTTGGCCGTTATAGGTTCCATCTGCTATCAAGAAACGAACAGCACCCGAAATTCCATTTAAAGTCAACGCTTCTGAAACTGTTGCAAAGGAGGTGAAGTTTCGTACACCACTACCGGCAGGATCGAGCGTATAGTCTCCAATCAAAGGCACTCCCGCTATAGCAAACTCATTGGCTCCAATGCTGACGGGAGCTGTTCTTGGATTCCCATCAATATCAATTGAAACCACAGCAGTCAAATCCTGTCCAGCGTCTGTTAAGCTTGGACTTTGTGCCAATAAATCAGTAGCAGAAACATACTGCGGTTCGACATTCAAGGAGTTTGCATCCTTTGAGGAGATGATTCTCCAAGCCAATAAGTCCGCCACATTGGTAGATGACCATTTACCCAAGTTCGTTCCTGAAGTATAAAGATCATTGTAGTCCATTTCCACCAAGCCTGTGGAACTCGGCACATCTACAGAATAGCCTGTGTTGGCCTTGAAAATATTGTTCTTGATCAGGTTGTTCGAGGATGCCGCTCCGTTGTAATGTAATCCCACTCCTGTCCCAGTACTGTTGGTGCTGTTGTGATAGACACGTTGATTGGTGTTGTAGTAAAAGTAAAGCGCATAGCTACCGCTGCTCTGAATGTAATTGTTGGCGATAATACCGGGGTTGGCATTGTCACCCTCGTTGAACTGAAAGCGTAAACCAGTCGATCTCGCTCCG
>NZ_MSSW01000039.1 GCF_002150685.1 Algoriphagus antarcticus
GTCAGTCGGTTCCCTGTCACTCGTACCGAACCCTCGACATTTTCCATCTCCAGGGTGTAGGAACCTGACCAGGAAGTGCTTCGCATCGTTACTGTGTTGTCCTCTACTTTGGTCCCTGTCAAGTAGTTCAAGTAAATCCCATAAGCATACATGCCTGTGATTTCATTGTCCCTGATCTCCGTACCAGGAGCTCGGTAACTACCCGTTCCTCCTCGATACATAATCCCGTGGTCTCCACCTGTGATCAGGTTTCCGATCATTCGCACATTAGTTGAGATACTTGGATCCAGGCGTACGTTTCCTGCATTCGTATTATTGCCTCCAAGATCCGGGCTGATCAGTTCACAGCTTTCTACCAAAAGATTGTCAAGTCTGTTTACTGAAACCAGCGTTCGACCAAAGCCTACTCCCAATGCCTTTAATGTCAGATTCCTGAAGATCAGATCACTTGCATTGTCCAACTGGATCACATAGTTGTCCGCTGTTCCTGTAGCGGTGAACTGAATGATCACATCGGCTCGGTTACCTGTGGCTGATTCATAGGTCACCGTATTACTACTGCTTCCTCCTGATATATCCGGAATCACCACTTGCTCAGCATAAGTGCCCGAAGCCATCTGAAAAGTTACCGCTCCAGCTACCCCGTTCAGCACCATCGCATCCACGGTGGACTGGATCGTGCTAAAGTTCCTGACTCCACTCCCAGAAAGATCTATCGTATAAATTCCTGACAATGGTGTCAGTCCAGCCGACTCATACTCATTCGCCCCCATGCTTGGCGTCGCTTTTCTGGCAACTCCATTAATGTCTGTAGTTACTACTGCTATCGGCGTTCCCGCATTCGCCAATGCGGGTGAATT
>NZ_MSSW01000004.1 GCF_002150685.1 Algoriphagus antarcticus
TAAGAAGATCAGAGAGAAGCAAGCCGAACTGGATAAGAAGCTCTTGGGCCAATATGCAAAGCTGACCGAGGAGGAAATAAAATCACTTATTGTAGAACACAAATGGATGTCCTATTTGGAGTCTACCATTCAGACCGAAATGCAACGAATTTCCCAACGACTCACGCAACGGATTAAAGAACTTGGTGAGCGCTACGATCAACCGCTTCCGAACTAGTCTGGTGTAGTAAATGAATGGGAGGCCAAAGTGAGTGAGCATCTGGCTAAAATGGGCTATTCATTTTTAGATTTGTTTGAGGTCACAATTTGTGATTTCAAAGTATTTGAAAATTGGAAATCACAAGTTTTGATTTTCAAAAACTTTATTTTTTTGTCGCAAATATCTACTAAATTTGCGACAAAATAGATTGAAAAATAAGTATGGAAAGTGTTGAAAATAAAATTATTAGCTATATAAAAAGAAAGCCTAAGGGTGAACTTTTGTTTGCGGAAGATTTTATTGCTTTTGCTGATACTAAACGAATCAATAAAGCACTTGAGCGACTGCATGATCGAAAACAATTGACCCGTATGGCAATGGGGATTTATACACGTCCGAAGGAAGATCCTGTTGTGGGGAAAGTCCTACCCACGGTAGAGCAAGTGGCTAGAGCCATAGCCAAGCGAGACAAAGCCCGTATCGTACCCACGGGAGCCCAAGCACTTTATCAACTGGGATTGACCAATCAAGTACCTATCAATGTGGTATTCTATACCGATGCATCTGACCGAAAAATCCAGGTCGGAAAGCGAAAAATTACTTTCAAAAAAGGAGCTGCCCGCAATTTATCCTATAAAGGAAAGCTCAGCACACTTGCGATTCAGGCGATGAAGAGCATCGGTAAGGATCAAATCCGACCGGAGGAAATACAGCTGATCCGAAAGCGAATAGAAGAAGAAGATCCTACCCTTTTACAGCATGACTTGCGCCTAGCTCCTGCTTGGATTCGAATTCTCTTACAATCAAAAATGCCTGATCATGACTAAATGTAGATCACATCTGGCCGAGTGGATAGTCTTACCCAACGAGAGTAAAAATGTCATTTTTGAAACAGTGGGAGAGGCAAGTGGAATCTCACCAGAAGCTGCAGAAAAAGACTGGTGGCTAAGTCTTACCTTAGATTTGGTGTTTTCCATGTCATGTGGAGGCTCATTGCTATTCAAAGGAGGGACTTCGCTGAGTAAAGGTTGGGGATTGATCCAGCGCTTTTCCGAAGATATTGATTTGGCATTGGACAGAGAGTTTTTAGGGTTTTCTGGTGACTTGGGTAAAGGCCGACTGGATAAACTTAGAAGACAATCAGTCGCTTATGCACTAGAGGTTTTTGCTCCTGAATTGCAACAAGCTTTTATTGAAGCCGGATTTCCAGAAGTGAAAGTGCTGTCAATAGAGCCCAAAAGCTCTGATAACGATCCCGTCAAAATCGATATTTATTTCCCGAAATTGACCGTTACCGATGGCTACCTCAAGCCAGGTCTGCAGATCGAGCTGGGAGCTAGATCGCTGCGGGACCCTTTTACAAGAGTATCAATTCAATCTCTCGTTGGGGACTATTTCAAAGAGGCTGCCTATTCAGACGAACCTATACAAATCCTGCTGGTGAATCCTGAGCGAACCTTTCTAGAAAAAATCTTCCTACTTCATGAGGAGCATCACCGTCCAAAAGAAAAGCGGAGAATAGAGCGTCTCAGCAGGCATCTGTATGATATTTACCAATTAAGTAAGACCGAATTTGGCGAGAAAGCGCTAGTTGATCGTGAATTTTATCATCAGACCGTAGCACATAGACGGCGCTATTCCAGAATCTCAGGAGTGAACTATGAACTGCATCAGCCAAAGACCATTGGATTTATCCCGCCAGATGATGTAATAAGGGCATGGGAACAAGATTACAAACAAATGCAAGAATCCATGATCTATGGAGATAGTCCATCTTTTACTAAACTGATCGAAGAATTGATAGTACTACAAGCCCAAATCAACACCTTACCATGGAACAACTAACAAAACTCGGCTATAAAAAAACCGAATTGGGATGGATTACCGAGGATTGGGAGGTTCTTGAATTAAAAGATGCAGTATCTTTTTTAGATGGAAAAAGACGTCCAATTAAATCTGAATATCGATTTAGAATGTCAGGTCAATATCCGTACTATGGAGCATCCGGAGACATTGATTATGTTAATGATTTTATTTTCGATGATCATTTAATACTACTTGGTGAAGATGGAGAAAATATATTAAGCAGAAATTCCCCTTTAGTTTTTCAGGTTAAAGGCAAAATTTGGGTAAATAATCATGCCAATGTATTAAAACCAAAAGATGGCTTAGAAAATTTAACTTATCACGAAGTTGCTTTACTATAGACTTTTCCTCTTTTGGAGAAGCCTTTTTTATGCATGAAGTGTAGGCAAAGAAACCATTTTTGTGCAAATCGTGTGCAAATGAAAAAGACACTTACGAGGTATTCATCGTAAGTGTCTGATTACTGAGTGGGCCCACTTGGAATCGAACCAAGCACCTACTGATTATGAGTCAGTTGCTCTAACCGAATGAGCTATAGGCCCTTATTGTTTTTTGAGAGTTAGTTGCTCTAACCTGCCGATCGCTATCGGCCCTGTACTATTAAAACTTCCAGTTTTAGCTTGAATTCGCCGTAAACCTTGGTTTTGGGAGTGCAATGTTACATATTTGAATGCAAATACACAACCCATATTACGAATGAAAAATGCACCCGATGCAGACTTTTTGATTTTTGATTTAGGCAATGTCATTATTGACATTGATTACCATGAAGCTCTGCAACGTATCAAAGCTGAAGTTTCTACTGAGTTTCATGACAAGGTGGATGGCTTTTATCTAACTGATTTTCATAAGGATTATGAGGTAGGAAGAATTGATTCCGGTAAGTTCAGAGAGGAGGTAAGAGGGTACTTTCAGCAGGACTGGAATGACCAAAAAGTGGATGAATTGTGGAACGCTTTGTTGCTAAAAATTCCTACAGAGCGGCTAGAATTAATTTCAAAATTGAGAGAAAATTTTCAGGTGGGCGTATTGAGCAATACCAATTTGATACATATCCATGCCGTAAATAGAATTTTGCAGGAAGATCATGACTTGGATAACTTTGATCCAATCTTTGACTGGGTATTCTTAAGTCATGAAATGGGACTCGCCAAGCCTTCACCTCAGATCTATGAAAAAATGCTTGTTGACCTTGGGACTTCAGGAGATCGTGTGATATTTTTTGATGATCTAATCGCCAATGTGGAAGGCGCTAAAGCAGTAGGAATTCAGGCGGTACACGTGACTGGTCCTGAAGTTATCTTCGATTACTTCAAGAATGTATAGCAAAAAAGAATACCTCCGTCACGGAATTTTATTTCTCGCTACCCTAATTTCTACCACACTGGCTGGGGCAGAGTGGGTTTATCTCAAATCAGTTCTTGGAGAAGGAGAAAGCTTACTAACATGGGAATATTTCTGGAAGTCAATGGCCTTTTCGATTCCTTTTATAGGGATTTTGCTTGTTCACGAACTGGGTCATTTTTTCACAGCTATTTATCATAAGGTAAAGTGTACGCTGCCTTTTTTCATTCCGGGTTGGCTGGGTTTTATAGGTTGGCCGAGTATCGGGACATTTGGAGCTGTGATCCAGATGAAAGGTCTTGTCAATAGCCGCAAGAAGTTCTTCGACATAGGTGTAGCTGGACCTTTGGCTGGCTTCGTAATAGCACTTGGAGTGCTGGTATATGGATTTACTACTTTGCCAGAGTTAGATTATATTCATTCCATACATCCAGAATACGCGGATCCTGATTTTCAAGGGTTCGAAGAGGGCGCTCTTGATTTTGAGTTGGGGAATAATCTACTTTTCTGGGGATTGGGTGAAGTATTCGCAGATCCAGACCGTATGCCAGCTATGTCGGAGGTTATCCATTATCCGTATTTATTTGCAGGCTTTCTTGCGTTGTTTTTCACGGCTTTAAATTTACTTCCAATTGGTCAGTTGGATGGTGGTCATGTCGTTTTTGGGCTATTCCCAAAGCGGCATAAGGAGATCTCTCTGATAGCGTATGTTTTGTTTATAGGGTATGCTGGCATGGGTATGATCAGTCCATATTCGGCTGTGGAGGATCTGATGCTATGGATACCTCTATACCTGGGGTTTCTATTTATCTGCTTTTCTAAGTCAGGTCTTAGTTTGCAGAATAGAATTACGCTGGTTTTAGGTATTGCTGCGATACAATATGCCTTGGCTTTTGTCAAACCTGATTTTGAAGGATATCAGGGATGGTTGTTTTATGGTTTTTTGCTGGGGAGAATAATGGGGTTGAAACACCCTGACGTATCTGGGTATAAAGAATTAGTTGGGAAAAGAAAGCTTCTTGGATGGCTTGCAATCGTGATCTTTATCCTTTGTTTTTCTCCACGTCCATTTATTTTCGCATAGAGAATTATTTGTCAACTAAGCTATCGCATAAGAAGAAGGTGCTAAAACTTGATCCCTAGCTTATTTAGATGGGGTATTGGTAGATGGTTTTTAGGAATCAGACGTTTGTGTTGATCGGTTCAATTGATGGGCAGCAGTCAGGAGATTGCATGTGCGTTGATCCAAGAATGCAGACTTGAACCAAGGGAATGATAAGTGGATAATAACTTCCCCAGTTGTTAAATGAGGTTAGGTGAGACATTCCAACTTTGAGGGTAAAATAACCACATAAAAAAACTCCCCGAAGGGAGTCAGTTATAAATTTCTGTAAGCTAAAATTCCGCCGGTAGTGTTTCGGACTTTCGAAAAGCCCTTAGTTTCTAGGAATTTCTTGGCGTTCATGCTTCTTGCGCCGGAGCGACAGTGTACAATGATTTCTGCGTCTTTGTAATCATCCAATTCGTCTAAACGAGTCGGTAAATCTGCCAATGGGATATTTTTTGCTCCCAGGTTGTCATCTTCGTATTCCCATTCTTCTCGAACGTCAAGAAACACGAATTTTTCATTTTTATCCAATCTGGATTTCAGGTCTTCTACGGTTATATCTTCCATAATATTATTTAACTAAAATTCTATACGACTTTATTCCGGCTTCTGTGGTCAAATTAAGAACATATAATCCTGGCCGCTGTCCATTAAAATTAACAATTTCTCCCTTAGATGAAAGTTGACGCTCAATAAAAATCTCTCTTCCGAAAGAATCAAAGACTCTGGCATCGCTAAAACTTCCTTCTAGATTGAGTAGGGTTTCCACTGGATTTGGATATATCCGAATATTTTCTTCGGGAGCAGCAGCCACCTCAAAAGGAGCATCGATGCTAATGTGTGGCCTGATCATCAGCGATCCGCGAACTTCCTCATTTTGCGTCCAAGCACCTACTACATTGTAAAACAGCATGTCTCCACTATCATTTACCTTGTCCAGTCCCACATGAATGAATTCATTGGTGAACTGTGTGAAGCCTATATAGAAGTCACCATCCACTCTTATGTTAGTGTCTAGAGAATAGTAGAGAAACTCCTGACCCGCTTCTTTCACAGCGATGAGATCTTCTCTGGTGAAAATCGGATCTTCGTCCAAATCTTTCCACACGTTGATATCTATAGCTTGATTGGCTTGATTTGGATTGGTGAAATTGATCGAGATTCCCTTGATATAAACTTCCGATGGAGTTGTGTATTTAACTGCTAATTGCCCGGACCTTTGATTGATACCTGCGGCGTAGTCCGCCGATCCATTGTCGTAGGCGAAAAAGTCGGACAGTGGGAGTGAAGTCCTTACCGTATCATTCAGCTCATAATTTACATTTGAGAAGAAGGTAGTATCTCCAGCTATGACTTCGAAAAGTAATCCATCGCCCGAGGTAATAGAAGATACGATCTCCAAGGTGGTTTCATTCTCAGGCATAGGAATTTCCTCAAATTCTCTACTCTCAAAAATTCTTCGTTCCAGCGCATTTGGAACTGGGTTGAAAGGTGTATTGAGATTGATGGGAGTAGTGGTCATCGTAGAAGAATCAGTGATGGAAATGGAGTATTCCATAGCCCTAAAGCGGTTTTCTAGATTGTAAAATTCATTTTGTATTTTGCTCCAAAGACCGTTTTGGTTGCCTTCTAGCAGTACAAATGGATAGGCGCCGTATTCTCCAATTCTAAGTTCATTCGTTTTGGTAAGACTTCTGTCTTTGTAGTCTATATCAGTGGCTGTTCGACCATCATTTAAGTAGATATAGTCGAGCAACCAGCTGTCAAATGGACCGGATTGTCTGCCTTGGGCAAAGAATCGGAATTGGAAAGCCGAATGCTGCCATGCCGGTAGAATCTTAACGATTTCCTGAGTAAATACTTCAGTGTCTAAACCTACACCACCAAGTTGCGTCCAAATAGTCACCCAACTTCCCTGTGAATTTAGGATTTGTAATGTCAACTGGTCGCTTTCGTCAGGAAGTTCTGCTCTGCCGCCGGCCTGCCAAAAGAAACTCATATAAAGACTTTCGCTGTCTGGGGAATTCAAAGTACTCAAGTCAAATGGTTTTGAAGTGAGGTAGTCAGTTTCACCCTGATCTCCCTCAGAGACCGAATAAGGATTACCGTTTACATCCACGCCATCAAGCAGGATCATTCCAATTGATGGCGCGTTTAGGCCAATCGTTTCAGTATAAGAGGCTCCAGCTAGGCTCCATTTCAGCGTGTCTATACCTTGAGAAAAATCATCCCAAAAAGGGAGGGTGTTACCTTGTAAGATTCGGGAGTTTTGATCTACAAGACTGAGGCTTTTAATCTTTTGATGCTGGATGGGCGCAAACTCCACCAATTGGCCATGAGCCAAAGTCGAGATGAACAGAGCTATGACTAGTCCTGTCATTCGAATGATTTGGAGTGGTTTGAGCATTTAGCTTAAAGGTTATCCTTAGCGATCCAAAGATCGATTAATTCACCGGTTTTCACTTGCTGGGCTGCCGGCGGCGTTTGTCTCAAGACTTGTCCTGCACCTACAGAATCAGTGTCAAGGTAGTATTTATTACCAACTCTGAGGCTAGATCCCAAAATCAGGAATTCTGCATCCACTTCGTCCATACCTTTCAGATCAGGAACTGCAAGGATTTGATTACCCAAGCCATCTCCCACCACCAAATCAATTCTTGCTCCTTTGGGAATTTCAAAACCTTCAGCTACAATCACTCCCCGGTATTTTTGCTCTAGCACCACATTGATTCCGATATCCGGCACATACACGATATCGCCTCTCTCAAGTCCCATATTTGCCAAAATCTCCTGAACATTCTTCAATGGAGTGTTGACTAAATTTGGCATTTTGAGCATAGGAGCATTTTTGGCATTCAAGGTAAGATAAACTGTTTTACCACTTTTCACCTGAGCATTTGCCTCTGGGATTTGCTTCAAAATAGCAAAGGTTTTCAAATCAGTATTAAATCCTGAGTCAAGCGATACTTCGTATTGAAGATCTGCGCGATCCAAAATTTCCACACCCTCGTCATAAGTGTAGCCCGATAAGTCAGGCACAGAGACCGACTGACCATGATTGGTGTACATGGGAAGGTACATTTTCAAAAAAAGGAATCCCAGTAAAACTGATATTCCTATAATCACTAGAAGGTTAATTAATATCTTTTTCAAAAGAGTTGCTGAATGTAAAATCTGAGAAATTTTAATAGTTAAAGATAAGCGGGAAATTCAATCCTAACAACGAAGAAACTTTCTAAAACTGTCGAAATCTATTGGCAAAAAATAAGCCGAAGAGGTTTTCTTCGGCTTATTTTTGATTAATTAATAATCAGCCTTCTCGTTTCCCGTATCGTATTGCTGGAGATTTTGATTATAAATACTCCTTTAGAAAACAGCTGCGTGCTGAAAGAATACGTCTGGTTCAATGTGCCAGGGTATTCTATTTCTTGAACTACAGCTCCAGTGCTTGATATTATTTGAATGGTCACATTCTCAAAATCAGGCAAATTGAATGCAATATTGAATATTTCACGTGCTGGATTTGGGAAGAGCACAGACATTCCAACTGCCGGTATCACAGGATCAGGGTTTGCATTGAGGAAAAGCTCGATATTATCCAGGTAAATAGGAGAGTCTGACGCTTCTCCTTCTTCAACAACAAAGGCAAGTCGTACCTTAGTTTTTCCTGCTCCAGCAAATTCACTTAAATTGATGAATTTGCGTACGTAATCTCCAGCGCTATTGGGATTAGCTTCACCTACTGAGGTGGTAGAAAGTTCAGCTCCGCTGGCAGTCCAAACTTCTGTGTATTCATTTCCTCCATTTGCGCTAGCCAGAACTTTCAGAGTAGTTGAATTACTTACCTGACCTGCTGCCAAATCAAAGAAAATACTAGCTTGGCGACTTACAGAAAGATCAAAAATAGGTGTTCCTAACCAATAGCTCATACCTGCGGCGCTTGTAGCAAGTTGGGCTACATTATTAGGGCCTTCTCCAGCGGATATTGAATTTACAGTCCATGGTTGAGCGTCTGATTCTGGATTGACAGTAAGCCAAGGTGCGAAGGTGCCAGAGTTATTAAAGTTTTGTCTCCAAGGAACTGGAATAGTAGTCGAGTCTTCTAGCACATACCGCGTAAGGCTGTCCGAATTATTTCCATTCTGGTCGAAATTAGGAGCAAAAGCCACGAATTTCAGTTTGTTTTTTCCTTTGGAAGTAGAGTTCTGAGTGCTCACGTTAAAGCTTTCACCTGGCTCTACAGTGATCCCTGTAGCTACAAATGTTTGAGTTGCAGAATTATTAGTGCTTCTGGAAAACAGGAAGGTTGAAAAAGGAAGATTGCCGCTATTGGTTAATTTTACAATCTCAGCTTCATTTGTACCGTTAGAAATAGGAGTTGGAGCTACAATTTCATTCACACTTATATCATAATTAAACTCTTCGTTTGGAAAGATCCTGATATTCTTGATATAAATGTTATTTCCATAAGCATTTTCTGTAATGAATGCTAAGCGAATTGATCCTAAATCGGAAAATTCACCAAGGTTTACGAGTTCCGTTCTGAACTGATTTTGATTTGTTGGGATAAATTCTTCCAACGTAGCAGTAGTTGTTGCTAATTGTTGTCCAGCCTTATTATATGGAGTATTTGAAAGATCATATGTATTTCCGCAATCTTGAGACACTGCTATAATTAATCTGTCTGAAAATCCCGCTTGGTCATACTGTGCATGTGCCAACTCAAAGACAAGCTGTGCATTTGGATATTTTGACAAATCAATAATTGGCGAGGTAAAATAATCTAGCTGACCAGGTGACTCATATTCATAGTGCCGGATATAAACTACATCTTGTGAATTGCCTGAAATAGTTAAGTTTCTTTTTTCCCATGTCACCAAATTATCCGGATTGGTAACCGTCCATGGAGATGGGAAGGTGGTAAGATCTGAAGTATAAGGCAGATTTATTGACTGCTCTTGGATAGGAGATACAGTTTTACTGTTATTGCTGGTGATGGTATCTGGGACGTCATTTGTCTGGGTGATTCGGAATTCTACAGAATTAGTATTAGGTAGAAGATTGAACGCATTAAAGCTTACCACTATACTTTCTCCAGTCTGTAAGTTGAAAGTAAATCGCTTTGATTCTAAGATTGTTCCATTTCTCCTAAGCTCAACACGTCCAGATGTCAGGAGGTTTTCTCCTGCATTCAACAGCTCTACTGATGGATTGATCAACGGGTCACATTCAAAGTTACCTGGCTCTAATACTCTCGCTATTGCCAAATCATTTTCGGCAAGTACAGGTTCTTTGGTTGCTCGGTTGTTGATCAAAGTGACTCTTCTTGGGCTATTGGCTAGTACTATTCCAAATCGCTCCACCTGGCCTTTTGTAAATAAATTCATACAAGCATCAGGCGTATAATCCATATAATTTTGGATCATATCTCTTGAATCGCAACTAAAGCGCGTAGCATTCGGGCTGCATATGCTGTTGGAATTATCCTGCAAAGGTGTGTCTGCTACGAAATCATCCACTCCGCAACCGCCGTCACCCCAAATATGCCGCAATCCAAAAAAATGCCCCACCTCATGTGTAGCTGTTCTGCCTTGGGAGGCTGATATAGCACTTCCACCAACGCCAAAAAATCTAAAATCTAAAACAACTCCATCAGTAATTGATGAAGTAGGTGCACCCGTAAGTCCAGGTAAATCAGAAATAGGAAAAGATGAATAGCCTATGAACGGACTTACTAATGTCGTCACATACATATTCATATATTCGTTTGGATCCCACTGAATGACTTGTCCGATTAAGGTAGCATCTGTATTGGGATCATAGGCAGATTTTGGTCCCACTGTACGGGTGATACCGTCGGTAGGTAGTCCTGAGGGATTTTGCTTGGCAAGGACAAATTCAATGTTGGTAATCCCAGCAAATGGAAGGAATTCTGCAGGAGTATTTACAGCGTCTGGATTTAATCGTTGGAAATCTTCATTAATAATTCTGATCTGCTCCTGAATCTGCGCAGCAGGAACATTTACGCCCTGCCCTTCTGGACCGCCATTATGGATGACATGGACTACCACAGGAATCATGATCGGGTCAGCGTTTGTTTTGGCAAGGATTTGAGGTTGGTAAGTTTTGTCCTCAATTTTGTCATTTATCCATTTTTCAAAAAAAGATTTTGAGCCAAAATAGCCCATTTCTTTTTCTATTTTTTCTGTCACAATCACATGCCCGCACTTTTCTCTGTGTGTATGAGAATTAGTTGAGTTCTGTTGATCTGTGATGTCAAAGGTTTGGAATTGCTGTGCAAAGCCAGATGAAAACACAAAAAACGCTCCTACTAGGAGCATACTGGCTCTGTCAATACTCCGTAAACCTTTTTTCATTCAGATTATATATTAAGCAACAGTTAGGTTAACGGCTTCTACTCGTGTGATTTCTGGAATTGCACGTCTGATAGCTTCTTCTACGCCGGCTTTTAGCGTCATCGTAGACATAGGGCACGTTCCACATGAGCCAAGTAATTCTAGTCTTAATACCTTGTCATCGGTTAGCTCTACGATCCTCACGTTTCCTCCATCTGCTTCCAGATATGGGCGTATAGTATCTAGTGCAAATTCTATTTGTTCTCTTAATTCTGGTCGCATAATTCTTAAGATTTAATTTCTACCACTTCGGTTTTACTCTGAGAGGCATTTCTTATGGCAATTTGTCTAGCTATTTCTTTGGCTAGGTTCATATAAGACTCTTGTGTGATTCCTTCTTTTAAAACAGCTGGGTAGCCTGAATCGCCACTTTCCCTAATACTTTGTACAATTGGGACTTCGCCCAAAAACGGTACATCGTATTTTTCAGCCAACCTTTTTCCACCCTCTTTACCAAATAGGTAATACTTATTATCTGGAAGTTCTTCTGGTGTAAAATAAGCCATATTTTCAATAACACCTAAGATGGGTACGTTAATTTGTGGCTGTCTAAACATCGATAAACCCTTATTAGCATCTGCCAAAGCGACTTTCTGTGGGGTTGTCACGATTACTGCGCCGGTCACTGGGACGGTTTGCACCATGGTCAGGTGAATATCTGAAGTCCCTGGAGGCAAATCAATCAGTAGGTAATCCAGCTCACCCCACTCCACATCACAGATAAATTGCTTAAGCGCTGAGCTAGCCATTGGCCCTCTCCAAACGACAGCGCTATCCGCAGGCGTAAGAAAACCTATTGACATCAGCTTCACTCCGTATTGTTCTATGGGAACGATTATATTCTTATCACCGACTTTTTTCACAGCCGGTTGCTCAGCTTCTACATTGAACATGGTAGGAATAGATGGCCCCGAAATATCTGCATCGATCAACCCAACTTTTGCTCCTGATTTTGCTAGGGAAACAGCCAGATTCACCGCAGTGGTAGATTTTCCCACACCGCCCTTGCCAGAAGCGATGGCGATGATATTTTTCACTTGAGGTAGAATAGGTGCAGCATCTCTAATAGTAGTGACTTGGGAAGTCATAAATAGATCCCACACAGGTTCTTTTCCAAAGTCTTCCTCCAAAACTTCCAAGCAATTATTTTTAATTACTTCTTTCAGTGGACAAGCTGGAGTAGTGAGAACTACATTGAAGCTGACTTTATTACCGTTGATTTCAATTTTCTGTATCATTCCCAAAGTCACCAAATCCTTCTTAAGATCTGGATCCTGTACTCGGGAAAGTGCTTTCAGGATATTATCCTTCGTTAACTGCATGAGGTGATGGTTGTAATTTTTCGCAATTTAGATCTTAATGACTTCTAAATAAAGGACGAAGTAAATGTATTATACATGTGAACTAGGAGAAACTATTTAAAGTTCTCATTTTTTAGATTGAGCGATTAACTTTGCCACATTCATTTTCCTATGGGCATCAGCAAACTTACTACGGACAAGGTCAAAGAACGCATGGACATCGAAGAGGTGATCGGCGATTATTTGCCTATGAAAAAGAAAGGTCAGAATCTCTGGGCCAACTGTCCGTTTCATGGCGAAAAAACTCCTTCATTTTCGATTTCACCGGCAAAGCAAATCTATAAATGCTTTGGCTGTGGTAAAGCTGGCGATCCCATTCAGTTCGTGATGGACATAGAAGGCATAGGCTTTCAGGAAGCGATCAAACACATAGCCGGGAGGTACGGGATAGAAATTCAAGAGGATGAAACGCGCACTCCGGAGCAGAATGAAGCTCAAAATGAGCGGGAAAGTTTATTGATTGTCTTGGGCTTTGCTCGGGACTTTTTCGTCAAAAATCTTCAGACAGAAGAGGGTAAGTCTATTGGTTTGAGTTATTTCAAAGAGCGTGGATTTACCCCAGCTATTATTGAAAAGTTCGATTTGGGATATGCATTGGAAGGCTGGGATAATCTTCTTAAAGCTGCCAAATCAGCTGGCTTTCAAGAGGAGATTCTATTGAAAGCAGGATTGATTCTCCAAAAAGAAGGTGATGCATCACGAGTTTATGATCGTTTTAGAAACCGTGTGATTTTCGCCATTCACAATATCAGTGGAAAACCGCTAGGTTTTGGAGCGCGAATTCTCACCAAAGACAAAAGCCAACCCAAATACATCAACTCCCCGGAGACGCCTGTTTATCACAAAAGTGATGTGCTCTACGGGATGTTTCAGGCGAAAAAAGCAATCAGAGAAAAAGATAATTGCTACCTGGTAGAAGGCTACACCGACGTGGTGAGTTTGCATCTGTCAGGAATAGAAAATGTGGTAGCTTCTTCAGGTACTTCACTGACCGAAGGACAAATCAAGCTGATCAAACGATTTACTGATCAGGTGACGGTGCTTTACGATGGGGATGCTGCGGGTATCAAAGCTTCACTTCGAGGGATAGATCTATTGCTGGAAGGCGGCTTGAATGTGAAAGCTGTAGTTTTTCCAGACGGAGAAGATCCAGATAGTTATTCTCGAAAAGTCGGCTCACAATCATTTCAGGAATACCTGGAGAATAATAGCCGTGACTTCATTGGTTTCAAGATTGGTTTATATAAGGAGGAGTTTACCAAGAACCCGATCCGAAAAGCTGAGATAATTCGTGAGGTGGTGCAAAGTATCGGGAAAATTCCTGATCCGATTATTCGCTCGGTCTATGCAAAGGAAGCATCAGGACTTTTGGGGATTGAAGAGGATATCATCCATGCTGAGCTGAATAAAATCCTGCTGAAAACTCAGAAGGATCGTTATAACAGTCAGAAGGATGATGTTTTTGCCGAGCAGGCAATGGAAGAGCTGATTCCTGATGATACTGCTACTTCTTTCACCGAAATCCTGAGAATTCAAGAACGTGAGATGGTTCGGATTTTAGTGAATTATGGCTGGCAGAAACTTGGCGATGAAGAGATGCATTTGTGCCAATATTTGCTTTCTGAGACAGAGGAGCTTGATTTTACCACACCTATTTACAATAAAATACTGGATCTATATCGTAATAGTCTTGTTCAGGGAGAAATTCCTACTTCAGAATTTTTCATTGGGCTAGGTGATCAGGAAATACAAAAAGAGGTGATAGACCTAGTCACTGTACGCCATGAAGTGTCACATCACTGGGCGGATACGTATCAGATTATCATCAATACTGAATCCGATGACCTTACACTGACAGGCTTTAAATCCATCTTGCGATTAAAGCGAAAAATGGTGCAAAAGCTAATGGAAGAGGCTAAAGAGAAAATAAAAAATGCTGAGTCTGAGCATCTGGATGATGAGAAAGTACATGAGTTTCAGGTGATCTACTTCGAGCTCAAAAAAGTACAGGTAGAAATAGATAAAGAGCTGGGTATCGTGATCGGCTAAAACCAAACTTTATTTGGGTGCAACCTGTTTAGAATCTGAAAGCGTGTAAATTTGCCTTTCAAAATACTAATTCAAACACAAATTTCGTGGAAAAATATATTCTGGATCCAATAGAAGATGCTATTGCGGCAATCAAAAGTGGAGAGGTAATCATCGTGGTAGATGATGAGGATAGAGAAAATGAAGGTGATTTTGTATGTGCAGCCGAGACTGTGACTCCAGAAATTATCAATTTCATGGCTACTCACGGACGTGGGTTGATATGCGCGCCTCTGATAGAAGATCGTTGTGAGAAGCTAGGTTTGGAGTTAATGGTAGGTAATAATACAGCAGCTTTTGAAACTCCTTTTACCGTGTCAGTTGACTTAATCGGGCATGGCTGTACTACCGGGATTTCCACTGCCGATAGAGCCAAAACCATCAAAGCTCTCGTGGACGATTCTATTGACCCAAGTGAATTGGGTAAGCCAGGCCATATTTTTCCGTTAAAAGCCAAAAGAGGCGGAGTACTAAGAAGAGCTGGACATACAGAAGCTGCCATTGATTTGGCGCGACTCGCTGGATTATCACCTGCTGGAGTTTTGGTGGAAATAATGAATGAGAATGGGACGATGGCCCGACTTCCAGATTTGGTAGAAGTGGCCAAAAGGTTTGATCTCAAGTTGATTTCTATCAAAGATTTAATTGCTTACCGATTGAAGCATGAGTCATTGATTCAGCGTGAAATTGGGGTGGATTTACCTACTGACTTTGGAGATTTTGAATTGATTGCCTTTCGTCAGACCAATACACAAGAGCTGCATTTGGCGCTGATCAAAGGGAAATGGGATAAAGATGAACCTATTTTGGTTCGTGTTCACTCTTCCTGTATGACTGGTGATATCTTTGGCTCATGCAGATGTGACTGCGGTCCTCAGCTTCATGGAGCCATGCAGATGGTGCAGAACGAGGGTAAAGGAGTGATCCTCTATATGAATCAAGAAGGCAGAGGAATTGGCCTTATCAATAAATTGAAAGCCTATAAGCTTCAAGAAGAAGGGATGGATACCGTGCAGGCAAATCTTGCATTGGGATTGCCTTCCGATAGTAGAGATTACGGAGTGGGTGCTCAAATCTTAAGAAACCTTGAGGTGAGTAAGCTTCGCCTGATTTCGAATAATCCTCAGAAGCGAGTTGGTTTGCTAGGTTATGGATTGGAAATAGTAGAGCAAGTACCTATAGAAATTGCTCCTAATGTGCACAATGAGAAATATCTCCTAACGAAAAGAGATAAGATGGGCCACAATATTTTGAAGTAAAACTCTGTTCTTAACTTGTTTTTGTTAATTATCACTAATGAGTTTCAACCTGACACTTATTACTGCGTAAATAAAGCCATGATGACAACCATAAGAAAAGCAGTTCTCTCACTTAGCTTACTATTTCTAGGCATATCTACGCTAGTTGCGCAGAATCAATTCCCTTCCCAGGTTTGGCATAAGGGAAATATCCATACTACAGACGGCCAAGTGTATGGAGGTGAGATTAAATACGATCTGGAAAATAATGTCGTACAGCTTCAGGATCAAACAGTAAATACATTCTCCGCTACCAATGTTACCCATTTTGAATTATTTGATGAGGTATATGGTGGGGTTCGCAAGTTTTTTAGCTTGCCTTACGCCCAAGGTACGGACTATGCCACTCCTATCTTTTTTGAAGTATTGACTGAGGGCGAGGATCTCGCCTTACTATGCAGAGAGTACATTGCTACTGATAGTAGAGGTATGGGGGGATTTGGTATGATGGGAGGATATGGAATGAATCCGTTCTACGGACCACAGTCGATGATGGGACATAAATTAGCGTTTAAATATTACTTTTTGAAAAACGGTAAGATTGAACAATACAACCTGAAGAAAAAAGAGCTTTTTGAGATGCTTCCTGGTCACGATGACGAGATCTCACTATTTATGCGTAAAAACCGCTTAGAATATGACAAGAGAGGGGATCTTCTACGCATCACAGCATATTATAACCAGTTGAATTAATACTAAATGTCGAAGCCTTTAATACTCGTCTCCAATGACGATGGGATCACAGCCAAAGGAATACGTGTACTGGTATCTGTCATGAAGAAACTTGGGGATGTGGTGGTAGTAGCTCCAGATAGTCCTCAATCTGGTATGGGACATGCCATTACTATTGGAGAAACACTTCGTCTCGAAGAGGAGGAGATCTTCGAAGGTGTCAAAGCATATAAGTCGAGTGGTACTCCCGCGGATTGTGTAAAGCTGGCAAAGCATTATGTGATGAAGGATAGAAGTCCCGATTTGATCGTCAGCGGAATCAATCATGGTTCCAATACGTCGATTTCTGTGCTATATTCTGGAACTATGTCTGCGGCGATCGAAGGGGCAATGGAAGGTTATCCTTCTATTGGATTTAGTTTGTGTGATTTTTCATCGAAAGCAGACTTTTCACATGTGGAGGAATGGGTAGAGAAGATCGCACGCCAAGTACTCGATAAAGGGATGCCAAAGGGAGTTGCGTTAAATGTGAATTTCCCTCCAAAACAAAATGAGCAAATCAAAGGAATAAAAGTATGTCGTCAAGCTGAAGCCAAATGGCAGGAAGAGTTTGATGAACGCTATGACCCCAACGGTCGGAAATACTTATGGCTAGCTGGCAACTTTGTGAATTTTGATAAAGGAGAAGATAATGACGAATGGGCGATTGCAAACAACTATGTTTCGATAGTTCCTTGTCAATATGATTTGACAGCACATCATGCTATTTCTCAAATTCATAAGGATTGGGATTGGGAAGAGCTTAAAAGGTAGGTTTTTAGAGGATTATTGTTTTTTTAGTGTGGTTAACTGATTTTAGTTATTTTTACCATTTATAAATAGAAAAAACCTTTTGAATCTGAAATTATATATTTTTCTGTTTTTTGCAATGATGGCTTCATTGGCTGCGTTTGCTCAAATCCCAAATATTGATAGCCTCAAAAACGTCCTTCCCACTACCAACGGAGAGGAGAGGTTGACCGTGCTCAACGAATTATCATCCTATTTCCGTGAAGTAGAGCAGCAAGTAGCATTTGACTATGCGGTGGAAGCGGAAAAACTCGCGCAAGCACTCAAGAATAAATCCGGTGAGGCAAAAGCTAAGGAAAATATCGGTTGGATTTATTACCGTCGTGGACAATGGCAGAAGACTTTTGATTACTCTAAAGACGCTTATAATTTAGCAATTGAAGGGAATGATCTGGAGGAAGCTGCAAGGGTGTTGAACAGTATGGGTGCTCTATATTTTGAACAGCAGAATTACCGGATGTCTATAAACCAATTCAAAAAAGCATATCAGATCAGTGAAAAAAATGGGGATCTGTACACTATGATCCGCAGTCTTAATAATGTAGGATTCAATCTCACCTTTCTTAATGAGCTTGATTCTGCTTTAGAATATGCCTATATGGCCATTGAAGCAAATGAAAATGCCGGGTCTCCTTACTTAACAGCCTTCAGCTATCGAATTATTGGAGATGTTTATCTTGCTAAGAATATGCTAGACTCTGCTGAGATTTTGTATGAAAAGTCGATGAAAATGGCTGATAAGCAAGGTATTACTACTTTTCAGGCAAGCATGTTGCACAGGTTAGGTAGATCCTATTTGCTAAATGGCAAACTGGAGAAAGGGAAAACTGCTTTGGAGCGTGGAATAAAAATATCCAAAGAGAATAAGTATCTGGATGAGCTATCCAAAAGCCATAGGTATTTAGCTGAATATTATAGACTGAAAGGTGATATTAATGAAGCCTACAGTCAGCAATCATTGTACCTTACGCTGAATGACTCCTTAGTCAATAAATTAACAAATGATAGGATAGCCTTGCTTCAAGGGATGTTTCAGGAGGATTTGGATCATTCAGAACTCGATTTGCTTATTGCCCAAAATGAAAATCAGGCATCGAAACTGGCATTTAACCGAAGGATTATTTTCGTGATCAGTGTTGCTTCCATCCTTATTTTAGGTCTGGTGATATGGTTGTATTTTCTACACAGAAACGTTAAAAAATTCAATGCTGATTTGATAATGCAAAAGCATCAAATTCGTACTCAAAACCGCGAGCTGGAATCTAAATCTATTCAGTTACAAGCAATTAATCAGACTAAGAATAAGCTCTTTTCTATTCTAGGTCATGATCTAAAAGGTCCAGTAGGGCAAGTGAAGTCTATTTTAGATTTATTGATAGATGGGCATCTGAATCAGGAAGAATTTGATGAATTGATTCAAAATTTGAAAAATGATGTGGACTCGGTGTATTTCACATTGAATAACACATTGAAATGGTCCGTAGCTCAGATGGAAGGGTTTACACTACACAAGGTGAATTTCAACCTTTCTGATGTAGTAAACTCTACTATTAAACTGATCATGCCGCAACTTAAGGAGAAGTCACTTGAAATAGACGATTCATCCTTGTTTGCTGACCTTGAGATATACGCTGATCGGGATTTGATAGAAGTGGTGATCAGGAATATTCTGAATAATGCTGTGAAATATTCAAAGCCAGGAGATGTGATATCTATTTCCGTGGAAATAGATAATGATATGATTATCTGGTGTGTAAAAGACAAAGGAATTGGAATGAATGAAGAGCAAATCAATCAGTTGCTTTCCCCGGATTATATCATAACCAATTCTAAGCCAGGTACCAAAATGGAAAAAGGATCTGGCTTGGGACTTCAGATTTGCAAGGAGTTTACACGAATGAATGGTGGAGAATTAAATATTAAAAGCAAAGAAGGAAAAGGAACAAAAGTTTGTGTTAAAATTCCCGCTAATAAAATTTCTGCCAGTAAGATTCTAGTCAGTAATTGACAAGTGCTCGTAGGCAAGAAAATCTTCTAAGGGGATTAGTTCAGAAATAATTGCCAATTCTTTCATCGTGTTCATGGATTTCTCCAGTTGCTTTCTAGAAATTTCAGCAGCAGTAGCCCAAGATGTTTGTGCAAACCATTCTTTCACATCGCTAGCATTTAGCTCGTAGTTTTCGGAGATTTTTTCAATAGCAGAAGCACTGGTTTGAAGGTTCACTGACTCTCGATAGACCAGGTCTCTTAATCTGAATAGCGCCTCGCCAAATTCTGTCAAGGCTTTTTCAGAGGCAATGATCGCAAAACAAGGCCAAGGACTTTGGACTTCCCCGATACGCTTCATTTGATTAGAATCTACCCATGGCTTGGTCGTGTATTTCTCCCAAAGAAACATCTCAGGCTTTTCGGGAGTCATTGCTTCCAGTGCCCCTGAAAGGTTGTTTATTATTTTAAATTCCAGTTTTTCAGAATTCCAGACTTCTCTTTTAGCAAGTACAAAAGCCATTAAGTGTGAACCTGATCCCATTCTGCTGATCAGAAAAGCTGGATCTTTGATTTCATCCAATGAATTAACTGATGAATCCCCAGCGATATGAATTCCCCAGGTTAGCGGAGATTTTACATGGAAACCAATCATTTTAGACGGGTTTCCCCCTTCGAAATCTTTCAGGAAACTCTCTGTAAGCACAAGTGCGATATCTGTTTTATCTTCACGAAGATCTTTGTTCATCTGACCAGAACCTCTGGATTCATCTGTCCATTGGAGCGTAATGCCATCCTTTTCGAATGGTTGTGCAGAGACTACTTTTTTCCAAGGAAAATTAAAATGCTCAGGAACTCCAGTGATTCTAAGGGTTTTCATGATTAGTGTTTTGACTTGAGCAAAAATAAGAAAGCCAGTCTCAAAAGAAACTGGCTATCCCGAATTTATCCCCAAAAAAGTTAATCGTGTGTTACTTTTCTGTCTGTGATCAGAAGGTTACAGAATCCTGCTATGATGAGCAAGGTGCCTGCAAGTAGCATAGTATTGATCACGGCTTCGCCGAAAATTAGTTTGTAAAGAAAATTGACACCTCCTAAGGCTGCTATGATCTGTGGAATTACAATGAACATATTGAAAATACCCATGTATAACCCCATTTTTTTGGGTTCTACAGAACTGGAAAGCATCGCATAAGGCATAGATAAGATGCTGGCCCATGCGATTCCTACCAAGGCAAAACAAATGTGAAGCATCCATGGCTCTGAGATAAAATAGATTAGGATAAAGCCCAGGCCTCCAATTATCAAACTTCCCATGTGGACTAGTCTTCTGTTGATCTTGACTCGGCTGGAAATGAAGGTTAGAATCAAGGCGTACACCATCGAGATCAGGCCATAGGTTCCAAGGTAATTTCCCACACTATCTGCCGCATTATTGTAAGCAGCCGAACTAGTGTCGGTAGCCCCATAGATATGCTCAGTGATGGCGGGAGTGGCAAAACTCCACATCGTAAAGAAGGCAAACCAAGAGAAAAATTGCACCAAACCTAGCTTTTTCATCACATTGGGCATGGTAGAAATGTTTTGAAATATTTCCTTCATACCTGAAAAAACACCTGCTTTTGCTGCCTTTTCCCGCTCAAATTCTTCCATGTCCTCAGGCGGATATTCTTCTGTTTTTAGAATGGTGTAGAGGATAGAAGAGAAAAGAACAAACGCTCCAATAGCAAAGGCATATTTGACAGAATCAGGCACTATTCCTTCCGGAGCTGTATTTGGCACACCCAGCTGAGTCATCATCCAAGGTAGATTTGAGGCGATCCATGTGCCAATTCCTATGATCAAGGTTTGGACTACAAAACCATAAGAGCGCTGGGAATCTGGAAGTTTATCCGCCACCAAGGCGCGGAATGGTTCCATGCTGACATTGATCGAAGCATCCAAAATCCACAGTGAGCCTGCCGCCATCCAAAGTGCACTGGAATAGGGTGCGAAAAATAAAGCTATTGTGCTGAAAACCGCACCAATAAAAAAGAAGGGCTTGCGTCTTCCGAATTTTGGATGCCAGGTACGGTCGCTTAAATAGCCGATTATCGGCTGCACGAGCAACCCTGTAAGTGGAGCTGCGATCCATAGTAAAGGGATGGCATCTTTGTCGGCACCCAACGTTTGGAAGATTCTGGACATAAATCCACCTTGCAAAGCAAAGCCAAACTGAATACCCAAAAAACCGAAACTCATGTTCCAGATTTGCCAGAAATCTAACTTCTTTTTAATAAGGTTCATTTGGGCGATTTAAATAATGATAGGCTGTGGATGGGTTATACTAAACCGCTGATCTCCATTTTTTTTGACTGGATAGTTATTTCTAGGTACTTCAATTTTGGAATGGATAAATGTGGAAAGCCCAGATCCGGTAAAGGATCAAACTCACTCAATTTATCTAAAAACGCAAAGCTCTTTTGCTTTAAGCTAATAGTTTCCTCATCGTAAATGACCTTATCAGTCGTGAAGCCGTGAAGATATATTCTAAGGGTATCAAAGTGGCTGAAGTAATTTCCTGTCGCTTCGCTGATCATTAGTTTTTGCTCATCTGGAGAGAATGTAAAAATTCGCTCATGATATTCTCCAGACTCAAAATCAAAACTCACTCCGTCGTCCTCGTAGTGGATATATTCACTCCCTTCATTCCCTGCATAGAGGTGGATTCGAAGGATTCCATCATTTTTTGCAGCAGTATGAGCGATGTCATTTTGGAAAGCGAGAATACTGCCTCCTTTGACGAATACAGGGAGATTATTCAAGGGACAATCCTGGTAAATAACCTGACCGCCTTTGGAAGGTTGGTCAGTGAAAAAGTAATACCAATTGCCTTTTGGTAAATATACTTTCGTGATTTCTCTATAGCTTTCTACTGGTGCTATAAGAAAGGAATCGCAGAATAAATATTGGTTTTGATAAGCAGGCAGGAAAACAAGCGGATCATAGGCATAATCTATTGCTAAACTCGCCGCGATAGGTAACCCTGTTTGACTGCTTTGCCGAAATTTGCTATACAAAGTGGGAAGCAATTTGTACCGCAACTTCATATAGGATCTGGAGATTTCTTCCACTTCCTCACCAAATGCCCAGGGCTCAGAGTCATTGCTGTTGATCATGGAATGGGCACGAAACAGAGGTGAAAATGCACCTAAACTCATCCATCTGGCATAAAGCGATTTGGTCGCTTCCCCAGCAAATCCTCCTAAATCATAGCCTGAGAAAGGAATTCCGCTTAGGCCAAGACTATTGACAAGGCGAATACCTGCAAGCATATGCTCTTCTGTGGAGACATTGTCACCTGTCCAGACGGCTGCATAGCGCTGCACTCCCGCAAATCCAGATCTTGTCAGTACAAATGGACGCTGGTTTGGAAGGTTTGCTTCAGAACCTTCTTGAGTGCTTTTGGCCATCTGCATGCCGTAGATATTTCGAGCTTTTCGATGTGAAGCCGTATTTCCGTCATAATCAAACTCGATCAAATTAGGAGTAAACTGCCCCCAAGAAGCGGGCTCGTTCATATCAGTCCAGAATCCATCTACTCCAGCTTCAGTATAAAAAGCCATTTTCTCCATCCACCAAGTACGGGTTTTGGGATTGGTGAAATCGGGAAAAGCACACCAGCCCGGCCAGACCTGTGCTATATATTCTTTTCCATCTGGATAGTTTACAAAAAGACCTTGCGCTTTTCCTTCGTCAAAAGGTATATAACCCGCTTCGGTTTTGATTCCTGGATCCAAAATTACTATGACCCTAAATCCTTTTTCTTTGAGTTTAGAAATAAGACCCCTTGGGTCAGAAAATTTCTCTCCGTCAAAAGTAAACACCTTGTACTCCTCCATGTGATGAATATCCAAATAGATCACATCGGCTGGCATTTCTTTGTCACGGAACGTGTTAGCCAAGGTCAAAACCTCCTTATCCGGATAGTAGGAATACCGACACTGCTGATAACCCAAAGCCCATTTGGGAGGCATTTTCATTGTGCCTGTCAACTCAGCATAGCTGCTGATGATCTGAGAAACACTAGGCTGGTGGATGAAATAATAGTCCATATCTCCATCCTCTGCATTGAAATAAGCGAATCGGTTCGTAGATGCTCCAAAATTGAAAACACTTTTGTGGGTGTTGTCAAGGTAAATACCGTAGGCTTTTTCGTCCAGTAATCCTATGTAAAAGGGAATGCTCGCATACAGCGGATCATCATTTACACCATATCCAAAATAATCTGTATTCCAATTGGTATAAGCTCTTCCAATCCGATTCAAATTTCCGGTTTTTTCCCCTAGACCAATAAATTTTTCACTGGCTTGAATTTCCTTGTAGCAAGTGACTTCTGTGCCTATCCAGGAAATTCCCAGAGAATCATCCTTATTGAGTAGCGCTCCATCTTTATCAAAAAATGAGCAAATTCCATTTTGGAAATCAAACTGTACCTGAATCAGTGAAGTCTGGAGATGAAGTGATTCATCTTTTTCTTTCAGAGAAAATTTAACAGTATTCGCTTCAGCTACTATAGAGTAGGGGTTGGGGTCAAAAGATGAATTTCGAGAAGCCTGAATTCTGATAATACCTTCTCGGATTACGCTGATTTTAACCTGAGCTGTATCACTCTCAGCCAAAAAGCCATCAATGGTTTTTGTCCATTTTTCAATTTTCCCAATAGGAATATAGCGTGAAGAAGAATAAGTATGGGTGAGTGGTTTTAGGGATTGGGTCATGGATAAGTTGTGCTAATATTTTCATAAGCGAGACTAATTTAAAACCAAAACTGAATCATAAAAATCCGAAATTTACTGAAAGCCAAGAATGCAGCTTGCGGAAAAAATACGATGTGCCTTGAATTGAAAATGAGGCCTATTCAAACGTTTGCATTTTTCAGGTAAAAAAGATCTACTTTTTTCCTAAAATCTTTTTGAAGAATCCCTTTCCATCAGTTTTGTCTCCAGAACTAAGGTGCGCTCCATCGTTTCAGGATCAAGTTTTTTCTCAATTATGTCAAGTAACACCTCCGTAGCTCTAGCTCCCATCAAAAATCCAGGCTGCGAAACAGATGAAAGTTGAGGCTGTAGCATGGAGCAAAACTGCCAATCGCTGAAACCAACAATTCCCACTTCCAGAGGAATCTTCAAATCTGCATCCCGGCATGCCATCATGGCCCCAACGGCTCCTATATCATTGCAGCAAAAAAATGCGTCTGGGCGATCTGGAAGGGAAGTTAACACATCTGATACCATTTGCTTGCTTTCCTCCAAGGTGCCCAATGGACATGAAATTATATAGGATGGCTTAGCAGGGATGCCATTTTTCTCCAAAGCATCCTTATAGCCATTTTCTCTGTCAATACTTATTTTTAGTGTTTTCGGGCCAGCAAGGTGGACTATGTTTTTATATCCTTGACTAATCAGATGCGCTGTAGCATCAAAGGAACCCTGGTAATCATCCACCATGACATTGATCGCATTTGGAATAGCAGGAGCGCGGTCAAAAAATACGATGGGGAATCCCTGATCCAATACCCTGGTGAAGTGATCAAAAGTCTTTGTCTCTTTAGAGTAACTTACCAGAATCCCATCGATTTGGTTAGAAAGCATGGTTTCAATACTTGAAATTTCACGCTCTAATTTTTCATTGGATTGAGAAAGAATGACATTGTATCCTCTTGATTGGGCGATTTCCTCTATTCCGCTAATGACTGTGGAGAAAAAAAAGTGTACTACTTCAGGGATGATGACGCCAATGGTGAAAGACCTGCTTTTGCGAAGTGACAATGCAATGGCATTTGGTCTATAATTCATTTTCTCGGCTACTTCCTTTACTTTTCTCTTGGTTTCATTACTGATTCCCGGGTAGTCTTTCAGTGCACGGGAGATGGTCGAAGCTGAGAGATTGAGTTCTCTCGCAATATCTTTTATGGTAGCTTGGCCTATTTTCATAAAATTATATTATTCCTAGAATTCAATTTTCTTTAAAATTTGCAAGATCAGCGGCTAGCAAGCTATTCAATTTTGTAGTGAAAACACTTAAAACATTGTTCTAACCTTTTAGTAAACAAAAATATTTTTTTATGCAAACGTTGACGCAAACGTTTGCAATAAAAAATTAGGTGGTTAAAGCTTCGCTGCTCTTGTATTAGAATATTCTAAGCTTTAAAATTTATCAGAAATACAAAATGTTTGGAGATTGACTCATATTTTGAGAAAAGGTAAATGTAACTATAGCACTGAAAACTTTAATTATTGTATGAAAATTAAATCAAATTTTGAATGCACTTAAAGAAATCGGATGGGTGAACGCATTTATACCAGCGTTATGAATTTGTGAAAATTATGAAAATGTCACTAAGTATACGGCAGACTGGATCTATTTTATCAGATCCTAAAGCAGGATCATCAGTCGTGCTGAATGCAGATGATTAGAGGCTTAGATTCCATTTTAGCTCCTGATTTCTGAAGACAAGGAGAAGTGACATATTTCCTGGAGATGGATGTTGTGGATGCATCTTTTGCTGATGCTGCTGAGTTGGATCTTCTAAATCTAATGTGATAGAGATGCAAACAAGAAGCTAAATGACGTATTAATCGCTAATGGCAATACACTTGAAATCACATCTAATGTAGAGTTTAGAATAAAATCAACCATATTTCAACCATTATATCCGCTTTATGGAGAGACTGTCACACCTTAAAATAAAATATTAACATATCCGCTGTTGTATGTGCCAGGTGATATTATTCTGGGTTCTAAAGCGGGTAATTATATGGTTACATTAGACTTCAATATCCCAAGTGAAGAGTCCTTTACGCTTACCTAAGATTAATTGCCAAAAAATCTTTTTAACTAAGTTAAATTTTTCTGGCTTGGACTTTTACGTTCAACCCAGTCCTTACAAATTAACAGCCATGAAAACTCAACTATCATTTTTAAGCATCCTCCTGCTGTTATTTTGTTCCAATGGGGCATTTTCGCAGGTAAGCACCGAGCCAGCTGTGCCTAATGCTGCAGGAAAAGTGACAATCAGCTACGATGCTACAAAGGGCACAGCTGGATTAAAAGATTGCAATTGTGATATTTACATCCATATCGGAGCAGTGACAGAATCTGCGGCTTCTACTACTTGGTCTATAGTTCCGTTCACATGGGGGACCGCCAACACAAATGCAAAAATGACTAAGGTGGTAGGACAAGCTAATCTTTACACTTATGAATTGACTCCAAATACATTTTTTGACAATCCTAACGGACTGACCATCTACAGGCTGGGAATGGTTTTTAGAAATGCAGATGGCTCCAAAGAAGGTAAGAATAGTAGTGGTGGCGACATTTTCGTGACTCTTGCTCAGGGGTTTCAGGTTGCATTTACCTCACCGGCCTCCTCTTCAGTCTCGCTCGAAGTAGGCGAAAGTTTTACTTTCACAGCTGAAACTTCAGCTCCTTCTGCCGACATCTCTTTAAAGCTAGATGGCGCTCTAGTCAAGAGTGGGACAGCTATTCAATCTCTTTCTTATACATATCTAGCTTCTCAAGCTGGCAATTACAAATTGGTAGCAGATGCATCCAGTGGCTCAAATCAAGATTCCCAAACTGTGGATATTGAGGTTTTTGCTCCATCCACTATTGCAACACTTCCTGCAGGTGCAAAACTTGGCATCAATTACCTGTCTGATACAGAAGTGATTTTGGCACTGAATGCCCCGGGAAAGAAGCTGGTGAATGTGATTGGCGATTTCAATGATTGGACTAAAATGCCATCCTATCAAATGAACAGAACGCCGGATGGCGAGATTTTTTGGTTGAAAATCACAGGACTTACGCCTAAGAAAGAATACATATTTCAATATCTGGTAGATGGAGTGATACGAATAGGTGATCCTTATGCTGACAAAACTTCAGATCCGGATAATGATCAAGAAATCATCAGCCAAGGAAGATATTCTGGACTGAAGCCTTATCCCTCTGGCAAAACCCAGTATCAAGCGACTTACCTCCAGACAGCTCAGAATGACTTTAGCTGGAAAAACACTTCATACGAAAAACCAGAACCGGAAGAGTTGGTGATCTATGAGCTATTAGTACGGGATTTTGATGACAAAAGAAGCTACAAAGCAGTGGAAGATCGACTGGATTATCTCCATGATTTGGGAGTAAATGCGATCGAGCTGATGCCAGTTGGAGAGTTTGAAGGCAATCTTTCCTGGGGCTATAATCCTTCCTTTTTCTTTGCACCAGACAAATATTATGGTACCAAAAATGAGCTAAAACAATTGATAGACGCAGCTCACGGGAAGGGAATAATGATCATCATGGACCTAGTGCTCAATCATGCTTTTGGTCAGAATCCTATGGTGAGACTTTACAATGATGGAGAATTTGGATCACCTACACCGGATAATCCTTGGTTCAATAGAAATGCTACCCATCCCTTCAATGTAGGTTATGATTTCAACCACGAAAGCAACTACACCCAAGCCTTTGTGGATTCAGTGAATAACTACTGGCTGACTGAATACAAAGTTGATGGCATCCGATTCGATCTGAGCAAGGGTTTTACCCAAGTAGTTTCAGGTACTGATGTGGGCAAATGGTCTCAATATGATGCTTCTCGCATTAAGATTTGGAAACATATTTACGATAGAATCAAGACGAATCATCCAGAAACCTATGTGATCTTGGAGCATTTGGCAGACAATAGTGAAGAGAGAGAATTAGCAGACTATGGTCTGATGTTTTGGGGAAATATGAATTTTGATTTCCGTGAGATGGCCAAAGGTCAAAACAGGGATTTCAACTGGGCATATTACGGCTCCCGTGGATGGAAGGAACCGAATTTGGTGGCTTATCAGGAAAGCCATGACGAGGAGCGGGTAATGTGGGAAACTTTGACATATGGTGCGACTTCTCCTATAAATCTCAAGCAATTGGAAAATGCTGTCAATAGAAATCAACTCTTAACAGCGTTTTATTTTGGAATTCCGGGGGCAAAAATGATCTGGCAATTTGGTGAGTTTGGCTATGATCAGGAGCTGAATAATGACCGTCTTGGAATCAAACCTACCAAATGGCAGTACCTGGACGATCCACAGCGGCAGCGACTATTTCAGCTGTACCAAGAAATGATCGATTTGAAAGCTCAGCATTCAGTATTCAGCGACCCCGACAAAACTACTATGACACTGAGCGGAACTGTCAAATCCATTATCCTTGAAAGCGAGTCTATAGATGTTGTCATGCATGGGAATTTTGGCCTTTCAACTGCAGCAAATGTCCCCGTAAGTTTCCCGAAAACTGGCACTTGGTACAATTACTTCACCGGAGAGGAATTGGTGGTGAGCAGCAACACGGTGAATTTCAGTTTCAGATCGAGTGAGTTTTATCTTTTCACCGACAAGAAATTGGAAAAGCCGCTGGAAGGTATACTTCAGATGGATTTTGT
Organism: Algoriphagus antarcticus; assembly: GCF_002150685.1. Taxonomy (GTDB): domain Bacteria; phylum Bacteroidota; class Bacteroidia; order Cytophagales; family Cyclobacteriaceae; genus Algoriphagus; species Algoriphagus antarcticus. Next base: position 28,660 of record NZ_MSSW01000004.1, read on the forward strand.
GACAGAAATCCCTAAGGAAATTGTTCCAGATGATGCTTTTATTATCTATCCCATTCCCACTCAAGGGCGATTAACAATACAGCTTCCTATCGAAATGAGGGGGGCAAATTATCGCATAATAGATATGACCGGAAGGATATTGAAGGAGGGGAATTCCGCAAATGGAAGTGAAATTTTAGAATTGGATGTAAGGAATATTCAGGCAGGGATTTATATCTTTGAAGCTTACGACACGAAAAGAGTGCTTTTTAAGCGCTTTATTAAGAATTAATCAAATCTATATACCTATGAAATTTAAACCTGGAGTAAAATACGGTGAAGAGCTCAGAGATCTTTATGCTTACGCAAAAGAGAATGAGTTCGCTATGCCGGCAGTGAATGTGATCAACACCAACTCGGTGAATGCAGTCTTGGAAACAGCCAAGAAGCTGAATTCGCCAGTCATCATCCAGTTCTCAAATGGTGGAGCACAATTTTTTGCTGGAAAATCTCTAGCTAACGACAAACAGCAGGCAAGTATCGCTGGTGGCATCTCTGGTGCGCATCATGTGCACTTAATGGCTGAAGCATACGGAGTTCCGGTTATTTTGCACACAGATCACGCTGCTAAGAAATTATTGCCTTGGATCGACGGACTTTTGGATGCTGGTAAGGCATATTATGCTACGCACAAAAGACCATTGTATAGCTCACACATGCTGGATCTTTCTGAAGAGCCATTGGAAGAAAACGTGGAGATCTCCTGCAACTACTTCAAGGAATTTGAAAAGCTAGAAATGGCTATCGAAATAGAACTTGGCGTGACAGGCGGTGAGGAAGATGGCGTGGATAACACGGATATCGATTCTTCTAAGCTTTATACTCAGCCTGAGGAAGTGGCTTATGCTTATGAGCACTTGAAAGAAATCGGTGATCTATTTACCATTGCTGCTGCTTTCGGTAACGTTCACGGAGTGTACAAGCCAGGAAACGTAAGCTTGAAGCCAATCATCTTGAAGAACTCTCAGGATTTCATCAAAGAAAAACATGGTTTGACAGGAAAGCCGTTGAACTTCGTGTTTCACGGTGGGTCTGGATCTACCGTAGAGGAGATCAGAGAAGCCAATAGCTACGGATCTATCAAGATGAATATCGATACGGATATGCAATGGGCATTCTGGGAAGGTATCTTGAATAACTACAAGAAGAATGAGGCATACCTACAGACTCAACTAGGTAGTCCAAAAGGAACTGATAGCCCTAATAAGAAATATTACGATCCAAGAAACTGGTTGCGCAAAGGCGAAGAGAACTTCGTGAAGCGTCTTGAGCTTGCATTTGACATGCTTAATGCTGTAAACAGAAATTAATTTACACTACCACCATTGAAGAAAAAGTCACTTAAGCAGGTGACTTTTTCTTTTCCATACCAATTCTAATTTTATGAAAAACCTTCAATTAGTTGCGATATCAAGTTTGGCTATACTTTCCGCTTGTGAATTTGGTAATTCACCCGAAGTGAAAAATTATTGGCCACAAGCAGGAGTGACATATGAGATTTTTGTGCAGTCGTTCTATGACAGTAATGGAGACGGGATTGGTGATCTGAATGGTGTGACCCAAAAGCTGGACTATGTAAATGAATTAGGAGCGAATGCGATTTGGTTTATGCCTCTTATGTCTTCTCCCAGCTATCATAAATATGATGTGACTGACTACAAAGCCATTCATCCGGATTATGGGACGATGGAAGATTTCAAAAATCTAATCGCAGAAGCTCACAAGCGAGACATCAAAATTGTGATCGATCTCATCATCAATCACACCAGCAATGAGCATCCCTGGTTTTTGGAAGCTAAAAAAGGGCGGGAAAATCCATACCGTGATTACTATGTTTGGGCACAAAAAGATACCATTGCTGATTTTCTAAACAAGAAAGTAATCACACTTGACAGTGACAATATCCAGCAGTGGCATGACCCGGGAATGGGTGAGGATTTTTACTATGGTTTTTTCTATGGGGGGATGCCGGATTTGAATTTTGATAACCCAAAAGTTCGCCAAGAGATCTACGATATAGGGAGGTTTTGGCTGGAGGAATTTGGAGTAGATGGTTTTCGCTTGGATGCAGCAAAGCATATTTTTCCAGATGACCGACCATTGGATAATCATGATTTCTGGAAGGAGTTCCGTGCAGAAATGGAGAGCATCAAATCAGACGTTTACTTAGTAGGAGAGGTGTATGACAAAAAGGAAATTGTCGCTCCCTATTTACCCGGTTTACCTGCACTTTTCAATTTTGATTTTCACTATACCCTAATCAAGGCGTTGAATCAGGAAGATGGTATGCTTCTGGTGACTAAGCAGAAAGAAATCATCGACTTCTATCAGGGAATCACCCCGACTTTCATAGATGCCACCATTTCTTCCAACCATGATCAGCCGCGCTTGCTCAATGAGCTGGGTTCGGATCCTCAGCGGTATAAGCAAGCTAGTGCAATTCTCCTGACGATGCCGGGAGCACCGTATATCTATTATGGAGAGGAAATCGGGATGCTTGGACTCAAGCCAGATGAGCATATCCGTGAGCCTTTTCTTTGGGATGTGGCCGAAAAAGACAGTGCACGTACCCAATGGATAGAAGCGAAATATTCCACTGATGGCACGGTGACGCCGCTTGCCTTACAACGCGATAATCCGGATAGTTTTTTCAATCATTACAAAACCCTGATCAATCTCAGAAATTCTTATCCGGCCTTGGCAATTGGTTCGCTGGAATTGTTATCAGAAACCTATCCAAAACCTATTATGGTCTATCTCAGAAAAAGTGGCGAGCAAGAGCTGGTTGTTTTTCATAATGTAGGATCAGAGGCAGTGGAGATCAATATTCCCGCAGGTTTTGAAAAAGAAGTTTTTTCAATGGGAGAAGTGGAGTCCAATCAAAATAAAATTACACTTGGTAAAAATTCTAGTGTAGTACTGGGGAAGTAAAGAATATGAGAATAGGTTGCCATGCTCTCGTCATCGATTTTATATATCCCCGCCCCGATAGCTATACTGGGGTACCGGGGGCTATTCATGGTTTGACCACTTCGTGGTTTTCGGTTTAACTGGGCAATCGCACCTTTGATTCTCTTTTTTCCCCAAGGCAAGAAAATTTCAATCTATAATTCTGAAATGCCAGCCCGCCGTGGCGGGGATCGAACCATAAATAACTTGTCCGCTAAGCCACGGCGCACAGGCGCGGCGGAGCCATGGGTGCAACCCTTGGAAAAGATCGTTGTGCTGAAGAGAAAGTAGACACGATAAGAGGATGATAACCGAAAAGACCTTCGAACCCTGATATTTCATCAGGATTCAAAGGTCATAAGCGTCAAAAAGTAAAAACCTTCGAGGTTTTGAAAACCTCAAAGGTTAAATAGTAATTAGGTTGATAGGATTTTTGCTACACGGAAATCATCCTCATCCACTGTCTTATCATCGACGATGGCTTTTTTGATCGGGGTATATACTACTTTGTTATTGATCAATCCTGCCATCACATCGTATTTGCCCTGAAGCAGACCTTCTACGGCTGCTACGCCTAGTTTGGAAGCAAGTAGACGGTCGAAAGAACTTGGAGACCCGCCGCGTTGCAGGTGTCCTAGAATAGTTACTTTTATATCGTAGTAAGGAAGGTGCTTTTTCACCAATGCAGCGATTTCTGTGGCCCCACCACTTTTTCCTCCTTCCGCCACTATCACGATATTGGAAGCTTTTTTCGCTTTGGTTCTGATTCTCAGCTTATCTACCAAATGCTCAATTGGCATTTTTTTCTCAGGAATCAAGATAGCCGCTGCGGCACTTCCTATCCCTGCATTGATTGCAATAAATCCCGCATCTCTGCCCATTACTTCCACGAAGAAAAGTCTATCATGTGAAGTGGCTGTGTCACGGATCTTGTCGATGGCCTCGATGGCGGTATTACAAGCCGTATCAAAACCGATGGTAGAATCTGTGCCGGAAAGGTCATTGTCAATTGTCCCGGGAAGTCCTATAGCCGGAATTCCAAATTCCTTGTAGAATAAGTGAGCTCCAGTCAAAGAACCATCTCCTCCGATCACTACTATGGCATCTATACCATGAGATATAAGGTTTTTATAGGCAGTTTGACGACCCTCAGTAGTACGGAATTCTGCACTTCTGGCAGACTTCAGGAAAGTACCACCACGCTCAAGTACATGGGTGATATGTTTGGATTCCAATTTTTTGATATCGTTTTGGATCATACCCTCATATCCACGGTAGATTCCATACATTTCTATATCATAGTACAATCCTGCTCGGACTACGGCACGGATCGCAGCGTTCATGCCTGGGGAGTCACCTCCGGAAGTAAGAACACCAATTTTTTTAATGGTTTTAGGTTCCATTTTTAGGTTTGAGTAAAGGCTTTAAACATAAGTGCGGCCGAAGCCGGGTTGGTTGCCAATGGGATATTGTGTACATCACATATCCTCATCAGCATCTGCACATCCGGTTCATGCGGATGCTTGTCAAGAGGGTCTCGAAAGAAAACAACCATTGCGAGTTCTTTCTGTGCTGCCATAGCCGCAATCTGAGCATCACCCCCAATTGGCCCTGAGAGTAATTTTTGAACTTCAAATCCTGCTTTTTCGATATGTGAACCTGTAGTGCCAGTTGCTACCAAGTCCACATCTGCTTGGAGAAGTCTTTCGCGGAATCCACTTAAAAAATGAACCATGTCAGCTTTTTTGCCATCATGGGCTATAAGAGCAATTTTCATCTGGTATAGGGTAATAGGTTCGTGTCAAAGTTAGGAAAAATTCTTTCCCTGAAGCCTCGGCATTGTTTATTTAAAGGTGTCTTAGTGTCTAGTTCAAATTAATTTCTCCAAATAGAAAAGGAAAGTATATTCCAGTGCCATTTCTTTGAGAGAATTAAATCTTCCTGAAGCGCCTCCGTGTCCTGCATCCATATTGGTGTGGAGGAAAAGAAGTTTAGAATCAGTTTTCAGTTCTCTTAGTTTTGCCACCCATTTGGTAGGCTCCCAATACTGAACTTGGCTATCATGCAGTCCGGAAGTGATCAGTAGATTTGGATAGTCTTTGGCTTCCACATTGTCATAGGGAGAATAGGACAGCATGTATTCGTAATACTCTTTATCCTTAGGATTGCCCCATTCCTGAAATTCTCCTGTCGTCAGCGGAATACTTTCATCCAGCATGGTAGTCACCACATCGACAAAGGGTACTGCTGCAATCAGTCCATTGAATAAATCCGGACGTAAGTTCATGACAGCTCCCATTAATAATCCTCCAGCACTTCCTCCCATGGCATATAGATGCTCGGGCGAAGTGTATTTTTCACCGATCAGATGCTCTGCACAGGTAATGTAATCGGTGAAGGTGTTACGCTTTTTCAGCATTTTCCCATCCTCGTACCATATTCTGCCAAGGTCTTCGCCGCCACGGATATGTGCTATCGCAAAGACGAATCCTCTGTCCAATAAGCTCAAACGACTGCTGGAGAAATACGCATCCATACTGAAGCCATACGATCCATAGGAATAGAGTAGGAGGGGATTGGATCCGTCTGGTGAAAATTTATCGATTTTGTAAACCAACGAAATTGGCACCATCAGTCCGTCAGCAGCTTTCGACCAAATTCTGGCAGAAGTATAGTCCGAAGCATCATAGCCACCCACGATTTCCTGCTGCTTGAGCAAGGTTTTCTCTTTGGTCACCATGTGGTAGTCAAAAGTACTTGCAGGAGTCACTAGGGAGTTGTATCCAAAGCGTAAAATCGAAGTGTCAAACTCCGGATTGGTGCTGATCCAAGCAGTGTAGGTTTCATCGTCAAATTCCAAGGAATGTCCAGCCGTGCCATCCCAAGGTTTGATATTGATTTTGCAGAGTCCATTTGCTCTCTCTTGTACGACCAGGAAGTTGGAGAAAATATCAAAATCCTCAAGTAAAACCGTATCTCTATGAGGAATTACATCTTCCCAGTTCTCTAATTGAGGAGTTGAAATTGGAGCTTTTACCAGTTTGAAATTCTGAGCCTCCAGATTCGTTCTGATCCAGAAGTGATCCTGATAATGATCTGCCGCATATTCCAAATGAGGAAGTCTAGCCTGAAGTAGTGTAAATTCTCCTGTAGGATTAGATGCATCCAAGAATCTCATTTCCGAAGAAATAGTGCTTTCAGAATGTACTAGAATATATTTTTCAGATTTGGTTTTATGAACGACACAGGAGAATTCTTCATCTTTTTCCTCATAGATCAAGAGGTCATTGGCTGTGGAAGTACCCAATCTGTGAGAATAGATCTGATAGGAGCGAAGGGTGTCAGGATCTTGCTTGGAGTAAAAAAGCGTTTGATTATCTGTAGCCCAGGCAAAATTCCCTGTGATAGCAGGTATGTGATCTGCGAGGATCTCACCAGTCTCTAGGTCTTTGAAGTGAATCTCGTAGATTCTTCTTCCGACTTCGTCCGCTGCGAAAGCAAGCGTTTTCAGATCTGAAGTGGCAGCGGTGCCTCCTACTTGGTAATAGGATTTCCCATCTGCAAGCAAATTTACATCAAGAAATATCTCTTCTGCTGCATCCAAACTACCTTTTTTGCGACAATACAAAGGATATTCTCCACCCGTTTCGTATTTGACATACCAGTAATAGCCGGATTTTAGATATGGAACACTTTCGTCGTCTTCTTTGATTCTGCCTTTCATTTCCTGAAATAGTTTCTCCTGAAATTCTTCAGTGGATTTCAAACTCGTTTTCAGGTATTCATTCTCAGCATTTAGGTAGGCGATGACCTCGGGGTTTTCCCGGTCGCGCATCCAATAATAATTGTCAGTGCGCTGATGACCATGTGTTTCTAAGAGCTGAGCTATCTTTTTGGCTTTAGGTGCCTGCATTGTTGAGTATTTAAGCTTGCAATGTTAAGGAAAAATCTGGGCGTAGAGTTCTGCTTTTTACAGGTAATAATTATCCAATTGCAGTTTTACCTAACTAAATCAAGGTGCAAATAGTTGTGTGTGTTGGAAGGAATGATTTTTTTTAAAATATTCAGTAAATAATTCAACCATTAACCAAAAACTTATGGGATTTCTGAAAGAGTTTAAAGAGTTTGCCATCAAAGGCAATGTAATTGATCTGGCTGTAGCTGTGATTATTGGTGGAGCCTTCGGCAAAATTGTTTCCTCCTTTGTAAAAGACGTGGTAATGCCTCCTATAGGGATGTTGCTAGGTGGGATGGAATTCACTGATTTGGCGATTGTGTTACAAGAAAATAGTATAGGGCCAGCTGGGGAAGAACAAGGGCCTGTGCTACTTAATTACGGTATTTTTATTCAGAATGTAGTTGATTTTGTGATCATTGCAGTTGTTATTTTCATAGCTGTTAAAGCGCTGAATAGCTTAAAGAAGAAAGAAGCAGTAGCTCCAACTCCTCCGCCTCCAGCACTCACCAAATCGGAAGTTTTGCTAGAAGAAATTAGAGATCTTTTGAAAAAATAAAGAAATAAAAAAAGCGGCACAGGCCGCTTTTTTTATTTCTTATCATCATCCCTTCGTCTTTGGTATATGTGTCTGGCAAATTCCCTAGACAATCCATTAAGCTGGATGATTTGATTGTAGCTTATTACATTGGATAGATCCTTGACAAACATCTCTTCGTCTATGATCATTTTTCTTTCTATTTCGAATTTTCTGGTGATTCTTGATTTTGCTTCTTCTTCTGATAATTGAGCATCTTTTACTCTGCCCAGCATAGACATTTCTTTGAGGTTTTTTTCCCTTGCATCATTGTAGACGTTGAAAATCGGCCAGAATTTCTGTGCCTGCTCTGGTTTTAGATCCAATCTAGTAGTGATAAAAGCTACTCTTGCCGCTTCTAATTTTTCACGGTCATATCTTTCTTCTGTTCGTTGGGCTACGGTAGTCCCGATCGCCACAAAAAACAGGAGCGCTATAAGTGTATATTTTTTCATAATGGATACCAGTTTTGATCATTTTCATTCACCACATCTACTTCGTACATCATTTCTTCTGCAATGATTTGATCCAGGATTTCTTCGGGGTTATCTACCATACTGAGCACGTCCTCAGCAGTCCAGTATTGACTTTCAATGTAGAGATCGACCTCTTCATCCATAGATAGTGTCTCAAACTGTGTATCGGAAGCATTGTACTGCCAGATTCCCAAACTTACCACCAGTATAGCCGCAGCTGCAGCATATTTCATCCAGTAGATAGATCTTTGAGGCTTGATCTTATCCATTATGTCTTCTGGAAGATGATCGAAATAATCGTCCGGAGCTTTGAAATCCTGAATTTTCGGAAGTTTTTGCATGGTATAAGTTTAGACTTGGTAGATGGACAATAGTTTATTCTTTGGATAAGGAATGTTCAATTTTTTTCACAGCATGGTGATAACTGGCCTTGAGCGCGCCTACGCTGGTACCGGTAATTTCAGACATTTGCTCATAGGTAAGTTCTTCCTGATATTTCAGATGGAACACGAGTCTTTGTTTATCGGGCAATGTCAGCAAAGCTTTTTGGAGTAAACGCTGAATTTCGTCTCCATCTATATTTCCTGGTTGGTCTATGTATGATTCCATTTTCTCCCGATGATCGTCAATAGAAAAGAAGTATCGTTTTTTCTTCTTTTCCAGGAAACTCAGAGATTCATTAGTCGCAATTCTATATAGCCAGGTGAAAAGACTGGATTGCCCTTGAAACTTGTCGATGTATTGATGCGCCTTGATGAACGTGTTTTGGGTGATGTCATCCGCATCTTCATGAATCAAAACCATTCGCCTGATGACATGATATACTCGCTTTTGGTAAGCCAGGATTAGCTGCCTGAAACCCATGTCCCTGGTTTTGGGATCTTGGATGAGTTGGAGGATTTCCTGATCACCGTTTTTCTTCATTCGCCTTTTAGACCCAATTTATAGAAAAGGGTTTATAGGGTGAGGAAAAAAGACCTCTTAAGTCTTGATTTTCAGTTGAAAAAATAATTCTTGAAAATAGTTGACTGTTAGATTTCGAGGATGTAATCTAGAATTCCTGCATTCTTGCCTTTTGGTCTTGTTACCAAAAGCGGAATGCTATCATTGTACTGAATCAATCGCTCAGCCATGCTACCTATGAAAAGCGCAGTGGCGGCGGTACGTCCTTTTGCTCCTATGATAATTCCATCTGCACCGATTTCTTTGGCCTTAGCTACTATCTCCTCTACTGGGTCATCGTTCAGATCTTGGGTATAGACAGGGGTGATTTTATTCCCTTTGGTGTCTATTTTACGGATGAATTTTTTGTAATTAATCTCCGCATGCATACGCATGATCTGGGTAAATTCCTCGTAACTCTTTCCTGTGTAGTGATAACCGGATGGAACGGTGAAGACATTCTGGCAAACAATTTCAAGTCCGCCATGCTTTTCAGCAATCATGATAGCCTCTTCCATGGCATCTTTGGAGTAATCAGAAAAATCACTTGGTACCAATAAGCGTTGCATTTTGGTCTCAGAGCCTTCCGGCACAATGAGTAGCGAGCAGCTAGCCCGTCTGGCGAGTCTTGAAGAAGCAACTCCAGTACCGGGAAGGTGTACTTTTCTACCAATGAGGATCATATCGGCAGATTTCTCCTCGGCAAGCTTCAATATTTTTTTGGACAGAGAACCTTCTTTTACGATGTAGTTCAAAGAAATTCCTTTCGGATTATTGAAGTGCTCTTTGACTGTCAATTCCATGGCCTCCTGTCTTTCATTGACCATGTTTTCCACTAAGTTCGGAAATTCCTCCAGCACCTCTTTTGGGATGCTGAGGTTCTTAATCACATTTACGAAGTAGATTTTTTTGGTTTGATTGACCTGAGCAATAAATGCTGCATGCTGAACCAGAGTTTGATCCAATGAAGTTTGATCTAAGCAAACGACCATTTTTTTAATCAAATACATAAAGCGCCAACGGTTTTAGGAATTCAAATTTACAAGTAAAAGCAGTAAAAATTTTGATAGTAGGTGAAATATAATTTCGAATAAATCTATTTTTCATCTTATCAAAGGTTTTAACGGTTTGAATTATGGATTGATCTGAAATAATATTCTGATATAAGCTCTTGAAGTCCACGGTTTTTCGTTGTCTTCTCATTGCATTATCGGAATCATCCTGCGAATTCGCCAACCTGTCGTGTAATAAATCGTATATTTGCACTGTCCGGGTCGCCGACATGTTCAAACTTCACAAATTACAAATTTACCGAGTGAAGCTCTTCCCAAAAACAGGCCTCATCCCGATCCTTATCGGGACCTCGCCCTTCAAAAGGCAGGATAACAGTGGAAGTTTGCGGTTAACAGGCAGCTCAAATCTTGTCAAGTAGGAGGTTTGCAACACTCTAAGACCCGGATTTTTTTATTCTATTTTTTACCCATTCCCATTCTTCCGTACCCACACCCAGCAATCTTGAGAAAAACAGGTAGGTACCAAATACCAAAAGGCTGGTAACAAGAATATTTGGAAGTGGTGAAAGAGAAAAGAAATTAAGGTAGCCAGGAGTGAAAGCCATAAATCCTACGAAGATTATCTTCACCGTTTCTGTAGAAAAGGGATCGAAACCCAGTTTGATTTTGAGGAATAAATATTTCACCAGATTGAATAAAAACATTACGGCAACAGAAGCCATTGCAGCCCCATCGATTCCATAAATGGGGATAAGCAGGTAATTCAATCCAATTATTAAAATACTCATTCCGATAGTAGCGATCAGATTAAAGCGGTAATGCTTGGAGAAAACTAGAATTTCGCCGTTTACTGAGAACATTACATCGAAGAGTTTTCCCAGTCCTATCAAGATGACCACATGCTTGCCAGCCTCGTAGATTTCACGATTGGGGATGAAGTAATACAAGGCATCTAGGTTTGACCAGAGTCCTATAAAAAGGAGTAAACAGATATAAAGTTGACGATTAGAAATCTGCTTATATAGCCTGTTGATTTCCTCATGATTTCCTTTTGCAAAGTGATCTGCTATGACGGGCATCACCACTTGTGAAATCGCTCTTCTTGGCAATTCTATCACTAGCGCCATGCTAAAAGCAATCGTGTAAATAGCATTTGCTTCAAGACTGATCATGGAGCTCACCATGATACTGTCGATCTTCATGATCAAGGTCGAAGCTGCTGTAGCTAGGAAGGTAATCAAGCTGAACTGGATGAAAGATGTTCGAAAACCTTTTGGGAAGTTATTCCAGCGGAAATCAAATTTTAAGACTCCTAGCCAAAGCAAATAGACCAAAACTCCCAGCAAAGCGAATCCATACACTGCTATTAACCCCTGCATTACCTGAGGGAAAGTGATCCACTGAAGCAAATAAGATCCGACCAGAATGCCTGTGAGTAAGCGAAGAAATACTTCTCGGACGAGGGTAGGCACGGCTACTTTCAAAAACGATCGGCTATACGCATCTAGAACGCTACTCAATAAAGCGAATAAGGTGATCAGCAGAACTACCCCAAAAAAGTCAATCACTTCAGGTGAATTGACCGCAAATAGATCGATGATTTGATTTTTGAATCCTAAGAAAATTGTGCTCACTAAAGCAAAACCTGCAAGAGATAAGACCAGGCCGTAACTCAAAAATGCAGATTGGTTGGATTTGAGTTGAGGGAAAAAGCGTGTGATGCCATGACCAACTCCCAATTGCGCGAAAGGAACGAATAGTAGTCCTAGATCTTGAATCGTACGGAAAGTGCCTAACTGAGATGCGTCTAGTGCATAAGGGTAAAGCCAAAGTACATTGACATAACCTATGACAACTCCCAGGTATGAAAAAATGGTGGTTTGAATGCTCTGCTTGGCTACTTTGCCCATGAGCTTAAAAGTATCAAAAAACTAGTAATAAGAAATTATTAAAATTGGAATTCAGGGTTTGGCACATTTGTCACAGCCAGCTTCGGACTTTGATTTGAAGAAAAATTTTTTCACCAAATAAGCCAATGCTGCTAAAACGATTAATCCAACTAGAATTTCCTGCCACATAATTTTTACGATAAAATTTGATAGACCAGAAGCGCAGAAACATATGCTAACGCTGTCATGTACACTGTCTGAATCAACGGCCATTTCCAGCCTTTAGTTTCCCTATAGACTACAGCAAGCGTACTCATACACTGCATGGCAAACGCATAAAACACCATAAGAGAAAATGCCGTGGCTGTATTATAGACTTTGTCTCCTGTGATAGGATTGATTTGCTGATTGAGTTTCTCCCGAATCGTGAGTTCGTCTTCCGTATCTGAACCTATGCTATATATTGTAGCTATCGTAGATACGAAAACTTCCCGAGCTGCAAATGAAGCTATCAACGCAATTCCTATTTTCCAGTCGTAGCCCAAAGGTCTGATCACTGGCTCGATTGATCTCCCCATGATTCCAATAAATGAGTTTTCCAGTAGAAGGGAAGAAGTCTCATTTACGATAACAGGGATTTCCTCGGGAGAAGCTTGAGCAAGTTTCACTTCACTTTCTGCTCTGATAGCATCCATTCTCTCAGGTGGGCCATAGGAAGCCAATACCCATAGGATAACTGAAATGGCAAGGATCACTTTTCCTGCTTCGAAGACGAATGTTTTGGACTTGTTGTACATGGTCATCAAAACATCCAGCCATCGTGGGGCACGGTAGGTAGGTAGCTCCACCATGAGGAAGCTTTTCTCCTCGGTTTTCAAAATGCTTTTTAGCAGTAGTGCCGTGAATAATACACCGATTACACCTAATAAATAAAGCGAAAGCAGCGTAAGTGCTTGTAGGTTCACAAAGCCAAATATTCTCTCATTTGGAACGACTAATCCAATCAGAATCACATATACTGGCAAACGTGCTGAGCAACTCATCAGAGGAGTTACCATGATGGTGATGATTTTTTCCTTCCAATTTCCAATATTTCTGGCAGCCATCACACCCGGAATCGCACATGCCACACCGGAAACAAGCGGAACAATACTTTTGCCATGCAGCCCGAAGGGACGCATCCAACGATCCATCAGAAACACAACTCTTGACATGTAACCAGTATCTTCCAAAATTGCCAGAAATCCAAAAAGCATAGCAATCTGAGGTATGAAAATCACCACACCACCAATTCCCGGGATAATACCTTCAGATATCAAATCGGAAAAGGGTCCGTCTGGCAGGGCATCGGAAACCCACCCTGCAAACTCAGCAAAGAATCCATCAATCAGATCCATCGGAACGGATGCCCATGCAAAAATTGCCTGAAATATAATAAGGAGAATACCTCCAAAAATCAGATATCCGAAAACAGGGTGCAGGAAGATTTTATCTATTCCCGACTCCTGTTTTACATCTGGTGTTTTTATGACAGCTTTTTCAACTATCGAAGTGATTTTTCTATACCGGATCTTTGTTTCCTCAAGCTGAGCTTTATCCAAGTCAAAGTTGCTTTCAGCTAGCTTAGTCTTTATCCAGTTTCGATCCTCTAAAGAAAATGTTTTGTCTTTTTCTCCAAATCGAAGCATCTGGTAAGCTTGATATGAATTGGAAAGCTGGAATTTATCTTTTACTTCATCAAGCAAACTAGCATCAACTACCTCCTCGACGTTGATGAAAGATGATTTTTTACTGAAATTTTGTTGGTGAATTAACTCACGAATTTGATCCAATCCTTTCTCTCCTCTGGCATCAGTGCTCAAAATTGGGACGCCTAGTGCTTTGAATATTTCAAAGCTTTTGATCGCGATATTCTTTCTGGTGGCTATATCAGCCATGTTTAGTACTAGGGCCAGATTAAGTCCCAAATCTATCAGCTGAGTCGCCAAAAACAGACCACGGGAAAGCTGACAAGAATCGATTACCATTAAGACGAATTCGGGTCGTTCCTCATCGCTCAGCTGATTCAATACGCGGTGAGCAATGACTTCGTCTTCAGAATTTGGATAAAGACTATAAGTGCCAGGAAGATCAATGATTTCATAACTGCTTCCGTGGTATTGCATCCATCCCGTCTTTTTATCAACTGTTACGCCAGGATAGTTACCGATTTTTTGGTTCAGTCCAGTGAGTTGGTTGAAGATGGTAGATTTTCCAACGTTCGGATTTCCTATGATGGCAACCTTTGGTGATTTGACTAGGGAAGGCGTAGTGGACTCAGGCATGAAATTCAGAGCAATTGTACTTCAATGAGAGAAGCTTCGTTTTTTCGTAAGGCAAGAATGGTTTCATCAAGTTTGAAAGCCATAGGGCCTCCCAATGGGGCAGAATGATGGAGAGTGATCGTTTTTCCGGGTAAAAACCCAAGTTCCATCAAGTTGATTTTCAACGGAGAATCTAAGATTTCTTGGATAATTGCTGCGCGGGTGACAGGTATTGAATCAGCTTTTATGAACATATAGTTATACTGGTCTTTTGACCTAATGCAAAAATAGAACTATTTGGAATGAATCTAAAGAAAAATAAAGAAGATTTTTGTCATGTTTTACCTTTATGCCGGTTAACGTATAAAAAGTTTCTCTCCATTGAAGTTAAACTCTTCCTCAGTATCTAAAACTAGCTGAATATTAAACTTCAATTTTAATTCAGTTTTCGGCTCGTTTAACCAGCCTATTTTTAAATTCTCGTATTGGTAAATCCTAAATCTTCCATCCAAAAATGTTGTTATCGGCGACAGCGAATAGCTGGAATTCCTTTTAATACCAAAGTATTCGCTGATGTCTTGTCCAATCGAAAGAATTGATCCATCTGACATTTGAACCTCTTCGATATTAACTATTTTAATCGAGGTTAATTGCTGAACTGCATAGGGTGGAATCGGATCACACGCGAATGCGACTCCCGGTATTGAAATTTTACTCCCTACTGTTTGAGACAGATAGTTTGTGTCTCCTACAAATATGCCTTTGAAAATCTGGTTAAAGGGGTAGGAAACATCCGAATCCTGCTCCTGTCCATTATCATCGATTGTTTGAACATCAAATGACAAAACTTCAAAACGCTTAATTGGAGGAGAACCATCACAGCCACAGGAATTTCTGCAAAATATGTCACAGCCAATTGGCAAAAAAGCAAAAAATGTGAGGAGTGAAAGTGTAGCAATTGTTCTTTTGAAGTGTGATCTCATTACTAAAAATAGTTCGATTCTTTCAATATTATCGCATTTCAGATTTGAAATCGGAAACATGGTTGTACTCAAAAAACCAAGATTTTTAATAAATACCTGCATGCAGATCCTTGATTGAGTTTGAGAAAGTCATTGGCAAATGTGTATAGAATTTTGGGGTAATAGTTCAGAAATATTATGAAGCAGTAGTTTTAATGAACAATGAGATTAGGGGTTTCAAATTGATTACTGTAAAGTATAGTCTTTGGTTTAAATTGAATGGGTAAATAATACTAAAATAGTAATTGTAATTATTGGATTTTCAAAGATTTAGATTAGGCGCTCCTAGTATTCCATTCATTATTTTTCATAACTTGACTTAGCTTTTTTTAGGCAGAAACTTGTTTTTGGGGTTGATTTTTATTTGTAGCCGAGGGTAGCAGTTTTTGAGGTAAAAAAGCATCACTGTTCTATAAACTTTTTACCATGGAAAAAGATCAACTTGAATCGTTATTGGCCAATATTTTTGGGCACCTGAATGCAGACAAAGCAGCGGAAAAGAAACAATGGGAGGAAGGAGTCCCTCTATTGGCGAGGTCGCTGCTTATACAGGATAGTTCTGAAATCAAATCAGAGTCACTCAGCTTCGAGCGATCTGAATTTTTCTTCCAAGATAGAATCCCGAAGAAAAAAATTGAACTTATCCGCAGAGAAGCAGAAAAAGCTAATGTCAAGGAATCTACAACTACTCCTCTGAAAGAATCTATTGAACCCGTTGTAAAAAGACCCTCAATTAAAGATTCAATTAAGGCCACCGATAGAAAATCTACCAAAGTAGAAGAGCCTGAATTGAAAGCCTTTGTTCGTGAAGTACCAATTAGAAGTACTCAGATTCGTGCCAGTGTCCCCGCATGGGCGGCTGGAGCCAAAGTGGAAAAATCAATTGGGCCTTTTACAAAAACCGACGGGAGGATTATTATAATTGATTTTTTCAGAGTGACAAAATTGATTGGTATATACCAGCAAAACAGTAATCTCCCTGTCCTTTTATTTAAAGCCTCCCTCGTAGAGCCTAAAATTAAGCAGATCAAATCTCCTCCAATTGAAGTGGCTAAAATCTATGATGTTGCCGCAGGTAGCTTTTATATCCGAGCGGATATGCTTGCATCAAATGCTCCAAACAATAGATATGCGGGACTGAAAGTCAAGGACGGTAAAATCCAATTGAGTATAAATCCATCGCTCCAGGGAGGAAAACTTGTCTTAGCGCCTAACACCTCCGTCCAAGTACAACTGGAGGTGGACCAAAGCCCAGATGCATTAGATTCCAAAAAGTCACATGGAAAAGATGCTTTCGAGGCAAAAGTTCAAAATCCAGAAAGCTTGAAGTTTTCATTCTCAGGAATTTCAAAGGCTCAAATCTCGGAAAGTGGTTCCGCACAATGGACTGTTTATGACCAAAAGGCATCCTTCAACCGACTTAATAAAGCGCCGACTTACAATAGTCAATTATCCAGATTATTGATTCCTTATGCCTGTTCAGTGGCAGAGTTTGCTCCTAAAAAGCAAGCAAGCCCAATGGTCGAAATTCAAGAATCAGCTCCTGTTAGCAATTCCTGGTGGGCAATCCCAGCAGCACTATTGGATGTAAATGCACCTTTGGAAGTAGCAGGATCTGGAGGGATACTTCAGGAGTTAAAGGCTGGATTGAAGTTCAGGTGGAAAGGTCTTCAGGGCAAAAACCTAAAATTGGAGAAGCCACAGATCCTTGTTGAAAATGGAAGGATCGGGATTACCGACATGATCTCTAATGGAGAAGGCGCGTATCAGGAAATCGATCATTGGAAAGACGATCTAAATGCGTATGGAACCTCCGTTTCATTAGCCCTTAACAAGTCTGCAGTGTTTATGTACAACTCACTAGCAGAAGGAACGGAGATGCTGGTTGCTTTGGCAAACACTCAAATCAAAGTTGATAGACCGTTGCAAGTCAATGGCTTTCCTGTTTCTGTAAAAACTAAGAATTCAGCATTGGTAATGGCTGGCACGGATGACAAAAATTTGATTTATATACTGGATGACAATATTCTGTGGGACAATAAGCTACCATTTGATAAAGTGCCTAGTTTCAAAAGTATTGCGATAGCTCTTGAAAATGCACTTTTTACTCTTTCGCCAGTAAATGGTGCGCTAGTTTTTGGAGAATGTAATAAAGATTGGAGTAGGATTATTAAAAGTCAAACATTCCTGGTTTTTGGTATGCTCAGTTACATGCCAACTCTTCCGGATCCTTATGTGGCGAATCTCGGGATTCTTAGCAAGCAATTTGGAAGAAAGACTAGAGGGATGGAAGGAATCCAAAGTTGGTTGATTTGCCAAATTTCCCAAGAGCCTGTAAATGAAAAAGAAGATAAAGTTCAGGTTAATTTTCATTTTGGACCTGGTAATACTACTACTACAAATCCTTCAGTAGCAAGCGAAGCACCTTCTCCAAGTCTTATGGCGGTGAATCAACTGAAATCGTCTGATATCAGGCTGGAGACATTAAAATCGACGGCAGTAGGCAGAGGCAATGCTTTGCCCAATTATGACGAGCAACTTCAGCCTTTTACTAGGCCATATGAAATGGATTACTTTGCCTTGATGGATGTGAGCTCCAATGCCAATCAACTGGGAGTCAGTTTAGGTATATCCAGAGGAGATCGGGTGACCACAGGTTTTGCAAGAGCGGTGAATGAGTCAGAAGCAACTATTTCGCAGACAGATGGACAATTGATTTCTGTGGAGGGAATGGAAGTAATGGCACAAGGTGCGATGACTCGTTTATTTATGATGCCACAGGTAGCCTGGGAACCAGTCTTTAACTTGACTCCTCCTGGCTTGAACAAACCCGGAGATCCGCCTGTTTTTTTTAACTACTATGCCAATGATGGAGGCCCTACTAGATTGATAAATAAGCATCAGGAAAGAATTGCAATTTCTCCCAAACCTCTTGTAGATTTTATTTTGGAGAAATATGAGCAGAAACAAACTCCTGTATCTGCATTATTTACACTTCCTTTTGGTCTTAGGGCGACGGCGGAGCTTTCGCATACTAACAGCAGGGAAACCATTAAACCTCAACTAAGTCAAGTTCGTCCGAATTTCCCCAATGATATGCGGGGAGGTATTCAGATACGAGCCACTGCCGGAAACTATGGAAAGAAATTTAATGATGAGCCCAAAAAGAACGATTTGCCCATGTTTGCTGGCTTCACAGTTCAGCTTGCAAATGTGCTAGGAGCTAATGGAATTGCAACAGGATCAAGTACACTGGGTGATAGTGTGACGCGCATTTTCAACGGGGAGTTTTTCGTAGATGCATTAAATCCTACTGTATTGCGAGAAAGGGGAGTACCACTAAGTAAGATTGATTTTACTGGCTATGGAGCAAGTACTTTCAGTAACTGGCTAAGTCCTTCAGCTGCAATCGCTCAAACAAGTCAGGCAAGATTTGATATCATGCTCGGTCGTACAGGACATGAAGTTATTCAAGTCAAAAGCATTGTATATCCTTGGGGAATTCGTGTGGTTCGAACAATTACAATTTTTAGGACGAGTTCTGGATTTGTTTATAGAACTGACAGCGGCTGGCAACCAGAATCTGATGGTATTTTTGATTTCCGGTACAAGTACATTGACAAAACGGTGGCGGGTAATCCCGAAGTAGAAGAGTCACCATTTGAACTACACCCAGGGACTTTACGAGGTTTATTTAATATCACAAATATTCAGGAAGATGGAACGGTAGCTGATTTTGATTCTATAAATACTATAGGCCAAAATGCAAACTATATCAATGAAAATGGTGAAAAGGTAAAGAACCTAGGGGCACAATTTAATCAGGCAGTGAAATGCGTAGCCGTTTATTTTGATGCAGATATTGCTGTAGAAAATCTAGTCAAGGGACATAAAAGCGGAAGAACTCCAGCTAAGAAGATTCTTGGCTATGTGCAATTATCTCCTCCTGGTGTTCCACTTACCCCAGCGCAATTGAAATCCTTGTTAATGCTTCAAGGAGGTTTAATAGGCGGGAATATTAATTGCGAAATGGATGTGAGTGCGTCTGGTCAGCGGATGCAGATCAATCGATTCGATATTTCTCATTCTGAAAAACCAGGAAATCCATCAAGTGAACCAATTTTCGTAGCAGCGACTCGTGGATCAGTTTTACTTCCTAAGGATGGAAGCTGGAGCATGGTTCAGCATGAAACAGGAAGTGGAGAAGTCACGCCTCTTCCACCGCATATTCCGATCCCTTTGATTCGTATAGGGGAATGGCAAAAGGAAATCGTTGTCAAAGCATCAGATGTGACGAATAATCTGGTTCGTTTGGCTCACCCATTGGAAATCCTCAGAAATCCAGAAGTAGATACAATCAATTATGGATTCCTGCAAAGTACGGCTACACAAAAAGCACTTTTCCTAACGCCTAGCTTTAAAAAGGGAATTGGCAAACTATTGAGTAAGACTCCACCGATTTTCTCTGATGCGTATAAACTCATGAACGGAAGCAGCATATTTCCTAATGTAGGAGATGCCTATTCCAACTTCGGAAAAGCAATCGCTTTATTAAATGGAATAGATGAAGATGGAAATAATGTAGCGGCATTTATAGAAAATACAGCTACTGATGGTGGTAGGAAAGTGTTGGAGCTAATGGAGATAACTGCTAAAGAAGAGGCTGGGAAAATCGTAGATAAAGGTTTTAAGCTTCTTTCAGGTGAAGCAAATAGCGTGTTGAATAAGGCGCTGGCATTTGATATTCCCAATTTCGATCCCCTATATCTAGTCGATATGGATGCTTTGAAAATCTATATTGAGTATAAGGCTGAGCAAACAAAAAACGGCTCCAAGCAATATGTGGATTCCAAGCTCAATTTTGATGTGGATTCATTTGCCACAGACCTAGCCGACACTTGGAAAAGCAAAGTCAATAATGTGGCTATGGTGGTTGATTTGGGTTCGTTTGATCGGCTTATGACTATCAAAGGAAACTTTGATGCAGCGAAAGGAAAAGAGTCTGGATATGCAGGCGATAAGGATAGCCCGGGCCCTCTGGATGGAATACCACTTCCTGAAGTAGAATTTAGTGATGCTTTAGAACCTGTAATTGAATTATTGCAGATGCTAGCAGCACTTAGTACCGGAGATTATGGAGCTGTGATGAGGAAAGGTCTTCAAATAGCGATGAGCAATGCAGGAGAGATTTGGGAGTATAAGTTTGAAGCCACCAAAGAAATCCCGCTGATCCGCTTCCCACCAGAAGATTCTGTTTACAACTCACCTCAATGTCCACTGAGACTAGAAGCTGGACTTTCTTTGGGTGTATATTTTAATGCAGCATTGAAGGTAACCTCAGATCCTTCGCAACTTTTGCCGACGGCTGGTGGATTTGTCCAATTCAACGGAGGACTAGAAGTGATGTGTGTGACAGTAGGTGCAGCCACGATATATGCAGTAGGATCAGTAGAAGTTAAGATCGCTTGCGATACGAAGATTGGTCCTAGCCTGATGTTGAAGTTTGGCTTTGGTGCCAATATTTCTGTAGGATTACCTGTAGTGGGTAATGTGAGTGTCACTTATATGGTAGGCTGCGAAATGTATGCAGATGCAGATATCATTGAGATCACAGCATTCATGTTATTCAAAGGACATGCAAATCTACTTGGCGGCATTGTCAGTGTTACGATTTACATAGAAGCGAGTGGTACTGTGAAAAGAATAGCTAGCGAAGACAGGACGGATTGCACAGCTTCAGTGACTTTCGGATTGGATATCAGCATTTGCTTTATTATCAATATCAGCTTTGAAGAGACCTGGCAAGAAAGCCGTCAGATAGCTTAATTTTTTACCTCAAAAAACAAATTATGGAACCTAGAAGATTAATTTCCTTAATGACTTTTCCTCAGCGTTTTGATGGAAATATATTGACGGTTAACATCGTGGTGGTGCCACGAAATGCAAATCCGTTTTCAGATTGGCCGACAGGTCTGCCTAATCCCACTAATGTTCCGGGATTTGCAAATTTACAACCTGAATTTAGTATTTCTATAGTTACAGGAACAGATGATTTCCCCCTTAGTAATGCGACAGCCCCTAGCAGGATTCCGATTGTAAGATCTGTTACTATCATACCAGCCACCGATAAAGCAGCGATAATTCAGAAAGTAGCAGATGCAATGCCGCTTCCGATTACTGATAATTCGGATAAGCTGCCCGACCCTGTGCCAGTGGAGAAAAGCATTAAAAAATACTTGCCAAAATCTTACTTGGAGAGTTTTAATTTTACACAACCCAGACATCCGAATGCAGTCACAGATGACGCGTATCACTGTGCTGTCCGAGACAAAATACCTACGATAAATTATCAGCCTCGAAGCAGCTTGAGCTGGGGTAAAGTTTTTGCGAATATCCTGCGACAACCGTTATTGGCAAAAGCTTGCGGAATGATCTATGAAGTTCAAATGGAAGTTGAAGCTGGCTGGTTTGAAGAGGGAGGATATCTGTATGCGGATATTATAAATGATCCATATGCTATTGCGCAAGCGGGTTTACTGGAAAATTCGAATGGACCACTAATAAAGAGATATGCTGCTAAGATTCCAGCATTGACCCAAGGAACAGCCAGACCTGTATTTGCTCCTGTTTTATTCCCGGTACTTTATAAGAAAGTATCTGATCCGAGTGAGCCGGTTCCTTTGGGGCCTTGGGACGAGCTATTTATGGAAGCGCAAACTTACAATGATGGATTTGCTAAAATAGTGCATGCCAATCAGCCAGTGAGTGGTAATTTGTTGGAAGAAAGTCAAGATGAATTACCTCCACAATCTGATGCAGGTATTCGCTTAGGTTGGGACGATGAGCAAATACTGGTTTGGTACTTGCGCCAGATGATCGAAAACCCTTCTGACCCTGGCTCCTTAAGCAGGATCGATGCTCCATTAGGAGTAATGGGCTATCATATTGACGTCAGACAAGTTGCTGTGGGAAATCTATGGGAAAGTCTGAACAGCATTGAGATCAATGAGTCTGAAAATATGTTTTCCGGACAATTGGACTCTAGCAGCACAGAATTGCCTTATCAGGTCTATCCAAATAAAATCAGTGGCCCCAATAGCGATCATTACTGGTTGCCGATGTATTATGCTCATTGGATAGGAAAGAGTTTAGTGACTGAGGATCAAGATGCACTGGAAATCTATAGAAACCACGAGGACAATGGGGGACAGCAAAATGAATTGCAGGATAAAAGAGTCGCTCAGAATAGAGCACTAATCCCTTCTCAGCTAACAACGGAACTTCGGTATGGGAATTCTTATGAGTTTAGAATCCGGATGACTGATATTTCTGGTGGAGGGCCAAATTTGGATGATGCTCCCTTAAATGCAGCAGCCAGTCCTGAAACAAGTGTTTCGTTCAAAAGGTATGTGAATCCAGGAATGCTTCGCATTGAAAAGCCAGTCGAAATTAGGAGTAATCTACGAACCTACTTTAATGCTACGAATGATGAAGAAACTCAATTTGATTCAAATCCAAGTTTCGTAATTCAGAGACCTTTATTGGAGTATCCAGCAGTGGTGTTTACAAATAAATACCAAAGCATAGGTCAGGATCCAATTCAGCTGTTGAAGGAATTAACATTTCAGGCGGATGGCTTGAAACCTGCATTAGCAGATCCCGATGTTCAGCAGGTCAAGATACGGGTAGAGGTGAAGTCACTTCGGATGGATACTCAATTGAGTCAAAATGGAAGAGATAGTTTTATCACGCTATATCAGACCACTAGAACATTTCCTACAGATTTTGATGGTGTTCTGAATGTTCCGATAGAGTTTATTGATGTTCCTGTCTTGAATATAGGTGAGCAAGCAAATCCATTTTTGAATGAGGAATTGCTGATTGATGCTATTAATGAGATGGAGCAGTTGATATTGCCCACTGGAAGACATATTAGAATATCATTGCGAGGAGAAGCCAGCTCTGATGGAGCACCCGAGAGTTATTTTGGTTTTATTAATGATAGCGAAGACAAGGATAGCAGATTCGGGAAAGTTCAACAATTCATGTTCTATAAGGAGCCATCAAATGAATTGGATTTATTGCAGCCTTTCGAGGCAATTCAACCTGTGCAGGCACTTTTTCTAAAACCTGATAGTGTACCAGCAATTAAAGGGAACATCTTTTCATCGCTTTTACGAAGAGATTCTGAGGAGCAGCAATCAGGTGTCGTAGAGCGTCTAGCCAATGCACTTGGATTGGAGGCAAAAGGTTTAACCTTGGTTGCTCCGAAAGGAGAGCGAGTTGCTTTTGGTTGCAATTCAAGAATCAGGCATTCTTTAGCGCCAGATGGCAGTTCTATCACTTTTGCTACCCAGGCAGATCTCTATAATCATTGGATTGCTACGTTGAGCTATAAAGTCAATCGAGACTGGGCATGGGATACGTTGAATGACGTTGCCTTTGAAATTGAAAGGGAATTTAATTTTCGAAAAGATAAAAATTCAGAAATTAGAAAAAATACTTATTTAGGAGATATTGAATTGAAGCATACTGTTTCTTTTGAGGCGTTGCAGGCGGATCGTTTTGATCGGGTAAATCGAAATTACACTAGGATCATATATATAGATGCTTTGGATCCTAAAAATGAACTGAAACAAAGTAATGGAGATTTAAAATTTCCGGACGAACTCTGGGCTGAGTATAAAATCAAGCCTAAAACTAAGGAAGGCCACGCCAGCGCTGCAACATTGGAAACAGACCGACTGACACTTCCAACCGTTCTTGCGCCAATTCAAATTCCTAAATTAGTCAGTGTTGGAATTGCCTTTTCTCCCTATGAGAGAACTGATGATTATAGTTCCTCAGAAGCTAGAAAGCGCTATTTATGGGTAGAGTTTGATCAGCCAATAGACAATCCGGATGATACCTATTTTTGCAGGATGCTAGGAAATGCTCCTGATCAGTTAATTGCTATAAATGATGGGGAGCAGTTTATTCCCCCAGAAGAAGCTCCAATCAGCTTAGATCCAGAAATCACCAGACAGATCACTCCAGGTCAAAGTGATGATAAAGCTGGAATAGGAGCAATGCAGCCAATGATACAAGCGACTGATAGTGATCGGCATTATATGATGCCTATTCCTCCGGGATTACATGCAGAAAGTGCTGAGATGTTTAGCTTCTTTACTTATGAATTCAGAGTGGGGCATGGGCAATGGCCTGATCGGGAGGATAATCTTTGGTCTACAGCCCAAGGTCGATTTGGAAGACCTTTGAGAGTAACGGGAATTCAGCATCCAGCACCTACATTACTTTGCTCTCTCAATAGGAATGAGAATCATTTGTACGTAAGTGCATCCTATGCAAAGGCTGTACATAATGGTAAAAATGTGACCTCCAAACCGCCAAGAACTAGTCTTTGGACATTAGTCTATGCCCAAGTTTTTCAAGCAGACGGAAGAGATCATCGAAATATTTTGTT
This sequence comes from Algoriphagus antarcticus, assembly GCF_002150685.1. Lineage (GTDB taxonomy): Bacteria > Bacteroidota > Bacteroidia > Cytophagales > Cyclobacteriaceae > Algoriphagus > Algoriphagus antarcticus. The sequence goes on from NZ_MSSW01000004.1 coordinate 53,288, forward strand.
AGGCGAGATAGAAATGAAGATAGGAGTGAGAGTAAACACGGAGCCTGAGCGTCTAAAGAAAATTAATGCTTTGACTCAGCAGGTATATTTCAAACCTACAATCGGAGATTACACAACAGGAAGTATAAAATTGAACCCAGCGGTTTTGAAATTAGGTAATCTTGTAGCAAGTATAAAAGATGAGCAACCTGTAGCCACAGCAGTAGTGACTTCCGAGGACATTGCTGAGAAATTGATTTCTTTTGGATTGCCAGAAGACAGTCCTCTCAGTGTTTTGGTGGTTGAGGTTTTTGGAAATATCACTAATATTCATGACCATATGTATGATTATAGAAATACCAATGTGAATGGAGTATCTGATCGAATGGCTGAAGGATTAAAATCTAAAAGAGCAGAAGTGAATCTCATGTCAGACATTCGCCCATTGAGTAAAGGATTAGGGCATTTTAGGATTTTGAGAACCTCACCGCTAACCAAGGTACCGTTCGTCTGCTGCCCCACATGTGAATAAGTGCAAAACTGGAATACAACAAATGCCTTTCAAATCACTTGAAAGGCATTTTTTATGAAAGTCGATTAACCGCGTTGATCAGGGTGGTTCGACATGCCTGTCCGGCGACCTAATGGCCCACGAAACGTTATTCGTTAGATATTCAAGTTTTTAAATTATGTAGTGTTCTTTTAGAATCAAAATCCTAAAAGCCCAAGCTAAAATTGCCAAGCTCTAGGGGTAGAGATCACAGGGATTTCATCCAAAGCAGAGTTGAAGGCTGCCTTTATTACTAAGGCGAAAACTTTGCGGTTCTCTCGTATTATATCCAAAGTAGAGTTGAAGGCTGCGTGGTAGGCAAGGAGCGAAATAGAACTTTCACTCTCGTTTGTTTATTCTCATGAAATGAATATTTTTTTTGAACTAAATTTATTGTGTAATTGTGATATAAATCACTCGGAGAAATTTCGTAGATTCTTAGATTCGCCATCTTTTCAACACATCATGACAACAGAAGAATTAAAGGAAGCATTACCTTTTTTTACAGATCCTGAACTATTAAAGCAGATCTTGGCAAAGGGTCAACTCATGAATTTAAAGGCTGGAAAAGTACTGATGGAGCCCGGGCAATTTGTTAAGATGGTTCCAATAGTCTTGGACGGGTTCATCAAGATATCTCGAATGGACGATGAAGGCAGAGAGTTGTTTTTGTATTTTCTGGATGCGGGAGAGACATGTGCTTTATCATTGACATGCTGCTCCTCTTCTAAGCCTAGTGAGATTAAAGCAGTGGTGGAAGAGGATGCCACTATTATCGGCATACCCATCAATGTAATTGACCAATTTTCTAATGACTTTAAGGAATGGAAAGATTTTGTGGCGAATACCTACCAAAACCGTTTTCAGGAAATGCTGGTTGCGCTTGATGCAGTAGCCTTCAAACGTATGGATGAGCGATTGATGAGATACATTGTGACGAAAATGAAGCAGCTTAAGACAAATGAACTTCATACCACACATCAAGAAATTGCAAATGAACTGACCACCTCAAGAGAAGTTGTATCTCGACTTTTGAAGCAATTAGAGAAAAAGAAATGGATAGAGCTTGGAAGAAATGTGATCTATATCCGTGATGATTTTGAAGAATTGATCAGTAAATAATCAAGGCATTACCAGCAGTGGGACTTTTGAGTGAAACACCATCTGGATGGTTTGACTTCGGTTGAGAACTTGCTCCCAAAGGTTTTTGTGTTGGTGGCACATTACTAAAATCACATTTTCATTTTCTTCCAAAAATTGGTCTAATCCTTCTACTGGAGTTTTAGCATAAAAAGTATGAATTTTCACGGGCAATCCAGGGTAATGTGAAATCACGAACTCCTCCAGCTTTTGGATTCCTGGCTCCTCCTTTAAGTCAGAAGCTGTTTGCACATGGACGAATTCCATTCCGCGTTCCCACCTTATACTCATATCAATGACCCAGTCGATGAATTTTTCTTCATGACTGGAGAACTCTAATGCTAAGGCCACTTTTCTTATTTCCGAAGCAGTTGATTCAGCAGGTACGACCAGAACAGGTACAGAGGTTTCCTTGATTACATTGATAGTAGTACTGCCTATAAGTGCTGCCTTGATACCACTTGCGCCTTGAGTTCCCATTACTATTAAGGTGGCATCACTGTCTTTTGCAATCCTGGCTATCGAAATAGAAGCAGTACCTTCTTTGATGATTTTTGTAAACTTTAGATTTGAGTCTTGATATTTCGCCAAGGTGTTTTGCATTAGTGAACTAGCGTCTCTATGCAAGCTTTCTATTGCAATAGAAGCTTGAGAAGCAAAATCGAAAACTGCCTCTATTACATGAACTAAAATTATTTCACTATCTTTTTTCCCGGCAAGGGCTACAGCAAAATTTAATGCGTTGATGGAATTTTCTGAAAAGTCAACAGGAATAATTATCTTCATAGCCTTAGGATTACTTGCATTAATTTAGACAATTGTAGAAGAATAGTCAGCTATTCTGTTTTTATATTAGGAATAAGTAATGGATCCACGATTGCTCAATTTTTTTTTAAAATTGATGCAAGGACATTTTGCCTCAAGGCAATAAGTGTAACATTTGTCACTTCTAAGTTTAGATATCACGGGTACTTTTGTGAGATCAAATTAGAAAATTTTGAAATGGAAATTATAGTACTAGTAGGATATGCAGCTGCGGTAATTATTGGGGTTAGTTTGGGGCTTATCGGCGGTGGAGGCTCTATATTGACAGTTCCGGTACTCGTTTACATTTTGGGTATTGACCCGGTATTGGCGACAGCCTATTCACTATTTGTAGTGGGTAGTACCTCTCTTGTAGGTTCTTTTACCTATATGAAGAAGCAACTGGTGGATTATAAGACCGCTTTAGTATTTGCAATCCCTTCCTTTATTGCAGTTTTTCTAACTAGGAAATTTATCGTCCCGGCTCTTCCTGATCCATTGCTTGTATTGGGAGGTACTGAGATTACCAAAGGCCTTGGCATCATGGTGTTCTTTGCTTTAATAATGCTTGCAGCCTCCTATTCTATGATCAAGGGAAATGGGGGAGATAGTTCGGACGAGGAGAGTAAAGTTCAGTTTAATATTCCTTTAATCGCAGTGGAGGGCATCGTAGTAGGGTTGGTTACAGGTATTGTAGGTGCAGGTGGTGGTTTTTTGATTATTCCAGCACTCGTGCTTCTAGCAAAACTGCCGATGAAAATGGCCGTAGGTACCTCACTTTTGATCATTGCTGCTAAATCATTAATCGGATTTTTAGGTGATATTTCCAATCAAACGATCGATTGGAAAATGTTACTGATTTTTACCGGGCTATCTATAGTTGGGATATTTATCGGTAGTTCCTTGTCCAAAAAAATAAATGAAAAGGCACTCAAAAAAGGCTTTGGATGGTTTGTGCTGATTATGGGGATTTACATTATTGCCAAAGAGCTAACGTCAATGTAGTAATTTGTTCAGTATGTTATTTGGACTACCCCGACGGTAATGGACTTAGGTTAAGGATTCTAAATTGCATATAAATGATAAAAAGGGATCAGTTTTGAGCTGATCCCTTTTTGTAGTAAAAATGGTCAACCTCTATAGACCATTATATACCACGTAAGCCAAATTGCCAAAGGAATATAATAGCTCACAAATACCGCTATAGTACATTCCGCAAAAGGTCGGCGACTGATCATGTGAAATCCATATAGCCAGACAATTCCGTAGATAATCTCGAAAATGTTCATAGTGGATAAAGCATAGTGATATTGAGCTGCTACATTATCTGCACCGACCAAGGAGAGTAATGAAAGAGCTCTATATTCATCGATTTCTGTATAAGTAACGCCAGTCTGAGGAGCAATATAAACTAGGAGTCGAACCAATTCTGGGAAAATAAACACCACTTCCGCAATAAGGGCAAACTGCCATAACTCTTTATAAGGCACTTTGTAACCTATAAGAAAAGCTCCTAGCCAAAAGAGAAAGGCGATTACAGTGAATTTCCAAAGTAAAGCAAGAGGAGTCCAGAGATAATTCAAGGCATTGAAAATATGAAAAATCATGAAGTCACCTCTGGCTTCCAAATTATTGTAATCTGGAATGGCTTCAAGTATAAGTGTATTGGTCAGAAACCTGATCAGCAAAAATAAGAAGACGAGTACTAAAAAATAAATCCTCTTATCGAAATCAATTAGTTCTTTCAGACGTTGTCCTTCTGGAGTTAAAGTTTTAGCCATTTTTAAGATGAATCTGTGTCAAATCTAAAATTTTGTTTGGGAATACATCTAATTTTGAAGTCTAAATAGAAAGAAATATATGTTAACACGAATCGCGATGATTCTAAGTATTTGGTTAGCTGCGCTTGGTATCGCTCAGGCTCAGGGGGCAGAAGCAGATTCTATGATCTTTGCACCTTCCAAGTATCTATTGCTGGACAGAGGCCTTCAATTTAGGATTACCAAGTCGATCAACAGCATGTACAATTTTGATTTCCCTACGGCTGAGCGGGATTATGCTGTACTTGCGATTCAGTATCCAAATCATCCATTGCCCGAATTCTTGGTTGCCCTGGGCTACTGGTGGAGGATAGAGGTAGATGTGACCAATAAGAAGTATGATGCAATTTTCGTCAAATACTTGGATAGAGCTATCGCAAAAGCGGAGGTTATGTTTGACGAAGATGAGACTAATAAGGAGGCTGCTTTCTTTTTGGCAGCTGGATATGGATTTCAATCACGATTATATTCTGAACGAAAAAGCTGGACTAAAGCCGCTTGGGCAGGAAGAAACGCGCTGAAATACATGGATTTGAGTAGAGGTGAGGAAGAGTTTAATCCGGAATTGCTTTTGGGAGATGCACTCTTTAATTATTTCTCCGAATGGATTCCTGAAAATTATCCACTTATGAGGCCAGTAATGGCACTTTTTCCAAAGGGGAATAAGGAGCTAGGCTTGCAGCAACTGGAGCAAGTAGCGAATAATGCTTTTTACACCCGGGTGGAAGCGCAGTATTTTTTGTTTAGACTTTATGCATCTGAGGAGAAGGAACCTTTTAAAGCATTACAGATTTCAGAGTATTTGCATGGAAAATTCCCCAACAACCCCTATTTCCATAGATCGTATGCCCGACACCTTTACGCAGTGGGACGTTGGACGGAATCTGTGCAGCAATCAAGAGAAATCCTGGATCGAATAGATGCTAAATTGCCAGGCTATGAATCTAACAGCGGGCGTTATGCAGCATTTTATATTGCTCAATTCAACGAGCGGCTGGGAGATCGGGCAGAAGCCAAGAAATATTACCTCAAAACACTATCCTTTGGAGAGGAATCTGAGTCACAGGAAAGCGGATACTATTTACATTCCTTGGTACAATTAGGAAAGATAGCGATGGAAGAGAAAAACAAGACTTTGGCTAAAAAGTATTTCAAGGAAGTGAAGAAGTATGCTAAGCGAAAACACCCAGCTCATCAAGAAGCCAGAGAATTCATAAAAAAGAATAAACTTTAACTGAAAAAGTGACGTTCCCACACTAAATAACAGGAGATAATTTGAATTATGTAGAGGTGGCAAGTGATTTTGAAAGGATTGTTTGTATAATGGCTTAGAAATATTAAGAATATTTCGAATTTACTCTTCAAAATTCTGATGAATGGTTTAAAACAATCATCAATTATATTAACTTTGCACCGTATAAAATTCTGTAAATGCACGAGATCATGGATCATAGCTTAAGAATAAAATTCGATAAAATCGATAGAAAGATTCTGGAAATCCTTCAGGCTAATGCCAAAATTACAAACGCTCAACTTTCAAAAGATATAGGGCTTTCTCCTGCTCCTACGTTAGAGCGTGTGAAGAAATTGGAGCAATCAGGTATCATAAAGAGTTACCACGCTAAGCTAGATCCTGAGAAGATCGGGCTGGGTGTTAGTACGTTTGTTTTGGTCAGCTTGATCGGTCACAACAAAGGGAATATTGATGCATTTATGCGGGAAATCAATATAATTCCTGAAGTGATAGAATGTCATCACATTACCGGAACCGGCGATTTTATCCTAAAGATCATCGCAAAAGATATTACCTCATACCAGAGTTTGATGCTTGAGAAAGTATCAGAAATCAAGGAAGTAGATTCTATGCAATCCATGGTTATTTTATCTACTTTCAAGGATTCTAAAGTAATGCCTATCCCGGCTTAATCAGCCTTTAATTATTTTCTTAGGGTGGCGAAAGTCACCCTTTTTTTTTTGAACAAATGGAACACAATCCCTGGAAAACCAAGAAGATTAATCCGATGTATGAAAATCCCTGGATTAAAGTAGAGCATCATGATATCATAAATCCTGCTGGCAACGAAGGCATTTATGGTAAAGTGCATTTCAAGAACAGAGCAATGGGTATAATTCCCATTGACAAAGACGGGAATACCTGGATTATTGGTCAATTTCGATATGCGCTGGATGAATATGCTTGGGAGATCCCGATGGGAGGTGGGCCTTTGGATGAGGATAAATTAGAAAGTGCCAAGCGTGAACTTAAGGAAGAAACGGGGCTCATCGCTGAGAAATGGACAGAAATCATGAAAATTCACACCTCCAACTCCGTCACAGACGAAGTGGGTTTTGTGTACTTAGCTGAGAACCTTTTGCAAGGAGAAACTGAGTTTGAGGAAACTGAAGTTCTCAAAATAAAGAAATTGCCATTTACCGAAGTTCTTACAATGGTGATGAATGGAGAAATCACTGATGGAATCAGTATTGCCGGCATTCTCAAGGCAGCTAGAATTCTAAACTTATAATATGACTACCAAAGAACATTTCAACACCACCTTCACTTTGGCTTTTCCTGTGGTCATGAGCCAATTAGGTCAAGTATTGGTTGGAGTAGCTGATAGTATGATGGTAGGACGAATGGGTGCGGTGCCGCTGGCTGCTGCATCATTGGGTAATAGTATATTTTTCGTGATTCTGATGTTTGGAATGGGGATTTCTATGGGGATTACCCCGTTAGTATCCGTGGCAGAAGGAAAGGGAAAATTCAAGAGAATCGGCCATCTGTTTCAGCATGGTTTGTGGATCAATATTACCACAGCAGTGCTTCTCACTGTTGTGGTTGTAGGCTTATCTCAAGGATTACATTTTCTTGACCAGCCTGAGGAGGTAGTGACTCTTACGATTCCTTACCTCTATATAATCACGGCGTCACTTTTTCCTTTCATGATTTTCCAGTCCTTTAAGCAACTTGCTGAAGGAATTTCACAGACAAAGCAGGCGATGTATGTCACGATTTTCTGTAACCTAATCAACATATTTCTAAACTGGGTGCTTATCTATGGAAATTTAGGGGCTCCTGAAATGGGATTAAACGGTGCGGGATTAGCAACATTGATTTCCCGGATTTTGATGCCGATCGTGATGGGGCTTTATGTAATGCGATCTAAGAGATATCGCGTGTTCAATCTTCAATTGGGACTCAGTAAGCTGAGGTTTTTATTGCTGAATAGAATTTTGAAAATCGGCGTTCCTACAGGTTTTCAATTCATTTTCGAAGTGAGTGCCTTTAGTGCCGCAGCTATTATGATGGGATGGATAGGCGTAAATGCACTTGCTGCTCATCAGATTGCTATTAATCTAGCTTCAATTAGTTATATGATGGTTTCTGGTCTCAGTACGGCTGGGATGATAAGAGTAAGTAATCAGATCGGTCGGGGGAATTACAAAAGTATGCGGGAGGCTGGAATGGTTGTTTTTGGTATGGTTTTGATTTTTATGGCAATTACAGGATTGCTTTTCATTCTCATGCGATTCTATCTCCCTACGCTGTATATTGATAACGATGAGGTGATTGCTTTGTCTGCGTCTTTGTTGATCATTGCTGGATTGTTCCAGCTTTCTGATGGAGTACAAGTAGCGGGCTTGGGAGTATTGCGAGGTATGGAGGATGTTAGATTCCCTACTTTGATCACTCTGGTAGCTTATTGGGTGATTGGTCTCCCGCTTGGATATTTCTTGGCTTTTGAACTGGGAATGGCTGAACTCGGAATTTGGTATGGATTATTGATAGGCTTAAGTATCACTGCGGTCGTATTATTTTACCGCTTCCATAAGTTGAGTAATCGGATGATAGCTGCAAATAAACCGATAGTCACCGCTTAAGTATTCTCAATCCTAATTTTACTGCCTGTTCTTACTTTTTGTTTTATATTCAGCATTAATCAACCCTTTTATGATCAAAAAGCTACTATTCGTATTTTCCCTTTTCCTGATTTCTAATCTTAGTTCTGCGCAAGATGTGGCAGTACTGACTCAGCGAGAGCAAGCTGAAGTCATTGATGGCTGGCTTGACTACCGCATTCAAAATCTTCTTCCTAATTTGATGACGGAGACAGGCATTGACATGTGGGTGGTAATTTCCAGAGAGTACAATGAGGATCCGGTAATTCGAACTTTGCTACCAGCTACTTGGATGGCAGCGAGACGCAGGACGATCTTGGTAATGTATCAGCCTTCGGCAAATGCACCTGTGCAAACATATGCTGTCGCCAGATACGATGTAGGTAAATCTTTCAAAAGAGCTTGGGATCCAGAGGCACAGCCAGATCAATGGAAAGCTTTGATGGAATTAATCTCCTCAAAGAATCCTAAGAAAATAGGATTGAATTATGCCAAAGATTATGGGCATGCAGACGGTTTGACCACCAATGAGCATCAAATATTCTTAGAATATTTACCTCAAAATCTTCAGCAGAATGTAGTATCTGCACAAACTCTCGCCGTGCGTTGGTTAGAAACTAGAACTGAACCTGAAATGGCTACCTACAAACATATTCAGGAAATTGCCCATTCAATTATAAGTGAGGGGTTTTCGGAAGCTGTCATTACACCTGGAGCAACTACCACAGAAGATGTAGTCTGGTGGTATAGAGAGAAGATCAAGGAACTGAAATTGGACACTTGGTTTCATCCATCGGTGGATATTCAGCGAGCTGATCCAGCTAATATGGAGCAAAACAGAAACTTTGCTACTAAGTCTCCTGAATCAGTCATTATGCCTGGGGACTTGCTGCATGTGGATTTTGGGATCACTTACCTAAGGCTGAATACAGATACCCAGGAAATGGCTTATGTACTTAAAGCTGGCGAAACCGAGGTTCCTGATTATTTAAATAAAGCTTTTAAGCAGGGGAACAGAGTGCAGGATATCCTGACTTCTAATTACGTAGCAGGGAAAACTGGGAATGAAATACTTCGAGCTTCTCGTAAAGTGTTGGATGCCGAAGGTATCAGAGGAAGTATCTACACGCATCCACTTGGTTTTTATGGACATTCCGCTGGTCCAACGATCGGAATGTGGGACAACCAAGGCGATACTCCCGGAGCTGGCGATTTCCCTCTTAATGCAAATACAGGCTATGCCATCGAATTGAATGCAGTGGTATTTGTGCCAGAATGGAATAAGGATGTGCGGATTATGCTGGAAGAAGGAGCTTTTTTTGACGGGCAAAAAGTGACGTATTACAACGGTCGTCAGAAAGAAATTTTCGCCATACCAAGAGTGAATAAACACCTAGGTAATTAAATAGCTTCTGGGATTCGGTTTTCCTTTTTGATTAAAATCAGAAAAATGAAAGCGAGTCCTGCAAAGCCAGCACTGGTAAGAAATACCAAGCGGAAATTCTCAGGACTATTTGCAAAAAGAAATCCGGAAACTAGTGCGCCTATGCCTATTCCAGCTTCCAAAGCAATGTACATCGTAGCTAAAGCGCGTCCGCGAAATTGATCTAACGATAGATCTATGACCCATGCAGCTGTAGTAGGACTATACATCCCCACTGCACAGCCAAAGAGAACACCTGATCCCAATAATGCGAATTTACTTTCTGCAAAAGCAATCAAAGCCATTGCACAAACTAACGTAGCGCTGGCGGCGCGCATTACCGGAACTCTGCCGTATCGGTCGGAGGTTTTGCCTGCCAACAGCCTGATTCCCAAGGAAGAGACGGTAAAGACACCAAAGAAAAGCCCTTTGTTTTCTATGTCCAAATGAGTGGAGAAATCTGGTATGATTGTCAGCACTACTCCAAAAGAAAAGGCACATAGGAATAGTATTCCAGAGGGAACCAGAACTCTTTTCTCAATTATCTCATCCTTCTGTAACTGAAACATTTTCCAGGAAATCTTTTGCTTGTTTGGTAGTGTTTCTTTGAGCTTTAGTAAAATAAGAATTGAAAATATGGCTGTAAATGCGGATACATAGAAAACTGTGTCTATAGAAAATAGAGTGCCCAGCCATCCACCGACAGCAGGTCCTGCAGCCATTCCCATAGAGCCGAAGAGCGAAAATAAGCCCATCGCTTCGCCACGTTTTTGATAAGGGACAATATCAGCGACATACGCTGAAGCCCCAGTAGGGGTGAACCCTGTCGAGAAACCATGCGCGAACCTCAGAAATAGAAATCCACCAACGAAACTGAGTAGGGGATAGAGCATTCCGACCACAAAGCATACACTTGCTCCGATCATCATCACGGGAATTCTTCCGATTTTGTCTGCTAACTTCCCGCTGAATGGTCTAGAAAGTCCCGCTGAGAGTGTGAACAAGGCTATGATGAACCCCTTGTAGTCTTCTCCACCAAGTGAGGTGAGATATTCTGGAAGCTCCGGAATGATCATATTGAAGGAAGAGAAAAACAGGAAGGAGCTTAAACAGAGTAGAGAAAAATCTACAGTAAAAAATGAAGAGCTAATTTTCATATAAACCTTGATGTAGAAAAAAGGCCAGAGTTAAACCCTGGCCCTAAGTATTAATCTTTACTTGCCTGCTCTTCGCTTTGCGCCAGCAAAAATGCTTTCATAAACTCATTCAATCCGCCATCCAGTACATGCTGGGTGTCAGAGGTTTCATGTCCAGTTCGATTGTCCTTTACCAGTTTGTAAGGATGAAGCACATAATTTCGGATCTGCGATCCAAAATCGACACGCATTTTGGAAGATTCGATCTTTGCGATTTCCGCATTTCTCTTTTCCAATTCCATCTGAAACAAACGAGATTTCAGCATTTGCATAGCCTTCTCTCTGTTGGCAAGCTGGGAACGCTCGATCTGACAGACCACCACGATTCCAGTAGGCTTGTGAGTCAACTGAACTTTTGTTTCCACCTTGTTCACGTTCTGTCCACCGGCACCACCTGATCTAGATGTATGCAATTCCACATCTGCTGGGTTGATCTCGATTTCTATGGTGTCATCCACTTCTGGATAGGCATACACAGAGGCAAAAGACGTATGTCTTCTTCCCCCTGAGTCAAATGGAGAGATTCGAACCAAGCGGTGAACGCCAGTTTCAGATTTCAAAAATCCATAAGCCAGTGGTCCTTCAAATTCCAAAGTACAGGATTTGATCCCTGCCACTTCGCCTTGTTGTACATCTACTTCTCTGACCTTGTAGCCATTTTTCTCGCCCCACATGATATACATTCTCATGAGGATAGAGGCCCAGTCATTACTTTCTGTTCCCCCAGCTCCCGGATTGATTTCTATTACCGCATTCAGCTGATCCTCTTCCGATGAAAGCATTTTCTTGAGTTCTAGCTCTTGTACCTCAGCCTCAGCTTTGATATACTCAGCTTTGATTTCTTCTTCAGAAACCTCCTCTGCGCTATAGAACTCATATAAAACTTCGAGATCCTCAATGGTTTTACTAAGATTTTCAAATGAACTGGTCCAGGCTTTACGGGCTTGAATCTGTTTCATACTTTTTTCTGCCTCTTCTGGATTGTTCCAAAAATCAGGCTGGGCCGATACGGCCTCTAGGTCTTCTATTTCTGCTTTCTTACGATCGTAGTCAAAGATACCTCCTCAAAGCCGATGTGCGGGCTTTCAAGTCTTTCAGTTGTTCTGAAGTCATCTGTCTAGGTTAAAATTTAGGGTGCAAAAGTCCGAAAAAATATCTGTTTTTGCCAGTATTCCTCAATTAATCCATTCTCATCAGAATGAGCTGGATTTTATTTCGGCCAGTATTCTTAAATGTCTTGTACCGCAACGGAAGCAAAACGAGTCCAGTTCCCACTAGAATACCAGAAGCAAGCCCAACTCCGCTGCTGATGGCGAATTCATTGTCATGGTAAATGCTATTGATGGATTCGGCTCCGAACAATATGACTCCCGCACTTATGGTCAATACACTCAATGCTCTCAAAGTACTGTTTCTTCGATCTTTATCCCGAATGTCGATTTCAGTAATAGTCTCAGGCGAAAGGATGTTTTCGCTGAGATAGATGTAATTCTGATCTATGCTCTGGATCACATCTGTCACGAAGTAGTTTATTTTTGTGCTTTTGTAGGTGATTTCCTCGCCTGGATAAAATCGGATTTGGGATTTTTGTTTGGTTCCTTTTTTCAGTAGTATGAAGTCAGTTCCTTGAGCGAAAGAAGTGAGTGAGGATGTAAAAATCAGTAACAGGACTAAAAGACTTTTCATTCCGCTAAATAAAACAAAATGCGGAAAGAAGCATGCTGTATTTTCCAGAATTCTAGTCTTACGCAAACTTTATTTAACTAATCTCTTAAAGAAATGGTGTTCTAATTCTGAGAAGTTTCTGAGCTAACTGAAAGTTTATTTAAGATAAATTTGTCTTAAATAAAAATCTACTTACTTTTGGCATATCAAAACCTAACTATGTTTTCAAAAGCCTGCGAGTACGGAATCAAAGCAATCATATACATAGCCTCTCAGTCTATGCTCGAAAGACGTGTGAAGATAGGGGAGGTAGTGGAGCATATTGATTCGCCAGAAGCTTTCACAGCCAAAATCGTCGGAGCTTTGGTAAAGGAAAATATCGTTCAATCTGTCACTGGACCCTATGGCGGTTTTTATATTGATAAGTACCAAATGGGTCAAATAACCATGATAGACATAGTCACGGCGATTGATGGGGATTCCATATTTAATGGCTGTGGTCTTGGGCTGAAAGATTGTGATGCAGAACAACCTTGTCCTATGCATTCCAAATTTGTAAAAGTCAGAGCTGACCTCAAAAGCATGCTAAATTCCACTTCTATCTTTGAATTGGCTGAAGGCCTTAAATCTGGAAAATCTACTTTAATGAGATGAAAAAAAATTTGATTTTATTTACGACAAAAATGTCTGAAAAAAAAGTTGGATTAACGATCTTACTTTCATGCTTGGCTTATTTGCCACTAGCCGCACAACCAACGCCAAATCCAAGTACAAATAATTGGCTTGCAAGTCCAGGGATTATTGGCACTTTGGTATTGATTGCTTTGGTATTGATGATTGCGATCTTAATCGTGGTAAAGCGTGCATCATCCATCATGAATTTTTTCCAACGGAAAAACGAAAAAGTAACGATTCAAAAGCTCCGGGAGGAGCTATATCAACTTGAAGAAGATGAAATAGATGAAGTACTGGAGGAGCGGAAAACGGCCAAAACCTATAAGCTAACTGGCGATGAACTATATCAAGGTGGGAAAGCAGTGGACCGAAAAGGAATTGTCTCCAGCTATACGAATGATCCGCAAAATCCTCTTGTAGATGAAAAGAAGCGATCTCGCTCTGTCTTGCAGATTCCCGTTGAGCTGAAAAACTTAGTGGTTTGGTACATTGGTGCAGCTACTTTTTGGTTGGTTTTTGGAACCCTCGTAGGTCAGTATTTAGGGATGAAATTTATGTGGCCTGATTTAGATCAGGTGTCTTTTCTGTCATTCGGTAGATTGAGACCTGTTCATACGAATACAGTGTTTTGGGGATGGGCATCTCTGGCTATGATTGGGCTAGGGTATTTTGTAATTGCCAAAACCTCCAACACTAAGATTTATAACTATAAAATCGCTTGGACTACCTGGGTTTTGATCAACCTTACCTTAGTGATCGGCAATATCTTCTTGATGTCGGGGATCAACAATGGAGGTGGAGAATATCGTGAGTACATCTGGCCGGTGATGATCATGTTTGCCATCGGGCTGATTCTTACTTTTTACAATTTCTACAAGACCATTCAGCTTCGCAAAATTGAAGAAATCTATATTTCCAACTGGTATATTATGGGTGCCATGGTGTGGACAATCGTCTTGGCGATAATCGGTTACTTGCCATGGTACCAAAATGGCTTGGGAGAGACAGTGATTCAAGGGTACTACATGCACCAAGGCGTGGGAATGTGGTTTATGACCTTTACACTTGGGTTAGTCTATTATTACCTGCCTTCGTCACTCAACAAACCAATCTACTCTTATTCTCTTGGTGTATTGGCATTTTGGACTCAGATGCTGTTTTATACCATGATCGGTACGCACCACTTTGTGTTTAGTCCACTTCCATGGTGGTTGCAGACGGTGGCGATTGTATTCAGTGCTGGGATGTTTATTCCCGTAGTGGCCGGCACTACAAATTTTCTGATGACCATGCGCGGTAGCTGGAATGACATCTCCAAAAGCTATGTATTGCCTTTCTTTTTGGTTGGAGTGGTCTTCTATTTTGTAGGATCTACTCAGGGAAGTTTGCAGGCATTTCGCTTTACCAATTTTGTATGGCACTTCACAGACTTTAATGTAGCCCACTCGCATATGACCATGTATGGGATTATCACATTTTTGCTCTGGGCGGCTATCTATGCTTTACTGCCCAAAATTACTGGAAATGAACCCAAGCAGCTTTTTGTTGGTGTCCATTTTTGGCTTGCATTCGTGGGATTATTCGCCTATATGATTTCGCTGATGGCTGGCGGTACGCTACGTGGGCTGAGTTGGATTGCTGGCGATACCTTTATAACGTCAGTAGTACTGATGCAGCCTTATTGGGTTTGGAGAGCCATAGGCGGCACACTGATGTTCATTTCGCATCTGATCTTCGCTTATAATTTCTACGAGATGGTAAGAGAAAGGAAAGATGCTGCAAAGCCAGCAGTAGTTCCTATGAAATCCACACTAGCTAACGTATAACACATGTTTAATTTTCATAAAAATCTAAATAGTCTGGTTTTGACATCCTTCCTGGTTTTTCTGGGCTTGACGTTGATCGTGGCAGTGATTCCAGCTTTTCAACTTCAGAAAACAGAACCGCTTCCAACTATGCTCGAACCTACTGCAGATGAACTGGAAGGACTTAAAGTCTATGTAAGTGAAAACTGCGTCGCCTGTCATACCCAACAAGTACGGAATATCGAGATGGATCAAACCTGGGGCGATAGACCGTCTATTCCATCGGACTACTACTACAGCAAGCAACGACTGAATGTCTGGCAACAATCCCCTTCTGTATTGGGAAGTGAGCGAACCGGGCCAGATCTGACCAATGTAGGGAAAAGACAGCCCGGCAAAGAATGGCACCTTTTACACTTATATAATCCTCGGATAGTCGTAAAGGAATCCATCATGCCAGGTTATTCGTGGATGTTTGAGGAGAAAACTCCTGATCAAGTGAAGGAAACAGATGTAATCGTATCAGTTCCCAAGGAATACTTAAGCCATCCTGACAATAAGATTGTAGCTACCCAAAAGGCAATGCAGCTGGTAACTTATCTACAATCTCTGAAGCAAACCGATATGCCTGGAATGGATGCGACAGCTTTCATTCCTTCTTCGAAGAAAAAAGTGGCTCCTGCAAATTCGTCAACAGCAGGGGAGGCAGTTCTTCCAGATGGACTAGCACTATATTCACAGTCTTGTGCAGCCTGTCACCAAGCGAATGGTGAAGGTATAGCTGGAGCATTTCCACCGCTGGCTGGGTCGGAGATCATAAATGAAGATAATCTTGAGACACTTATCAGAATCATCTTGCAAGGATATGACGCAAGGCCTGAATATGGAGCTATGCCCCCTTTCGGAGACCAACTTTCGGATGAAGATATTGCTGCGATTACTAGCCATGAACGTAGCAGTTGGGGAAATTCCGCCAAGAAAGTAACCGCGGAAGAAGTGAGGAAAATCAGAGAATTAGTAAATCTTTCGAATAACTAAGATGATGAAAACAAAAATAATTGCGCTATCAATCCTTCTGTTTATTGTTTCTATAGGAGGAGCATTCGCCTGCGAAGTATGTAAAAGTAAGCAGCCAAAAGGGTTTGCGGATATTACTCATGGATCAGGTCCAGGCAGTAATTTGGAATATTTCATTGTTTGGGGAGCGGCAATACTCGTGACCATTACGCTAGGCCTGAGCTTAAAATTTCTGATCAAACCACAGGAAAATCAACCTGATCACATCAAAAATAGTATCCTAGATCATTTATAAATCATGGAAGACAAGAGAAGTATAAGAATATTCCTAGACGACGATCCAATACCATTTGCGGAGTTTGCCCCACCGGTAAAGTTTGTATTCGATTCTACCAAAATCCCAGACGGAAAACACGAATTGAAGATTGTGGCAGTTTCCTCCAATGGAAAAGAGGGAGTAAAGCACATTCCGTTTGAAGTTCGTAATGGGCCGTCCATCTCTGTCATTGGATTAAATCCAAATGAAGTAATCAATGAACAGATACCGATCACAGTCAATGCCTATGGTAGCGAAAGAAGTGATCTATTTATAGTGACAGGCTCCGAAAACCCCAAAGGAATACCTGCTTGGATTTGGGCGCTGGTGCTATCATTCGTCGGATTCGCACTCTTCTATCTAATCATGTATTTCAATCCGGATTTTTACAAATCATTTATATAAAATCAATCGATCAACCGATATGTCATTGGTCAAAAATCCCCTATCTCTGATTTCCACGTTTCTTTGGATAGGCTTTGTATGCGCAATTAGCTTTATGGAAGCTTGGCTGAAATTTCAGGCTCCGGGAATCACAGTAGCCTTGGGTTTGGGAATCGGGAGACTAGTCTTCTATGCGCTGAACAAAGTAGAATGGGTCTTTGCAATAGCCATTTTGCTGAGTAGTATCATAGCTAAGGAAAGGTTGCTCAGTTTTAAGACCATTCCTTTTGCTATTCCCTTGTTGTTCTTGCTCATTCAGACTTTCTGGCTTTTACCTGCGCTGGATGCACGAGCAGAATTAATCATTCATGTACATGATTTACCCTCTTCAAACCTTCATTTCTATTATGTAGGAATGGAAATAATCAAAGTATCAACACTTATCATATTTGGAATATTTCACTTCAAAACTATAAAATCATGAGTCTTACAGAACAATCTATCATCGGAGAATTAGTAGCAAAGGATTATCGCTATGCTACTGTATTTCAGAAAAACAAAATTGATTTCTGCTGCCAAGGCAATAGAACAATTGAAGAAGCTTGCGACAGAAAAAAAGTGAATATTGATGCTTTACTTTCTGAGTTGACAGAAGCAGCCCAAATAAATGAAACTGCCACTACAGATTTCAATTCATGGCCGTTAGACTTGCTGGCTGATTACATAGAGAAAAAACACCACCGCTATGTGGAATCTCGAATCACTGAGATCAAGCCTATGCTTGCAAAGATCGTAAAGGTTCATGGAGAAATGCACCCTGAATTACTCGAGGTAGAGGAGCTGTTTCTCGGATCGGCAGGAGAACTGACAGCGCATATGAAGAAGGAGGAGTTTATTTTATTTCCTTTCGTCAAAAAACTGGTTCAAGCATCTGAGGAGAAAACGGAATTGACACCTGGCCATTTTGGAACGGTCGCCAATCCAGTCGCTATGATGATGGAGGAGCATGCAGCAGAGGGAGAGCGATTCAGAAAAATTGCTGAATTAACTGATGATTATACTCCACCAAAGGGTGCTTGTACTACTTATATGGTTACCTTTTCCTTATTGAAGGAATTTGAGCAGGATTTGCATTTGCATATTCACCTGGAGAATAATATTTTATTCCCTAAAGCTATTGAATTAGAAAAATCCCAAGTCTATGCCTAATCAGCCTATAAAGAGACATATAGCACTTCAGCCTTTAAGCCGTGATCATCATCACGGCTTATTGTTCTGCTGGAAAGTTCGATCCGGAGTAAAGAGAGGCATTGATGTCAGCCGAATGAAAGCTCATGCTATTTGGTTCTGGGAATCACATTTGGTTTCGCATTTTGCTGAGGAAGAAGCAGTAGTATTTCCAATTTTAGGAAAAGAAAATGAATTGATCCAGCAGGCACTTGCCGAACATGCAGAGTTAAAAAAGTTGTTTTCCCAAGAGGAAATGGATTATGAGTTTCTGAATTACCTTCAGGTGGCCTTGGAAAAACACATTCGATTTGAGGAGCGGATTCTTTTTAATGAAATTCAAGAAGTGGCCAATGCTGATCAACTGGCGGCAGTAGATCAACACAATTCTTCCAATGACGAGGAGTTTGAATGGGCGGATGATTATTGGAATTGGAAGAAATCAGAGGCATAGTTATCAGAGGCATAGTTAATTATGCTTTTTATAGTGTTTTGACACTTCGGCTAATTTAAAAATTTTCTCTCTGTTCTTTTTGCTTCGTCAACCTTTTTCCGTGAACCAACGTTCGTGGTATATATTAAAGAGATAGCCTTACGTATAAACTTTTGGCTATTTTTTGTTTTAAATACGCTTCCCTTGAATTTACAGGTTTCACATATTTCCTTTGGTACTTCAACTGCATCTGTCAGACCGGATATTTGTGGGCTTTTCCGAAAGAATAAAGCCTTTATTTATTAGCCCCCAGTGATTTTAAGGATTACGTAGGTAGGGCAATTTTTCCAGACTTCTCACTTTTATATACCCGATCATATCATGCTTGGGTTCAAATTCTTACCTCAAAAAACCATGAAGCCAATACTCACAAAATCAGATTATAATACCATTAAGGATTTGATCGTCAATACTCCTTCTCACCTGATTACTAAGGAGATTTCTTTGCTTGCCAAAGAGATAGAAAAAGCTAAAAAAGTACCTGAGGAAAAAATTGATGCTACTGTGATTCGTATCAATTCTCATTTCGAAGTACAGGATGTAGCTTCTGGGCAACTTTTGAAATTCCAGATGACCTTACCAAAGTATAGTAACCTGGCGGAAAAGAAACTTTCAATACTTACTCCATTAGGAGTTGCTCTAATTGGTTGTCAAGAAGGAATGCAGATCGAATATGTGCTGCCAGGAGGATTGAAAAAACTTAAAATCCTAAGTGTAAAGAATCATGTGCATGCAGATTGAAAAAAGCTACCAATAGCCTTTTTTTTGTATGATAATTACCAATTATTGGCATCGTAGAACCAGCTCACTAATCTAAGTTTTCAGGAGAAGCAAAATTATCTGCTTCTCCAGTAGCTGGTCTTGCCATTTCTCAATTCAAGAAAGTTTTCTATGTGTTGGGCGATTACTCTTCTATCTCTAGTGCTTCCAGAATATCGGCTAATTCATTAAAGTCTTTAAAGCCAGGCTTGATCTCTAGTCCTCCAGTAAGAGAGATGCCATATAGGTTCAACTCAGCGATTAAATCTTGGACATTCTCGGCGGTAATGCCAACACCCAGGATAACTTTGCAATTTTCGCTAATAAGCTTTATGGCTTTGATGTCATCTTCATCAAGCACTGCATGATCTGAAGTGATATGAAAAATAATCCCGGATTGACTGAGTTTCTCAGCCACTTCCAATTCAATGTTCTTCACTTCCTTCAAATCCATTTTGTAGATCAAGCCCTGACCTTTACCTTCCAAATCAGCTAGATGTTCGATTCTGTCATGCTCGATCCATTTCACAGATGGATAGTTCTTTATGGTCTCGGATACCTGATATGCATCGTAGGTTTCAAATTCACCTACAAACTCAAGCCCGGAAACCCAACCTGTGATCTCATTATACTGAGTGGGAGTGATGAATTTTTCAGATTCTTCTTCCAAAGAAAAACCTAATAAATCCACATACATTCCGGCGCAATACCGAGCATCAGAGAGATTGGTGATGCCGCTTATTTTTACAAAAGTTCTTAGAGCCATGGTTAAAATATTGAAGTCGCTAAGTTAAACAGGATGATCGGCTAGAAAAATGTATTTCGAAACTGTAAGTAAACTCACTTATCCAGATATTTAAGAAAATACTAGTATTTTTAGTCATCGAAAGTCACCATGAATAGACGCCTACCCAGTATTATTTTAATCGTATTTGCTCTTTTTACTTCTTGTGCTAAAGAAATAGAAGAAGGACAAGTGGATTTAGGCTATGATTTCCAGCCGTTGGAAATTGGCTTATTCTGGATTTATAGCGTAGATCAAACTACTTATTTTGGTGAAAATGATTCTGTACAAGAGCTGTTTTTTTATAAAGACAGAATAAGAAGCTTTTATACAAATGCTGAAGACGAGCAGGCTTTTATCATGCAGCGTTCCAAATCCTCAGATGAAATTAATTGGGTTACTGAAATAGAATATACATTGATTCAGCGCGACTTGTCACTTGTGAGAACCATCCAAAATCAATCACTGGTTACCTTGGTCTTTCCTCCGAAAGATGGAGTTGTGTGGAATGGGAATGTCTATAGAAATGATGTAGAAGACGATTTTGAGTTAATCAATTCTGGTAATTCCATTCGTATCAATCAGGAGGATAGCGATGATAAAGTGACTTATAGGGATATTCGCTATGAGATATATGACAAGAATGTAGGCTTGGTGGAAAGGTATGATGAAGTACTGACTTACTGCTCCAGAAATGATTGCCTCGGAGATATGTTGATTGATTCAGGATCTAAGGTTCAAATGAAATTGACCGATAATGGAAAGGATTAAATTTTTAGCTTTTTTTTTACTTGGAGTGGCTTTTTCTGGGAGTCTCGCTGCGCAAGATCGCTATGCGGTATTCTACAAGTACAAGCCGCAGGAAAGTCTTTCATTGGAGAAACCAAATGAATTTCTAAGTCAAAAAGCTTTGGATCGTAGAATTAAAGAAGGAGTAGCTCCTGATAGTTTGGATCTTCCTGTTTCGCAGAAATATGTGGATGCAGTAGATGAGAAGTCTACTTACATCTTGTATTCCAGCAAATGGTTTAATGCGACGCTACTAGTAACTGATGAAGCTGGAGTTAAGGAATTGCAAGCTTTGCCTTTTGTAGAAAGAGTAGAGCTGGTGGGCAGAAGCTTTATCCCAAGACCAAATGCTAGACAAGACAGTAAGATTTTGGCCTCTATTACTAATAAGCATAGTCCTCCTACCGCAAAAAATGACCGGATTTTAGCTACTGATGAGGAAACTTACGATTTTCAGAATTCACTGCTGGGAATAGATAAAATGCATGAGGAAGGCTTTACTGGAAAAGGAGTGACTGTCGCCGTTTTTGATGCGGGTTTTCCAGGTACAAATACTGCGAGCTCTCTGGTTCATCTGCAGACAAACGGGCAAATAATTGGAACAAAAGACTTCGTAAGGCCTTGGAATACGAATGTGTATTCTGACAATCAACATGGAACTAATGTGCTTTCACTCATTGCATCAAACGAGCCAGGGAAAATGCTATCAGGAGCTCCGGATGCAGACTATATACTAGTGATGACAGAGGAAGTAGCTACTGAATATTGGGTCGAGGAGTACAACTGGGTTCGGGCAGCAGAATATGCCGACAGCCTAGGCACAGACATTATAAGCAGTTCGGTAGGGTATTGGGACTTTGATGATCCTGAGATGAATTACACGGTAGAGGATTTGGATGGCGAAACCACTATAATTGCCCGCGGAGCTAGTATCGCAGCCAGCAAAGGGATTTTAGTGATAAATAGCGCGGGCAATAGCGGTCCAGCATTATCTACAATTACTTCTCCTTCAGATGCAAAAGGTATTTTGGCAATTGGGTCTGTGAATAGAGAATTGGTCGTTTCCAGCTTCAGCTCACGCGGCCCCACTGGAGATGGTAGAATTAAGCCAGACTTGGCAGCTTTTGGTGAAGGTACAGTTTTGATCAGATCCAATGGCGCAGTAGGTTTTGCCAGTGGCACTTCTTTTTCAGCTCCTCAAATAGCCGCATTGGCGGCGGGACTATGGGAAGCCAAACCAGAATGGACAAAGGATAAGTTGCTGGAAAGTTTGATAAATAGCGGAACACAAGCCGAAGAACCGGATAATTTATTAGGCTATGGAATTCCCAATTTCTTTGATGCGCTTTACGGAGAAATACTTGCAGTAGAAGAAAACGAGGAAGCATTAGCCTGGAAAGTTTATCCTAACCCAATTCTTGGTGATGCGTTGAATATTTACTTTGGAAATAGCCTGAGTGCGGAATTTTCTATAATTGATCTACATGGCAGAACGTTACAAACTGAAGTGCTCAACAGATCCACCCTCAAAGAACCTTTCCAGATTCTTTTGCAAGGAGTTAAGCCAGGTTTATATATGATTCAGATGCAGAATAGCTCGTTGATCATGCAGGGCAAATTGATAAGGCAATAGGAATTTGGAGGCTGAGTATTATCTTGGTTTTTGAGGTTTTGAGCTATATTAACATTGAAAGAAACGCGATATTAATCCCATAAAACAGTTACTATAACGTTTCTTCCGTCATCTGCCTGCCCGATGCGGTGGGTTTTCCAGCCCTTTTATATAAGGAGAAATATTCTGTCTCTTCATTAAAAATTGTGATTATACGGAATCGTGCCAGTATAAAATTTATAGGATCGAAAATCCAAAGACACATTGAATTCTGGTTTACTCCGGTCTTCGGTCTTCCAACCTATTGACCAAAGAGAATTCGCTTACTGGCAGAATAGCGTATGTACAGATTAAAAATTATCTTAATATAAAACCTAACAACTAACATCCATGTCCCCATTAATTGCCCCTTCTATATTAGCTGCTGATTTTGCAAACCTTCAAAGGGAAGTAGAAATGCTCAATTCCTCAGTGGCAGATTATATTCATATAGATATAATGGACGGGGTATTTGTTCCGAATATTTCCTTTGGTATTCCTGTGATGCAGGCGATTCATCGCCATGCGAACAAGCCACTGGATGTGCACTTGATGATCGTGAATCCAGATAATTTTTTGGAAGCTTTTAGAGATGCAGGTGCTGAAGTCATCTCGGTGCATTACGAAGCTTGCACGCATTTGCACCGCACTTTACAGGCGATAGCCGACCTTGGTGCGAAGCCTGGTGTGGCAATTAATCCCCATACACCTGTGGAATTTTTGACCGATGTCATCCAGGATATTGACATGGTGTGCATGATGTCTGTGAATCCGGGATTTGGTGGACAGAAATTTATAGAGAATACCTATTCGAAAATTTCCCGCCTGAAGGACTTGATTTTGGCAAAGGGAGCTAAGGCAAGAATTGAAATTGATGGAGGTGTAAATCTTCAAAATGCGCCCAAATTGCTTGCTGCGGGTGCTGATGTGTTTGTAGCAGGCAGTTTTGTGTTCAATTCCTCAGACCCTGTCAAGACAATCAGTGAGCTTAAGAGTATTTCTCAGGATTAAACTTCTCTCACACCATTTATCCTAAAAAACCTTAAAAAGCTGATTTATTTCTTGAATTATTGACTTTTGGTTTTTTTATTGGAGAATATATAGAAATCAAAATCACAAAGTTTATGAAAAAGGTACTGCTTTTCGGAGCGTTGTTCGCGTTCCTAGGGCTTGCTGCTTACGCACAAGATGAGGAGAAAGTCACAGATGAAGACTTGGCTAAATATGCAAATGTAGAGGTGACATTTGATAATTACGTAAATTCAAAAACGGAAGAATTGAAGTCAATGATTTTGGAGAATGAGATTTTCCAAGGTGGTGGCAGATATAATGAAATCAAAGCGGCTTGGGATGATGAAGCTAAAATGACTGAAGCAAAAGTTACTGAGGAAGAAAAAGTCGCCTATGAAGAAGTTAAGGAATTCCAGGCCTCTCTTCAGGGAGTTTTGAAAGAATATAAGACAGGCTTAATTGTGGATGAGGAGATTTTGGGGGCTGGTACTTATAATAAAGTATTGAAAGCTACTAATGATGATCCAACCATTAAAGAGAAACTGGATAATATGATCGCTGAAATGAAAGCGAAACAAGCTGCTGAAAAGGCGGACACTACAAAAGTGACAGACGGAAAATAAATTCATTTTCAAGTTATTATGAAGATGCCTCCCAATCGGGAGGCATTTTTTTTTAATTTCACACCATTAGTCCCAAGCAATCGTTAAGAAAAGTATGAATTTTATAAAGCTGCCGCTCTCAATTATTCTTTGTTTTTTACTTACAGCTGTGTTTGCACAGGAAGAAGATATTTTCGGAATCTCTGCAAAAGCCAAAAATCCCAAAAGTGAGTCTGGTATGGGTAATGTTGCCCGGAATGTCTTGGAGATGCTAAGTGTGGAGCTTTCTGGAGGAGGTGCTTACCAGCAGTTTGGGACAAGTTTTTATTCTGCGAATCCAAGCCTTTACCCCTTTTCACGATATCAAAATCTAGATGGAGATCCTCTGGATATTACTGAAGAAAATCCGCTGGACATGAAAGGTGGAGACTGGATGTTTCCAATATGGAATGGGGGAGTGAGAATCAACCTTTTCAACCTTCTAACTATTGGAGGAGGTTACGGGCAAGAGTCGGGAAATCTATCACCTATTCAGGGGGATAATTATCAGTTTAATTTTGAAGGTGCTAACTACCGAGCTAGTAAAGTGTACGGCACCATAGGTTTGGTTCTTTACGATGCCAATAGAAGAAGGGCCTTTTTAAACTGGAGGTATAGAAATTACTCTTCTTCCAATCTTTATATGCAGTCAGAGCTCAGACAGCGGGCTAAGCAGAATTATCCTTGGAGATTTGTTTTAGAAGCTGAGTTGGGTAAACTGAATCTTAAGGAAGCATATAGAGGAATTGATTCAAGATTTCCTAATGGTCCAGTTTCAAGCGTTCCTAGACTGTTAGCTTCAGATGAGAACTATTATGGCCTAGGCTTGAGAATAGAGCGTGACTTCTCCGAGTACACCAAGATGTTTATCAAAGGAGGAGCTGATTTCCGCAAATTCACTTATGCTGCAGCTGATTTTTCGGAAGTACAAGACCTCGACCAAAAGTTATATGCGTTGCAATTTGGATTGGCAGTTCGCTTTCCAGGGACTAAGCGTTGCAAAATTGCTGGTTGCGGCGTGGTGATGAAGCATATGCACAACGGAATCGAGTACAGAGGAAGCGGGATATTCAATTTTCAAGACAGGAAAGTAGGACAGTGGTACTAAAAGTCTTACTTATCCACTTTGGTCTTGGTAATCTCTTTTCAAAACTAGTCTGTTTTTACTATCTTGCAGTCTTAACCGACCCCGTGAATAGCATTATATGGCTCAAGGAGAAAACGAGAACATCATACCCATTAATATTGAAGAGGAAATGCGTGGAGCCTACATCGATTATTCGATGTCGGTTATTGTTTCAAGAGCGCTTCCTGATGTCCGTGACGGACTGAAACCAGTACACCGCAGAATCCTCTTCGGAATGCAGGAACTGGGAGTATTACATAACAAACCTCATAAAAAATCTGCCAGAATTGTCGGTGAGGTACTCGGTAAGTATCACCCACATGGTGATTCTGCTGTTTACGAAACGATGGTTCGTATGGCACAACCTTGGTCTTTGAGATATCCATTAGTGGATGGTCAGGGTAACTTTGGTTCTGTCGATGGAGATAATCCTGCCGCGATGCGATATACCGAAGCAAGACTGAAGCGTATAGCTGAGGAGCTTTTGGTGGATATCAACAAGGAGACAGTAGATTTTCAATTCAACTTTGATGACTCCCTTAAGGAGCCGATCGTATTGCCTGCAAAAGTCCCTGCACTTCTATTGAATGGAGCTTCAGGAATTGCAGTAGGTATGGCGACAAATATGGCGCCCCACAATCTGGGAGAAGTTATTGACGGGATTGTCGCCTACATCGACAACAATGAGATTACCATAGAAGAATTAATGGTGCATATCATTGCGCCTGATTTTCCAACCGGTGGTATTATCTATGGTTACAATGGCGTGAAAGCTGCCTTTGAGACTGGCCGTGGTAGAGTGGTGATGCGTGGCAAAGCCAATGTAGAAATCAAAGATGGGGGAAGTAAGGAGATGATCATCATCACCGAGATCCCATATATGGTGAACAAGGCGAGCATGGTGGAGAAAACTGCCGCGTTGATCAATGAAAAGAAAATCGAAGGAATCTCTGCAATTCGTGATGAGTCTGATCGCTCAGGAATGCGAATTGTTTATGAATTGAAGCGTGACGCTATATCTAGCGTTGTACTTAATAATCTTTATAAGCATACACAGCTACAGACTTCATTCTCAGTGAATAATGTTGCCTTGGTAAAAGGTAGACCTTATACGCTGAACTTGAAGGATATGATCGTTCACTATGTCAATCACCGCCATGAGGTAGTGATTCGTAGAACGGAATATGAGCTGAGAGAAGCAGAAAAGAGAGCACACATTCTCCAAGGTTATTTGATCGCATTAGATCATTTGGATGAGGTGATTTCGTTGATCAGAAGTTCTGCAGATCCAGAGACAGCTCGAAATGGCTTGATTGAGAGATTTGATTTGAGTGAAATTCAGGCAAGAGCGATTCTCGATATGAGATTACAGCGTTTGACCGGAATGGAGCGAGATAAGATCATCAATGAATATGAGGAGATTATGGCTTTGATCGAACAACTTAAAGAAATTCTTACCAGCGAGGAAAGGAGAATGGAAATCATCAAAGAAGAGCTTGCAGAAATGAAGACTCGCTATGCTGATGACCGAAGAACGGAAATCGAGCATAACGCGGAAGATTTCAGTTATGAAGATATGATTCCAAATGAGGAAGTGATCATCACTGTTTCCCATGAAGGATATGTAAAGCGTACTGCGCTTTCAGAATATAGAACACAAGGTAGAGGTGGAGTAGGATCGCGTGGTGTAAGTACCAAGCAAGATGATTTCACAGAGTACTTATTTACCGCCTCTACTCACAACTACCTATTAATCTTTACAGATAAGGCAAAATTGTTCTGGTTGAAAACCTACGCTATTCCCGAAGGATCAAAGACTTCCAAAGGAAGACCAATTCAGAACTTAATTAGCATCGAGCAGGATGATAAGATACGCTCTATCATTCAGGTTGCAGATTTGAATAATCAGGATTACCTGAACAATCACTTCCTAGTAATGGTGACCAAACGAGGTATCATCAAGAAGACTACACTAGAGCAGTATAGCCGCCCGAGAACAAATGGTATCATTGCTTTGAACATACGTGAAGATGATCAATTGGTGAAGGTAGAGATGACAAATGGCAGTCAGCATATTGTGATCGCAGCTAAATCCGGTAGAGCAATCCACTTCAACGAAACAGCAGTAAGACCTATGGGTCGTACAGCCACAGGCGTAAAAGCTATCAAGTTAAATGATGATAATGATTATGTGATTGGCATGGTATGTGCATCTGAGGAAAATGCAACGCTGCTTGTCGTTTCAGAAAAGGGATACGGTAAGCGCTCCAACCTTGATGAATATAGAATCACCAATCGTGGAGGAAAAGGAGTAAAAGCGATGAGTGTAACTGAGAAAACGGGTACACTGGTAGCAATCAAAGAAGTAGTAGAAACTGATGATTTAATGATCATCAACAAATCAGGCATTACCATTCGTATTTCCGTAGATGGACTTCGCATAATGGGAAGAGCTACTCAAGGAGTAAGATTGATTAAAATCGGAGAGAATGACGAAATTTCTTCGGTAGAGAAAATATCAAAAGAAGAAGAGGTAGAAGCGATCGAAGAAGCAACAGTAGTTTCCGATGAAAATTCTGAAATAGCTACTGATGACCCTTCAACTGACGAATCCGAGGATTCTTCTGATGAATCAAATGAAATTAACGAATAACCAACCAAACAAGATAAACACGCTAAAATGAAGAAGCTAATTCTATCAATGGCCTTGATCGGTGCAACGACTCTGGCTTTTGCACAAAAAAAAGTGGTTCGCTCGGCAGAGAAAAACTTCAAATCCGGAGATCTAGCTGCTGCACTGACTGATGTGGAAGCTGCCAGTAATGATCCGGAAACAGGAAGCGATCCTGCCACTTATCTACTTAAAGCCCAAATTGAAACCAAAATCTTTGGTTCAGACTCTTCTAATACCGCTTCAACTCTGGAAACAGGGCAAGCAGCATTCGATACTTACAATAAGGCTTTTGAAATGGCTGGAAGTAATAAAGAAGATGGTATAGGGGAAGAGGTATATGCAGAGGATTTACCTGGTGTTCCGGCTAATCTTAGACCTTACTCAATTTTGACACTTAAAAACTTAGCCTTTGATAAGGGCGGTGAAAGGTACAATGCTGAGGACGTTGAAATGGCCTATGAATTCTTTGACTTAGCTGGGCAAGTAGATCTTACTGATACTACAGTGCACTACAACGCTGGTTTCATTGCAAATGATTTGGGCAAATTTGACGAGGCAAAGAAGCATTTTGGATATTTACTGGATATTGAGGAGTACAACAAATTAACTGTTTACTACTTAATGGTTCAAATATTAAGTGGTGAGGAAAATCCTGAAGCAGCGTACGACATCATCATGGCAGGTAGAGAAGACTATCCAGAAGATAAAGTTCTTGCTGAATATGAGATTCAATTGTTACTTCAACTGAACAAAATGGACGAGGCTATGGCATCTATTCAGGATGCACTGAAAAATGATCCTAATAATGCAGGTATTCTATTGAGATCAGGTTATCTAAAGGAGCAAGCTGGTGATATGACAGGTGCGCTAGAAGATTATAAAAAGTCTGTAGTGGCCGATCCTAGTTTCTATGATGGCAACTATTATACTGGAGCCCTTTTGTTGGAGAAATCAAGAGCTATTCTTGCTGAATTAAGTGCTCTTCCTGATGCTGAATGGGAAGCCAGATCAGAAAAAATGGGTGGTGAAGCAAATCTTTACTACAAAGAAGCAGTTCCATATTTCGAGAAAGCATTGGAGATCAGAGCTGATAATACGGACATAATGGCGATTCTATATCAGGTTCATACTAGATTGAAAAATGATGCAGAAGCTGAAAAGTATAACAAGAAGCTAATTGAATTGAAAGGTCCAAACTGGATTGAAGGCAATTAATAAGTAAATTGAAATTATAGTAAAAGCCTCCTGAAAGAATCGGGAGGCTTTTTTAATTTTGATTTTCTAACAAATGTTAGCTATACACTCTCTAATTCTTATGTAATTGTGTTTCAAAAATAATAGGCTGGTTTTACAATATTTTTATCTTTGCCAACAGAAATTCATAGCAGCTATGAGATTGCACAAAGTGCCAATTATAACTTTTATATTTTTTGGATTGGTCGCTCAGCAAGTAGAGGCGCAATCGAAAAATTTTTTTGAGCTTTCCTATGACCGAGGACCCATAATCAGTAATCACAACGACTGGTCAGATGTACTAATCGACAAAATAGGTTATGCCGGAGTTGATGTGAGAATTGGCTGGAGGAGTAGTAAGAATACCTACTACAATTACATCAATAGATATCCGAGCTACGGATTGGGGTTTACTACCGCTGTTAATTACTATTCAGAGATTGGGAGGCCGATGGGAATCTACGCATTTGGCGAGTTTCCTTTTGGTAAGAATATTTTTGACCGTAAACTCAATTTTAGCTACTACTCCCAAATTGGTTTGGGTTTCAATATGAATCCATATAGTGTCGAAACGAATCCAATCAATGGATTTGTAAGTTCAGCCATCAATGCACACATTCATTTTGGATTTAAAGCTTCCTATCAATTCTCTGAATTATTCGAAGTTTTTTCTTCAATTGGCACCAAGCATTATTCCAATGGCTCCATCAAAAAGCCTAATTCTGGAATCAATTTTATCCCTATTGCAATTGGACTTCGGGTGAATCTTGACAAAGAGGAATTCAATCCTGGCGCCAAACCTGATTTTCCTCTCTTAGAGAAGAGAGGATATTGGAATATAGCAGCTTACACCGGTTTGAAAAGCTATGATATAGGAGAGAAAACCTATTTTAGAGGAGGTTTGGGAGTGAATTACCTTTGGGAGTTTTCTTACAAATATAGAGGCGGAATAGGTTTAGATTGGTTTTATGGAGCTGGAGCGCACGATCGCTATCCTAATGAAAATATCTCTTTTTCAGATGTGAACTCTTTTGCCGTGGTTGGCTCCTGGGAATGGAAACTTACCGAGAATTTGTACATGCCTGTAGCGCTCGGAGTTTACCTGAGTAGGGCACAATACAACCAAGAAGTAAATGGTTTTTATGAGCGAATTGGTGTTCGATACAGGATGAACAATAATACTTTTGTAGGTATACAGATCAAAGCCCACAAGGCAAAGGCTGACTTTTTTGAGTTTACGTTGGGATACACTATTCCCGACAAACATAAAAAAGTCACAGGGCTTTAACTGGTTCTTCTTCCATTAATCAAATAATGTTTTTATTTCCATCTGGCTTGTTCTAGCTTGTAGCGTTAAATTATGCCCATTTATGACCAAGCTTATATTGCTCAGGTTTTTAGCGTTTCTTTTTGTTTCGCTAACCAGTTTGATCTGTGTTTCACAATCCCTACCATCTTCTGCCATTTATCATCAGCTACTTCAGCTCAAGGAAACCAAAAGAGTGCTGTATGTGGCAGCACATCCTGATGATGAAAATACGCAGCTGATTTCCGCTCTCCGAAATGGTGAGCATGTGCAAGTGGCATATTTGAGTTTGACGAGAGGTGATGGGGGCCAAAATTTGATTGGTAAAGAACTGGGAATTGAACTTGGCCAGATCCGAACGCAGGAATTGCTTCGTGCCCGCGAGACAGATGGCGGAAGACAGTTTTTTACCCGAGCAATGGATTTTGGCTACTCCAAGAATCCTGATGAAACCTTACAAAATTGGGATAAGCAAAAGGTGCTTTCTGATGTGGTTTGGGTAATAAGAAATTTCAGACCAGATATTATCATTACCAGATTCAACACCATTCCGGGTGGGAATCATGGACATCATACCACTTCAGCGATTTTGGCTGAAGAAGCATTTGATTTAGCCGCTGATCCTTTAGCGTTTCCAGAGCAATTGAAGTACACAGAAACATGGCAGCCGAAAAGAATATTTTGGAATTCTTACAATTTTGGAGGAGAATTTAAAGCTTTAGAATCTGAGCAATATGCTGTATTTCCAGTAGGGGAATTTAATAGCTTACTCGGAAAAACCTACAGTCAAATAGCTGCAAATAGCCGTACCATGCACAAGTCGCAGGGTTTTGGAGCTACGCCTAGAATAGGTGCCGCCGAGGATCATTTACAATTCATCAAAGGAGAGGCTTTTGAAATATCAGCTTTCGAGGGAATTCCTGATCGCTGGATGGAGCTGGATGGAGGCAAGGAAATAGAATCGATGATTCAAACTGCGATTGAGAAATTTGACTTTAAAGATCCTGCTTTCAACCTTAAATCTCTGATGCAAATCCGTTCAAAACTATTAGCTCTTAACTCCAAAACTTCATGGGTAATTGAAAAAACCAAGAAGTTGGATGAGGTTATTTTTGATGTGTTGGGTTTGAAGATAGAGTTTGTGACAAATCAGGAACTTGGTCATGCAGGTGAAGCGATCAAGGCAAACTTGGTGGTCAATAATCCTTCTGTTGTATTACTCACAGAAGCTTCATTTCAGCTTTACGATGCTTCCTATTCAGCGAAGAAAAATGTTATTGCTAATAATGATCCTGCTCTAATTCCTGTTGAATTTCAAATTGCTGAAAACGCCGCCTTATCTCAACCTTATTGGCTAGTAAATCAAGTAGTTGATGCGATCTACGATGTGAAAGATCAGCTTATGATCGGTAAACCTTTCAACGATATGAAAGTTGGAGGTGAGTTGACTTTCAAAATTGACAGCCAGGAATTTAAAACTTCCATTCCACTGGAATACAAATACAATGATCAGGTGGATGGAGAAGTAAAGCAGCCTTTTACTATTGTTCCTGAGATAGATTTAGAAGTTTCTGATCAAAATGTGTTTTTGATTTCAGGAGTAAATCCTGTTGTCACCGTTACTGTTAACTTCAATGGCGGATTGAAAGACGGAGAATTGACTTTTGGCAATCTTCAAAAATCTGAGTTTGAGATTTTAGGAATGGGTGAAAATTTACTCCAGAAGAAAAGAGTTTACAGAGTTACTTTCAAACTGGACAAAAATGAAAAGCGAGAAGTGGTAGCACAGTTTACCACCACTGAAGGAAAAGTGTATGACCAGATTACCCATCGCATCTCCTACAAACATATTCCGAATTTGACCTATTTTTCTCCAGCGGGGATGAATTTGATTCAGGAAAACTGGAAAGTGTCTGGAGCTAAAATCGGCTACATCATGGGAGCTGGCGACGATGTGCCAGCAGTGCTTTCTTCGCTAGGTTATCAGGTGAGTGAAATCACAGATTATTCCTTGGCAAATCTTTCCCAATATAAAAGTATCGTAGTAGGAATCAGAGCGTACAATACCAATTCAGATCTCGCCACCAATCAACCAAACCTCATGAAGTATGTAGAAAATGGGGGAACTATGGTACTGCAATACAATGTGAGTAGACCACTTCTGATTGACAACCTTGGGCCTTATCCCTTCGCTATCAGCAGAGATCGGGTGACAGTGGAAGATTCTCCATTTGAGGCTGATTGGGATCATCCGATTTTGGCGGGGCCAAATAAGATAACATCAGCTGATTTTGACGGTTGGGATCAGGAAAGAGGATTGTATTTTGCATCAGCTATCGCTCATGAATATTCCTCTCCGCTTACGTTCCAAGATCCAAATGAGGAACCTTTGAACGGCTCATTGATTTACACGAAATATGGCAAAGGGACATATATTTATACCGGAATCTCGTTCTTTAGAGAATTGCCAGCTGGTGTACCAGGAGCTACTAAATTATTCATCAACTTGATCGAGCAATAGTTTTGGACGAGAAACCTATCCGTTGGAAATACTTGTATGCAGGATTGATTGCATGTCTTTTTATACTCATGGCCTTATTTTATTGGCTTAATGTGGCCTACGCATGAGCACATTAGATTGGGTAGTACTATTTGGTACGTTGACGCTTATTGCTACCTATGGAGTGTATAAAACGTACGGCCCCAAGAGTTTGGATTCTTACCTACGAGGTAAAAACTCAACGAATTGGTGGACGATCGGATTATCCATTATGGCCACCCAAGCTTCGGCTATCACCTTTCTGAGTACTCCGGGACAGGCCTATGAAGATGGGATGAGGTTCATTCAGTTTTACTTTGGTTTACCCTTGGCGATGATTATTATCTCGGTAGTTTTCATTCCGATTTATTACAAACTGAAAGTTTACACGGCATACGAATTCCTGGAGAATCGCTTTGACCTGAAAACAAGGACACTTGCGGCCTTGCTTTTTATCATACAGAGAGGCTTGGCAGCTGGAATTACCATCTATGCACCAGCGATTATTCTATCTACTTTACTTGGCTGGAATCTGACGGTTACAAATATTCTGATTGGATCAGTGGTCATTCTCTATACCGTTTCTGGCGGTACGGAAGCCGTATCTATCACCCAGAAGCAGCAAATGGCTGTGATGATGGGAGGGATGATTCTGGCAGGAATTATTGTCATTCAGATGCTCCCAATTTCCTTTCAAGAAGCTATGCATGTAGCGGGAAAGATGGATAAGCTGAATATGATCAACTTCGAATTTGACATCTCGGATCGGTACAATGTCTGGTCTGGAATGACTGCAGCCGTTTTTCTTTTCCTCTCTTATTTTGGTACAGATCAAAGCCAGGTGCAACGGTATCTTTCAGGACAGACCCTTTCGCAAAGTCGGATGGGCTTGATCATGAATGGTTTTTTGAAGATCCCAATGCAATTCATCATTCTATTTATCGGAGTGATGGTCTTCGTGTTTTACCAGTTCTTTTTACCTCCAGTTGTTTTCAACAAAGTGCAAACCGATAAGCTTCGCCAAAGCGAGTATTCAGGCGAGTTTGAAGGATTGGAAGCCGAATACGCTGAGAATTTCGAAGAAAGTAAAACTTCCTATCTGAATATGCTTGATGCGATAGATCAAAAAGATCAAGCGCGTGAAACTGAAATTCGGGAGAAATTATTTGGTTTGAAAACGGAGCAGAAAGCAATTCGGGATGAGGTGAAGGAATTAATCGTTACCAATGATCCAGTGGCAGAGACTAGGGATACGGATTACGTGTTTATGCGCTTTGTGATGGACCATCTTCCTAAGGGCATTATAGGATTGCTTTTCGCTGTAATTTTCTCGGCAGCCATGTCATCTACGGCTTCTGAACTGAATGCACTCGGTTCCACTACTACAATAGATTTATATAAGCGATCCATCAAGAAAGATGCAAGCGATAAGCACTATGTGAAATCCTCCAAGCTGTTTACCGCTTTTTGGGGGCTGGGAGCAATTCTCTTTGCTACCTATGCGTCATTATTTGAAAATTTGATTCAGGCAGTTAATCTACTTGGCTCGCTATTTTATGGGACGATCCTTGGGATATTCTTGGTGGCTTTCTTTATGAAGTGGGTGCAGGGGCAAGCTGTATTTATAGCTGCTTTGCTATCCCAAGCGCTGGTTTTATTTGTGCACTTCAACAATGGGGATGTGGTGGATGGCAATCTCTGGGATATAGGATTTCTTTGGTATAATCCCATAGGCTGCCTGGCAGTAATGCTATTTGCGGCGTTGATTCAGCTGGTGTTTCCTCCTAAAAATGCCTAACCAAATCTACACAATAGAAGCCTCCTGATTGGGAGGCTTCATTTTTTTGAAATTTTTAACCACAGAGTTCGCTGAGGTTTACTCAGAGAGTACCATTTATTATTTCATTTGTATAGTCACTTTTCTGCCCGTATAGAAACGAAAGCATGATAGAATCCACAAAACACTCGCAGGACCTGACATCGGTATTAGGTTCCGCCGCTTAGGACAGGTACCTGTTTTCCCGCTTACCTCAGCGACTTAACCACGCCGTAGTCTGTGTCTCCACAGACCACCACATATTCCGGTCTATCAGACTTACTTCAACGACTTGATCAATCTTTCATTCAAGCCCACATAATCCTGATTTCCTGCTTCTTCTGCCAAGTCAATTGCCTCTTCGGCAGTTTCTGCTGCATCTGTTTTTTTGCCTAAAGCGGCTTCTATTTTAGCCTTGAGATGCATTGTCCAATACTTAGGATCATCTTCTACAGACTCATTTATCCAGCTGTATGCCTGATTCATGTCTTTGCTATTGGTGTAATAATAGCTTGCTGCAGAATATAATAAGCTCGGATCTGTGCTATTACCGTCGATTACATATTCCTTGATTTGAGCCATTACAAGTGGATCTACCTCAGTTTCTATTCTGAAATCTACCCGAGTATTTTCCCATTTCAATGAGAGATCAGAACCTGTATCGGTCATATTTGCAAAGCTGATTTCGAAGGTTTCATTCTTCTTGCTAAGTTTTGCAGGCTCAGTTTTGAATCTGATCACGTCCTCACTTTGCTCGTAACCAATAGCTCCCCAAAGCTTGATGTTTTTGGAAAGAATCATCGTCCACTCAGATTTGCCCGGAATAGCATAAAGTGCATATTGACCGGCTGGAATGGTCTTACCATCTACGATTACATCTGTGGAAAAAGAAAGCACGGTAGCTCCATTTGCACCAGTTCGCCAAACCTGTCCGTAAGGAACCAGCTCTCCAAAAATCTTACGACCCTTTGTACTTGGCCTGCTGTAATCTACCGTCACATCCGTCAAACCTACTTTTTGGGCAATCTTAGCCGATGGGGAGGCCTGAGGCATTTGGATTTGCTGCGCAAAAGAACCTAGACTGCAGAGCAAAAAGGCTAAAGTGAATGCTAATTTTTGTTTCATTGAAATGGAATTTATAATTTGGTTTTAAGTTACTTAAGCGTAAAATTTGATAGTATGTTTTGAAAAGAGCTGCAATTTGATGCTTTTTTATGCAATATTTTAAAATGCATCACTCATTTTTTATCGCATGAACTAGAACTTATTTCAAGTGTTTTTCATCATCAATTTATATCCTCCGTATAGATCATTATGAGTTTAGCTATTATTAGTCCCGGCAAGAATCCGAAAATTTGGATTAAAGAATTTAAAGTCCTAGCGCCCGATTTGGCCGTAGAGACCTATCCCAAAATCACAGAACCTGAAAAAGTAGAATATGTGTTCCTGTGGCAACATCCCGAAGGTATACTTTCTGATTACCCAAACTTGAAACTCATCAGCTCGATGGGGGCTGGAGTAGATCATATTTTGAAGGATAAGACGATCCCTTCATCTATTCCCATAGTGCGAATAGTGGATGAAAAACTAACTTTTTCTATGACCAACTATGTGGTGATGGCTGTTCTCAATTTTCATAGACAGAAGCTGCGCTACCAAGTAAATCAGACGCGGAAGATCTGGGATATGAGTAACCCAGAGTTAGATGTGACAGTAGGAGTGATGGGAGTGGGGGCTTTGGGAAAAGATGTAATGGACAAACTCAATTACATGGGGTTTCCTGTAGTTGGATTTGGCTTTTCAGATAAACCTGATTTTGAATATCCGTATTACAAAAAGGATAATTTGGATGAGTTTTTAAAGGAAGTTAATGTATTGGTTTGCTTGCTTCCACTTACTCCCGACACCGAAAACATCTTAAATGGCGAACTGTTTGAGAAGTGCAATCCTAATACGTATCTAATAAATGTAGCTCGGGGAAAACATTTGGTAGAGGATGATTTGATCATAGCTTTAGAAGAGGGTCATATATCCGGAGCGATGCTTGACGTGTATAGACAGGAGCCTTTACCTAAAGATCATCCTTTTTGGGAAAATTGGAAAATAACAATGACTCCACACATAGCAAGTGTGACTAATCCTCAAGCTGCTGCCCCGCAAGTGATAGAAAATATCAAGCGGATCAGGGAAAACAGAGAATTGGTCAATGTAGTAAATAGAACAAGAGGTTATTAAGCATATCTGTATATCCGCTTTTATGCCAGTAGGCTCACTTCTTTAGAGGCACAATGACGGGTGACCGAGGACCGAAGTACCTCATGGCTAGGTTTTAGCCTTTTTTTATTTTAGTTAACATATAAACTCTTAGATTCAAGTGATAAACGCATCGCCTCGTTGCAGAAAATGGGCAATTAAAAATAAGAATAGCTATGGCACCGACTTTTAAAATTTTATGTCCGACAGATTTTTCCGAATGCTCATTGAATGCCATTGAGTATGCTACTAGATTGGGCGAGAAATACAATTCTGATTTGATTCTATTCCATGTGTTAAATAGGGAAGATTATAAAAAACTATCTCCTATAGATGCCTCTGGAAAACATCAAATGGAATTTGTGCAAGAAAAGCTTCAAAACCTGCAGGATGCTGTCTTGAAAGAAAGCATAGAAAAGGGGCTAAAAAGTTGCATTACTGTAGTAAAAGAAGGGAGTATTGTCAAAGAGACATTAGCTTACGCTGCCGAAATAAATGCTAGTTTGATCGTAGTCGGAACTGAAGGGGTGAATGATTTTAGGGAAAATATTATAGGCTCACGTGCCAGCAGAATCGTCGAGCAGTCTGATCGTGATATCCTGGTTGTACCAAGAAAAGTTTATTTCAGAGCTCCCCGCAAGCTTGTCTATGCAAGTGACTACATGGAAGAGGATAAAATTGCCATTCAGAAAATCGTGGAACTAGCCAGATTTTTCGATTCAGAAATCGACTTGGTACACGTCAGCACTACGCACAAAGCACTTGACAAATCATTGCACATGGCCATGATCGAGGAAATACAGCCTTTTATCAAGTATGATAAAGTCAATTTCGTCTTAAAATCATTTCGTGACGATATTGCCTTGGGGTTGGAAAATTACCTGCAAACAGCAAAAGGTGATATATTGGTGACCCTAAGTGAAAAGAAGTCTTTCTTTGATCAGATTTTTTCAAAAAGCCTCTCGAAAAAAATGGCCTATTTCATCAGTAAGCCCCTGTGGGTGATCAAGTCTTTTTAGAGTTTTTTCTGAAGGTCTAATTTAACCACGGAGGTCACAAAGAAAGGCGTAAAGGTCACAGGTAATTTTATTTTTTTTATGACTACGAAGTGGTTTGACCCCGTTGGGATCTTTTAAAAAAATCCTTATGGAAAGGCTTCAGCAAATTAATTGTAGAGTTCAAGTATCGAATTTTCCCTCATTCCACTTTTCCGCCAACCAATTTTTTTAAATAATTAGTGAATTCTCTTCGAGTTTTAGCACTGGTGAAAACCGAACCAAGTGTTTTCACAAAATGTCCAAAACTCATTTCTTTTTTTCGAGATGTAATACCAGGTTTTGCTTTACCTTTTGGGTCGATCTCAGGGAAGTTTGAGCTTTCTTGTTTTGTCTTGGGAATCGAACTCTCTCCTGGCTTATTGTCTACTAAATCATCAGCCTTTTCAAAGCTCTTCTTTGACCTTTGCTGATATCCCAGTTTCTCCTCCACCATACCTTTATTATTATGCGAAACTGCATCTTCCGGATCCAGTTCTATAGCTTTCTCATAGTCTGCTATTGCTCCTTCCAAATCTCCGATTCGATCTTTTAAGTAAGCACGACTACTGTAGCGATACGGGTTTTTAGGATCGAGATTTGCCGCCCGATCCAATTCACTAAGCGCTTCCTCATTTCTTTTGAGCAAGTGCAGAACAACCGCTCGATCAGAAATAAAGTCAGTATTGTAGGGCTCTAGCGAGGTGATGAAATCAAAATCAACCAAAGCTTCCTCAGTTCTACCAAGTCGAGAAAGTATCCTTCCACGATTGAGATGTAGTTGAGGCTGATCTGCAGTAGCTTTTACCAACACATCAAAAATGACCAATGCCTCCTCAAATTTCCCTGATTTGTATAATTCAATTCCTTTTTCTAAACTCATGTTTTTGTCTTTTTTATCGCTTTTTTTTACCACAGAGGGCATAAAGGTTTTCGCAGAGAGCGCAATTAATATTTGTCACACGTGGTTTGAGTCTTATGATTTGCACATAAATCATTGCAGTCTTTAGACTGCCCTGTTCTACTTAACACTTTTCATCTCTCTCAATTCACTATTACTTACTACTTTTTACCTCTTACCACTTACTACCTCACCACTTACCCCTTACAACCCCTAACCCTTACCACTTACCACCTCTTACCACTTACCACTTACCACTTTCCACCTCTTAACAATAACAAGACAAATTTAAGCCCTGAATAGTTTAACAAAGAATCTTTCTCTGGTTTTTGCCAGCTATACGATCGGGATGTTATCTTTAAGCTCCCAAGAATTTATCACCTAATGCCTCAAAATCCACAAACGGTACTTAAAGACCTGAAAGCGAAAAAGTTTGCTCCCATTTACTTTTTGGACGGGGAGGAGCCTTTCTTTATTGATGAGATTGTAGACTTCATTGAAAAGAATGCGATAGCGGAGCATGAGCGTGGTTTTAATCAAGTTGTGCTATATGGCAAAGACTCCAATGTTGGTCTGATCCTGAACAATGCAAGGAAATTCCCGATGATGTCTGATCGACAAGTGGTGATCATCAAGGAAGCTCAAAGTCTTGCGGATTTGGGTAAGGAGGATATGCAAAAGCTGCTGATCAGCTATGTGCAAAATCCACTTCCAAGTACGATTTTGGTTTTTGCGCATAAGTATAAAAAACTGGACGGGAGAACTGCGCTTTATAAAGAACTGGACAAGAAAACGGTATATGTGCGCTCAGACAAGATTAAAGATTACAAGCTGACCGATTGGATAGAAGGATTCATTAAAGAAACTGAGCACTCAATTGATAAGCGAGCAGCACAGCTTTTGTCAGATTCGATTGGGAATAACCTGGAAGTACTTTCCAATGAGATAGGGAAGATGCTGATCAATTTTCGTGAACCTACGAAAATCACCAATGAGCACATTTCTAAGTATATAGGGATCAATAAGGATTACAATAATTTTGAGTTTTTGAATGCAATCGGATTCAAGGATGTGGTGAAGGCAAACAAGATCATTCATTATTTTATCCAAAACCCGAAAGCAAACCCAGTGATTCCTATGTTTTCGCTGCTGTTCAACTATTTTACCAGAATAGCTTTGATTCATCAGGCGAAAAAAACTGGAGCAAATGAACAACAACTTGCGAGCCTCTTGGGGCTTCCTCCTTTTGTAGTCAAAGAATATTTGGTAGCGTCCCGAAACTATAATTTGGGCAAGGTAATTGATGTGTTCGCATACATCAAAGAGGCTGATCTTCGTTTCAAAGGAGTTGACTCCGGAAGTCTGAGCGAAGCCGAAAACCTCCGCGAGCTTGTTTACAAGATTTTGCACTGATTACCAAAGCCACTCTATGAAATCGAGCATGACTGCAAGCTTTATATAGAGGGATGATTTTGCACCGTGCGAGATTCCACCAGCCTACCGGCAGGCAGGTATGCCCATTGAAAGTCAATTAAAAACATATGAAATCCAGCATTTCAACGGCCACATACGGGAATGATTACAAATCAAGCGAGATTCCATATGGCCTTTAAAAGACAAATAATAATCATATGAAATATCACCTTGTGCTCCTTGCGAGCCTTGGACTTAGTTTGGAGGCGTATTCCCAGTCTACCC
Organism: Algoriphagus antarcticus; assembly: GCF_002150685.1. Taxonomy (GTDB): domain Bacteria; phylum Bacteroidota; class Bacteroidia; order Cytophagales; family Cyclobacteriaceae; genus Algoriphagus; species Algoriphagus antarcticus. The sequence continues at coordinate 93,897 of NZ_MSSW01000004.1, forward strand.
TCTATCAGACCAGTCCACAACAGCAACTAGATCACAATCTGGAGCTTTTTGATAAGCAGCTTTTTTCTGCAAGTATCTATGACAATACCAGACTTCTAGAAAAACCTGTCAACTCCGGACAGGCAAAAGCAGCAGAACTGAATCGTGCGATGGCGGCATTGCAGTTGGAAAGTCCAGACGGGGCTGGCTTGATGAAAAGCTACATTTATGATCATGGAAATGATCCTTCTGTGACCACTGCAGGGTTGTATCTGGGAGATCATTTTTTCTTCAAAAGGAATTTCTCGGAGGCCATCGATAGTTATAAATTGGTCGATACCAATAGGCTACCTGTAGAGAATCAAGCCGAAGTGTTTTTCAAGCAAGGCTATTCACATTTCCAGCTCAACCAATATGCAGAAGCTGCTCCCTATTTCGATTCCGGTAAAGCGCTAAACCAGCAGGCGAGTTTTGATTCCTATTACTACAGTGGCTTCATCGCCATGGAAAACGGGAATACCGATAAAGCTATCGCTGATCTTCAGACTGCTTCCCAATCACCTTTCTACGCAGACAAAGTCCCTTACCTATTGGCAGCGCTTTATTACAGGCAAGGCAGCTATGATCAATTGATCTCTTTTGCGGAGCCGAAGTTGAAGACAGGGCAAAACCTTGAGAAAAAGGATGTTATTTATCTGTACTTGGCAGAGGCATATTATGCCAAAAGGAACTTCCCCAAAGCAGCAGAAAACTACGATGCTTTCATCAATTCGCAAAAAGGCAAAGAGTTAGGAAGAGAGGAAATCTATAAAGCTGGAATTTCTCAATTTGAAATCAAAAACTACCAACGCGCTACCGATTACCTTAAAGTATCAGCCTCAGCGTCTGACGAGATAGGTCAAGCTTCCAGTTATTATTTGGCTCAATCGTATTTGAAACTTGAAAATTATCAATTTGCTTCTACGAGCTTTCAGTCAGCTGCAAAATCTGATTTTAACCCGGCGATCAAGGAAGAATCAATTTTTAACTACGCTAAAGTAAACTTGCAGAAAGGGAGTTTCCAGGATGCGATCACCGCTTTGGATGAATATGTGGAAACGTATCCTTCAGGAAAATACAGGGCAGAAGCTGAGAATTTGCTTTCTGAAGCATTGGTAAATACCAACGATTACCTGCGCGCCATCGATCAGATGGATAAAATCCCCAAGAAATCTCCTAGGATCCAGGAAGCTTATCAAAAAGTAGCGTTCTATCAGGCGATGGTTTATTACCGTGATCAGAAGTGGAACCCATCATTGGCATATTTGGATAAATCACTGCAATATCCGGTTGATAAAAGTTTGCTTCTGGATTCTCATTTCTGGAAAGGAGAAATCAATTCTGCTGCAGATAATTTGCCGCAGGCGATCAAAGCTTACGAATCAGTACTTAGCAATCGTCCTTCTGGAGCAAATGGTACTGTTGCCAAAACCCATTATGGACTTGGCTACGCTTACTTCAACTCTCAGCAATATCCAAAAGCGGAGGAGCAATTCAGAAAATTCACAGAAAACAGACTAATCATCGCCAATAAGCAGCAATACGATGACGCGATATTAAGATTGGGAGATTGTTACTATGTGCAGAAGAGATTTGGTGAGGCAGCTTCCACTTTCCAGCGAGCGATCAACGAAGGGAATTCCGGAGTAGATTATGCCTACTATAGATTGGCTGTGGTTCAAAACTTCCAATCTAGCAATCAGCAAGCTTTAGGTCAACTGGATGTACTGATTTCCCGCTATCCCAATAGCTTGTATCTGGAAGATGCGCTGTATCAGCGTGGTCAGATCTATATGGAAGAAACCAGTTATCAAGCTGCTTCAGTTTCTTTCTCTGATTTGCTGAGCACCAAGCCAAATAGCCCATTTGTCCCATACGCATTAGAAGGAAGGGCTGTCGCAAATTTCTCTCTTCAAAATTACGATCAGACGATTAAGGATTACAGTACGATCTTAAATAACCATCCAAATTCAGAAAATTCTGAAACAGCGCTAAAAGGTCTCCAGGAAACACTGGCACTTCAGGGAAGATCTGGTGAATTTTCTGATTATTTAACCAAATATAAAGGAGCTAATCCAAGTAATGGAAGCGTTCAGTCTTTGGAATTTGAAGCCGCGAAAGGGACATTTTTCGATAAGAACTATTCTCAGGCAATACGGGGATTTGAAAGTTACCTGAAGAATTATCCTCAGTCAGCTCAGCGGGCAGATGCACTTTACTTTTTGGGAGATAGCTATATGCAAGTCGGTGATTCGGATAAAGCATTGACACAATTCAAAACCTTAGAAAAAGAACCTGCTTCTCCGCAGCGAATTCGTGCTATGCAGAAGATAGGAACCATTGAATTGGAACGAGGAAACTTTGCGCAAGCAATTCCATATCTGGAGACATCGGTTCAAAATGCCCGCAGCAAACCTGAGGAAGCCGAGGCTGTTCAGGGTTTGATGATTGCGAATTTTGAGACCAAGAAATATCAGCAGGCGATTACCCAAGCCGAGCGTTTAGCTACGCTGGATGGAGTGATTCCTGAATCTTCTCCAAAGGCATTGCTTATCAAAGCAAAGTCTCAACGTGATTTGAACCAAAAACCACAGTCAGAATTGACTTTGACGGCTTTGGTTGCTGATTACAAAACTGAGCAGGGAGCAGAAGGGCTTTATTTGTTGGCATTTGCAGCGCAAGAGAAAGGTGAAGTGACGCAATCCAATGAATTGATATTTGATCAGTCAGGCCCATTTGTCAATTATGACTATTGGTACGGGAGGATCTTCTTGCTTTTGGCAGATAACTATGTGAAAAGTGGAGAGGAGTTCCAGGCGAAAGCGACCTTGGAATCAATCGTTGGAAATTCTACCAATGCTGAAATCAAACAAATGGCTCAATCCAAACTTCAAACCCTTAAGTAAACCATGCAAATGCTAGCGAAAACTATCCTTTTGACAGGAATTATCGGTTTGACATCCGGATGGGCATTGGCACAAACCCAGAAAAGGGGTGCTGTCACGGATCAGGAATTTGTGATCCGAAAAGACCGTGTGCTCACTGTGCCAGTACAACCGAGAATGTTTGAAAAATTGCCAGTGCTTCCTAAGCCAACAGGTTTGAGCGAATATAATTACCTGGTGACAAGCTATCCGTTGAATCTAAAACCATTGGATTTGAAAGCGGAACCATCTCAGAAAGTCTATACGCCAGAGCGTATGGATTTATATCCTGGCTACGTACGCGCTGGTTACGGGAATTTTGCTTCGCCACTTTTGGAAGCAAGATATATGGCGACAGATATTGCGGACTTCAATTATGCAGTGCAGTTGAATCACCGGAGTTATGGAAAAGGGCCTGTTTTAGCAGAGGAATCCAAAGAGTCCCATACAAATTTGGGATTTGATGGTAGCTACTTTACTGATTTTTTTGAAGTATTTGGTGGACTCAATTGGAATCAGGATACTTATCAATTTTATGGTCTTGATCCTATCTATGCCACAGATGACAATGGGGCTTTTACGGGTTTTGATGGTAATGTATTGCAAGCCATAGAGTTCAAGGCAGGTATTCGTGAACTAGAGAAAGTTGGGCCTTTTTCTTATGAGGGGCAATTGAGCTTTAGGAATTTCACGGATAGTTATTTGGTCAAGGAGAACCAGATTGGGGTAGAGGCCAGTGGGACTTTTAGACCTACTGAAGATTGGGCTGGGAAGGTAGGTTTATCCTATTTTTCTACAAAACCCGAAGATTTAACCTACTCATTGAACAGAACTTATTTTGCCATTCGACCTACAATTTCATATCAATACGAAGCGTTTAATTTCACTGCAGGAGTAAATCTAGTTTCTGAAAATGATTCTCTAGCGGATAAATCAAGTGATTTCCATGTGTTTCCAGTACTTAAAGCAAACTATCAGTTTGCTGAGGAGTTTGGCTTTTTCGCGGAATTATCCGGTGATGTTCAGCGCAATACGTATTACAGTTTTGTAAATGAAAACCCTTATTTGGGACCAAGTGATCAACTGCTCAACACAATTCAGAATTACAAAGTTGAAGCTGGGATAGAAGGTCAGTTTAATGGAGCATTCAGCTATCGTGGAGCAATTAATATGAGTCGGTACAATCAGATGCACTTTTTTGTGAATAACTACACAAACATCTTGGTGACTACCGATTCAGCCAGGTTCAGTTTAGTGTATGATGACAGGACCACCGTTTTCAACGTCAATGCCGAATTGGGATATAAATTCTCGGACATGTATACGCTTAACAGTAGATTGGATCTGTACCAATATGACTTGAGTACACAAGCTGAAGCATGGAATAGACCATTGTGGGAATTGAGAGTCAACAATCAATTTACTCCAATAGCCAGATTGATCGTTCAGGCAAATCTAAATCTGATGGGCGGAATAAAAGCCCGCGGAAATGATTTGAGCGATGTGGTTGGATTTCCTGGGCCATATGAGGTAGTGAAATTGAAAACAATAGCTGATCTACAGTTGAAAGCGGACTACGGAATTACCGATAGAATTTCAATTTTTGCCGAAGGAAACAATATCCTGAATGGCAAAAACATGCGTTGGCTAAATTATCCAGTAAGGGGAATTCAGTTCATCGGAGGAGCCTCTTTTAAATTCTAAGATTGTTTGAGCCTTAGGTTGGGGTTTAGACTCAATTCATTTAGTTTCGTAACATTCCCCCAAAATAATGAATGGTAAAACCGAAGATTATAAGCAATGGACTGATCCAAAGGATTATGGACTTCCTTTTGTAGAAGTCGTTCCTTTAAGCCAAGCCTCCATATCTAAGAAGGAAGATGAAATATCAGCACCAATAGATGTAGCCGAAGTCAAAAAGAAGACTATTCATGCGGTAAGAACTTCCGTTGTTGAGCGTCAAGAGAGTACAAAATCCGAAAGCAAAATTGAGGAAAAGAAATCCAATAATTCATGGATTTGGATTGCTGCTGTTTTTACTGTGGCAGTAGTGATTGTGATTATTTGGCAAATGAACAAATCTGTAATTCCTGCTTCAGATTCTGGTGAAATTTTTTCTGATTCGACAGAAGGATTAGCGAGCCAGGAAAATGATGAAGTTGCCATCAATTCTACCCCAAGTAAAGAAACGCAAACGTCTGATATCCAATCAACTATTTCAGACTCCATAAGTTCTGTTTCGCCTGCGTCTATATCAGCCCAAACTGGTACAACTATTGCGTCTAGGGTGTCTGGAACTTTGGTTCGAGTTACAGAGAAAGCTGACAGAGCTCAATTCTATATCATTGTGGGAAGTCTTCCCAATGAAGCTATGGCTTTGAAAGAAGCTGAGCAATATAAAGATAGAGCGGAGAAAGTTTACCTGATTTTACCATACGAAGATGTAACAAACTATCGTTTGGCAATAGGGACTTCAAGAGGCTGGACTGCCATCAACGAAGAGCTAGCTCTGGTCAAAGACCAGTACACTGAGGAATTATGGATTTTGAAATATTAATATGATTTTACTTCAAACGCTCTCTACAGATACTCTTTCTGCAGCAGACAACCTGGCGATGGGTGCCACCAAGGATAACATCGGACTCCTCGATCTTTTAATCAAAGGCGGATACATGATGGTTCCGCTTTACTTATTGTTTATTCTTGCGATTTACATCTTTGTAGAGCGATTGATTACCCTTAATAAAGCTTCCAAAACCTCCTCGTATCTCATGGATCAGGTTAAGGTATTGGTTCAGAGTGGTCAAACTGAAAAAGCTAAAATCCTCTGCGCCGGTGAGCATACTCCAGTTGCAAATATGATTGCCAAAGGCGTCGAGCGTATTGGTTCGCCTCTGAAAAATATAGAAGTAGCTATCGAGAACGTAGGCAAGATCGAGATTTATAAGTTGGAGAAAAACTTGAATCTTCTAGCGACCGTGTCTGGTGCAGCGCCGATGATTGGTTTCTTAGGTACGGTTGCTGGTATGATCCAGGCGTTTATTGCGATAGCGCAGGAAGAAGGTATGGTTTCACCAAAGCTTCTTTCGGAAGGTATCTATGAAGCGATGATAACCACTGCCGCAGGATTGGTGGTAGGTATTATAGCTTATTTGGGATATAATTTTCTAGTATCGAAAGTGTCGAAGCTTGTTCACAACATGGAATACTCTTCGATAGAGTTTATTGACCTGCTTCAAGACAAATAAAATGGGACTTCAGGCTAAAAATAAAGTAGATCCGGCATTTAGCATGTCATCGATGACAGATATCATATTTCTGTTATTGATCTTTTTCATGCTTACTTCTTCCTTCATCACGCCTTCAGGTTTACCTGTGAACCTGCCATCCAGCGAGACTTCAGATATCGTTATGCAGGAAGTTAGCGTTACTATAACTAAGGATCTTAAATACTCTGTAAACGATAGGATAGTCCCAAGGGAACAAATCAAGTCCGAATTGACTTCTTTACTTAAGGATAAGAAAGGTCAGGTTGTTTTGCATATTGACAAAGATGTTCCTGTAGAGTATTTAGTGGAGATAGGAGGAATAGCAGCAGGATTGGAAGCAAATGTTTCCATCGCAACTAAACCATTTTAAGCAATGGAATACTGGAATGCAGAAAAGATAGAGAGCGAAAGCAAAAAAAAATCGTGGGTAATTACAATTATCTTCAACGTGTTGCTTTTGATTGCGCTCTATTTTATTGTAGTCTGGAAACAGCCTGTTCCACCTTTACCTACTTTCGGGTTGGAGCTAAACCTTGGTTTTACTCCTACGGGATCAGGTGAAAGAAACAGTCCCGATGCACCATCAGAAATCCCTACACCAGTAGTAGAAGCAGCGGCACCTGGAGAAATAGCTCCTGAAGTGACCAAGCCGGCTACTCCAGCTCCAAGTCCAAAGACGGAGACAGCGAAGCCAACCGCTCAGCCAAAACCATCAGTGAATAAGGCTGTGACTACAAAGCCATCTCCAATCAGAGGAGAGGAAAAAGCCACAGAACAGACTAAAAAGCCTGAACCAGTTAAAAAGGAAGTTGCCAAGCCAGTAGAAACTCCTGCCAAAGCAGAGGAAAAAGAATCTGTGCAAAAAGCACCTGAAAAACCAAAAATTGATCAGAGAGCGATCTTTGGCGCTGGCGGCACATCAGGCACAGGCACAAAGCCTGCATCGGGAGGAGCTCAAGGAACATCCAATGAGAAAGGTGACGAGGGTGATCCAAAAGGAACAGTAGATGGCCGTGCTATCATGGGCGTGGGCTCTGGAAAAGGGGCCAATTCTGGTGATGGATACAGCTTAGATCTTGCAGGGTGGGATTTTGCTAATCGACCAAATATCAATGATAGAGTATCTACCAGAAATGGTAAAATTGTTTTTAAAATTACCATTGACGATTTGGGAAGAGTAGTACAGGCAGTTCCTCTAGAATATAATGTCTCGAATGATGTTTTGGCTTATTATCGACAGGTAGTCAATCAAATATCTTTTAAGAAGCAAGGTGGCGCAGCTGCTGAATTCTCTTCCGGGAAGATTACGTTTGTGGTTAAGGTTGATTAAGTCAAGTGATCCGCAAGGATGCCAATCACCGTATTTCCTTTGGCTTATCGATTGGCTGGAAGACCGATGACAGATGACCGAAGTGGCCGATTCGCTAGTACCGTGGCTATCGGGATAACCATCGCCGCTGAGCTTTTTAGTCTACTAATTGCATAAAATGTGGACACCATTTTTAATTCTTTCATATTGAAGTGATATCTTAAACCAGTCATAAAAGCTAGGTTTGAAGAGTTCACTTGCTTAAAAAATTATTCATACTTTGTCGATCGAAATCCTAAACCCGAAAGCCCTAGAGTTGCTTACTGATTTGGAGTGAAAGGGATTGATAAGAATAGTCGATGATCCAAAAACTAAGCTCCAGAATTACTTAGCTGAATTGAGGAAGAACGCTGATTCAGTTCCTTTTTTGGAAGAAATAACGGAGGAGGCTGATTCAGTAAGGACTTTCCGAGAAATCAAAAACAAAATTTCTGAGAAGATGCAAGGCATGACTTTAGAAGAAATTAAAGATTACCTAAAAAAGCATAGCCTAAAATTTCAAGCTAAATAGCAGAGCAAAACTCATGAATTATCAAGAGACGTTGGATTATCTATACAAAGAACTCCCCATGTTCCAGCGAGTGGGAGCATCAGCTTTTAGAAAAGACCTTCTAAGTACGATTTTGCTTTGCGATCACCTCGGCAATCCTGAGCGTAAATTCAAATCAATTCATGTAGCTGGAACGAATGGAAAAGGAAGTTCTTCCCACAGCTTGGCGGCTATTTTTCAAAGTGCTGGTTATAAAACCGGACTTTATACCTCACCGCATCTCAAGTCTTTTACCGAGCGAATCAGAATAGATGGGCAAGAAATCAGTTCTGAGCTAGTCGTTCAGTTTGTGGAAGAAAACAAAAGCTTCCTCGATGACTTGAAGCCTAGTTTTTTTGAAATGACCGTTGGAATGGCTTATTGGCACTTTGTAGAACAAAAAGTTGATATTGCAATAGTGGAAGTAGGTATGGGCGGGAATTTCGATAGTACCAATGTCATCACCCCTGAGCTTTCGTTGATCACTAATATCGGCTATGATCATATGCAGTTTCTAGGAGATACTTTGCCATTAATAGCTGGGGAGAAAGCGGGCATCATCAAGACAAATATCCCGGTGGTGATCAGCGAAACCCATGAAGAAACAAAAGAAGTTTTCATCAAGAAAGCTCAACAAATGAATGCCCCGATCTGCTTCGCCGATCAAAAATGGAAAGCTGTAAAAATTTATGAAGAAGATGGGAAGGCGAAGTATAAGGTTGAGAATTGTGATTCAAAGTTAAATCTGACTAATGAATCAAACTGGTCTGTGGAGACACAGTCCACGGCAACGGATGTATCGAATCGGTCTGTGGAGACACAGACCACGGCAAAGAATGAAAATACCTTCGATCTGACTTTTGGATTGAATGGAAATTACCAGAGATATAACCTTCTTGGTATCCTGGAATCCGTGGCTCAAATGAGGCAACTAGGCTGGGATTTGCCAGATGAGTCTGTATCAGAGGGATTGAAAAACGTTATTGAATTGACCGGCTTGAAAGGTAGATGGCAGACGCTTTCTGATAATCCAACAGTAATTTGCGACACAGGACACAATGAAGCTGGATTCAGAGAGGTACTTTCCCAATTGGAAACCTACACTTTTGCGAAGCTATGGCTGGTGCTTGGTATGGTACAGGATAAGGATATCTCCAAAGTACTCTCCATGCTGCCGAAGAAAGCCAACTATGTCTTTTGCGAAGCAAAATTACCAAGAGCTTTGCCTGCTGATCAATTGGCAGAAAAGGCTCTTTCTTTTGGTTTGACGGGTGAAATTGTTCCCGATATAAATGAGGCTTTAGCTTTTGCTAGAAAAAATGCAACCGAAGATGACTTGATTTTTGTGGGAGGGAGTACTTTTGTGGTCGCAGAAATCGAAGAGCTTTAGATGAGTAGAAAAAAACTGGTTCGCTTCCAAGAAAATGAAGAGAACCCAAATGTAATCCAGGCCGGAAAGCCAATTTTTGACACAATCAAAGGAAACTGGAGTGAAGTACAGTTTCAGAATCCCAATCCAATCGTAGTAGAACTAGCCTGCGGAAGAGGCGAATTCACAGTGGGCTTAGCTCGGAATTTCCCTAACCAGAACTTTATCGGCGTTGACATCAAAGGCAGCCGAATCTGGAAAGGTAGCTCTACTGCAACCGCCGAAGGTATTCAGAATGTTGCTTTTCTCAGAACTCAAATTGAGCTTTTGGAAAAGCACTTTGCTGCTGATGAGATTTCCGAACTTTGGATCACATTCCCCGATCCATTTCCCAGAGAGGGAGACGAGAAGCGCAGATTGACATCCCCACGGTTTTTGGATATGTACAAATCCATGTTGAAAAAGGATGGTGTTTTACACTTCAAAACAGATAATACGGACCTTTTCAATTATTCCCTGGACCTTTTTCAAAGTAGGGAAGACATTGAAGTGATCGGCTTCACACATGATTTCTATCAAAGTGAATGGAAGGATGATCACTTTGGGATAAAGACTCGCTACGAAAAGATGTTTTCTGATAAGGGAGAAAAGATCAAATACCTTAAATGCAGGTTTATTTGAGTAGGACTTGCATTTGCATTTGATTCAATTCAACTTTAATCATGAGTAAAAAGAAACATTTGGTAGTGCTTAGTGGGGCAGGGATTTCCGCAGAGAGTGGGATCAAAACTTTTAGAGATTCTGGTGGTCTTTGGGAAGGTCATGATGTGATGGAAGTGGCTTCACCAGAGGGCTGGAGAATCAATCGACCACTCGTACAGGATTTCTATAATCAGAGGAGAAAGCAATTGCTCGATTGTGAGCCGAATGAGGCGCATGTGATTTTGGCTGATTTAGAAAAAGATTTTGATGTGTCCATCATCACTCAAAACGTAGATGATCTGCATGAACGTGCTGGTTCTTCTCAGGTAATTCATCTTCATGGAGAACTTAAAAAGGCTCAAAGTTCTCTGGATCCGAGTTTAGTTTATGACTTAGATCACTGGGAAATAAAAGATGGTGACAAATGCGAGAAGGGGAGTCAGCTACGTCCTCATATCGTATGGTTTGGTGAGCAAGTTCCTAAGATGGAGGAAGCTGCAACTATTGCTGCTAAAGCGGATATTTTCGTGGTGATAGGAACTTCACTGCAAGTTTATCCAGCGGCAGGCTTAGTTGAGTATGTGGCAGCCGAAACCAAGATTTATGTAATTGACCCCAAAAGGTCAGATGTAAATTTTGGAAGGAAAGTGGTTCATATTATCGAAAATGCCACAAATGGGATGAAGACACTTGAGAAAATCATTAAGTCTGAAAATTAATTTTTGTTCAGTAAGGAAAACCTATAAATTGAGGGATTAACTTTTAATTATGGCAATCAAAAAGAATTCGTGGCCAGTATTTCAATTTGAAGAGAATAAAGACACCATTTATCTCTTGCATCAGTGGACACAGATAGTGGGCAAAGTACGGCTCAGGAAATCACCATGGCAAAACCACTCGTGGCACGTGTCATTGTATGTGGACGCGCAAGGATTGACTACGGGAAACATTCCTTTTGAAGGAGGAGTATTTGAAATCAAATTTGATTTCATCCATCATGAATTGAGAATCAAGACCAGCAATGGTAATCGTGATCGTTTTGCATTGGGTGGTCAGACTGTTGCCAGCTTCTATGAGCACCTGATGGAAAAGTTGAAGTTTTTAGGTATTGAGGTGAAAATTCATGAAAGTCCTAATGAAGTTCCTGATCCTATTCCATTTCCAAAAAACAAGAAACGCATCATGTACCAAGCCAATGCTGCGCAAAGTCTTTGGAAAGCATTGGTTCAGATTCAAAATGTTTTTGGAGTTTTCAGAACGAAATTTACAGGAAAAAATAGCCCGATTCACTTCTTTTGGGGGTCTTTTGATTTGGCTTACACCCGATTTTCGGGCAATAAGGCGCCGGAATTTTCTGGTCGGGTTCCCAACATTCCTGCTTCAGTGATGCAGGAAGCTTATTCTCATGAAGCATTTAGTGTGGGATTTTGGCCAGGGAGTGAGGTTTTCAAAACTCCGGTTTTCTACGCCTACAGCTATCCAAATTATCCGGACTTTCAGGATGCTAAAATTTCTCCTGATAAAGCATATTGGAGCAAAGAACTGGGAGAGTTTATGCTGAACTACGAGGAGGTAAGCAAGTCTTCAGATCCAGCTAAAATGCTGCTTGATTTCTTACAAAGCACCTATGAAGCTGCTGCCAAGTCTGGAAATTGGAATCGTGAGAATCTAGATTGCGATTTTTCACACATGAATAAAAAGTAAGTAGAAATGAATAGTTTCTAATTCCATGAAGATAACTAGATCTCATTTTTATAGCATAATTCTCATATTCAAAGTCTAATTTGACTAAACGTTGTTTTTTTTATGAGCAAGAAAATCAAAATCTTATTTGTTGTTTTGGTTTTCTGGTTAGCTCTATTTATCACTTGGGAATGGTGGCATAGTTTTCCTAAAGTCCGATTTAATCCCAGTATAAAAGTATCGTCCAAAAAAGAAGGCATTGACTCCATATTGACCCAGGCCATGTCCAGCTATCTGTTGCCAGGCGTATCTGTTGCGATTGTAGAGGAGGGTAAAGTTTCCTATCTGAATGCATTTGGTTATGAAAATTTAAAAACCAAAGACTCCCTAACTGTAGAAAGCCAAATTCTGGTGGCATCTGTATCCAAGTTATTCACGGCTTTGGGAGTAGCAAGTGCTTTTCAGGATAAAGAAATCATTTCCCAGGATTACGTTTCCTCACTTGGATTGGGAAAAAAAGTCAATTCATCTTCCCTCGCCAACCTCAGGTTAAAGGATCTTTTGTCCCATCAGTCGGGTGTCCGTGACAAAAATTTTTCTGAGATGATTTTTTCTTTCTCAAAATTCCAAAGTTTGAATGAGTGGGGAGTGGAGTTTTTAGAGAAAGGCAACAAGTACCAAACTGATTCCATTACCTATAATTACGCAGACTCAAATTACGATTTACTTGGTTTTTTGCTCAGTCAGTCGGATAATCTTGATTTTGATTCCCTTATACAAAGGGATGTTTTAACACCATCAGGAATGGTGAATTCTAAGTTTTTGTCCAGCTGGCCGGTTGAAGAAAATGGCATTACAGGATATCAGAAGACCTTTCTCTGGAAAAGGCTGGAGCCTAAGCGCATTAGTTTTCAAGTATATCCTTCTCCTTCCTCAGGCCTACTTACCACTACGAGAGATATGAGCTTGGCCATGGTTCATTTGCTGAGAGGAGAAATGGGAGTGTATCAGAATGCCTTGTATTGGCTTACAATAGGAGGTAGTGATGTGCCTCTAGGCTTCCAAAAAGTTCAAATTAATGGAAGCGAATGGATAGGCCATTTTGGTGGACAGGCAGGGTATTCCAGTCTTCTGTTTTACTCCAAAGAGGCAGAAACGGGAATTTTCTTATTTGCGAACGCCAGAGACAAGGAGGATTTCAGAATTTCAATTGCCAGTCAAATCATATCCTATATTTCTCCATGACTTATCTTTTTAAATGAAACTATCCTTCCCACATCCGATAATCATTCTTTTGGGGTTTATTATTCTTGCAGGCGTGGCCAGCTATTTTGTACAATCAGGCAGCTATGATCGGGTCTTGGATCCGGATACTGGAAGGGAAATAATCGTCCCAGGAAGTTATCGCACGATCGAAGATCAAAATTCGAGTATTTATGATGTAGCTCTGTCCATTCCTGAAGGAATTATTTTGGGGGCAGATATTCTAGTTTTGATTTTGCTGATTGGCGGTGCTTTTTATGTGATTGAGAAAACTGGGGCACTTCAAGTCGGTATTGAAGCACTTATTTATCGTTTTCGAAATGGGCAATATTTACTCCTTTATCTCATAGGTTTTGTCTTTGCTTTTTGTGGTAGCACCATTGCTATGCAAGAAGAAATCATTGCCCTAGCTCCCGTATTGGTGCTTTTAGCAAAGAAAATAAATTACGACAAACGAGCGATTGTGGCTATAGCTCTAGGCTCTGCTATTGTTGGAGCGAGTTTTTCACCCGTCAATCCCTTTGGTTCATTGCTTTCTCAAACTATCGCCGAACTGGATTTCAACGAGGGATTTGCTTACAGATTGATTTTCCTGATTATGGCGGTTACGATTTGGTGCAGCTATCATATCAAGTATGGTAAGATGAAAATCGCTTCTTCTGAGACTTATAATATGAAGCCAGTAAAAATATCTTTTCAGCATGTGGTGATACTTTTTCTGGCTTTTGGTGGAGTGGTAATTATGGCTTGGGGAATAATCTATAGAGACTGGGGCTACAATGAAATGAGTGCATTGTTTTTTGTAGTAGGCGTGAGCTGCGGTCTAATCGGAAGATTGGGACTTAATGGAACCGCAAGGGCATATTCGGAAGGTTTCAGTGAAATGATCTTTGCTGGGGTGATCGTGGGATTAGCTCGAAGTGTTTACTTGATTTTGCAGAATACAGCTATTATTGATCCGATTATTCAAGCAATGTTTGAACCACTCGAAAGTATGCCTACACAACTGGCAGCCGTGGGGCTGTACGTGACTCAAGCACTAATCCATATCCCTGTTCCGAGTACTTCTGGCCAAGCAGTTTTGACTACACCGTTGGCAGTTCCTTTGATGGATTTGTTAGGTATTTCCAGACAAGTTGCAGTGCTTACATATCAATATGCGGGAGGATTAATGGATTTACTCACACCAACCAATGGCGGTATGATGGCAGTAATAGCTGCTGCAGGAATTAGTTTTAATAGCTGGATTGGCTATCTATGGAAAAGTTGGTTACTTCTTATGGCTTTAGGTTTGATATCAGCATTAATCGCTCTATTTTGGTTTGCTTAATCGTACACTCAAACCTTAAATAATGGATATCAACGATCATTCACCACTTTTGCCTTATCAGCCTGCAGCTGATCGCTATCACCAGATGAAGTACCGCAGATGCGGAAATAGTGGTTTAGTTTTACCTGAAATTAGCCTTGGATTATGGCATAATTTCGGCCATAATGCGGATTTTACACTTGGGCGTTCTATTCTCAGAAGAGCTTTTGACCTTGGAATTTGCCACTTTGATCTGGCAAACAATTATGGTCCTCCGTTTGGATCTGCAGAGGAAAATTTTGGTAGAATCCTGAAAAAAGACTTTTCTACCTTAAGAGATGAATTGATTATTTCTTCCAAAGCTGGCTGGGATATGTGGCCTGGACCGTATGGGAATTATGGTTCCAAAAAGTATCTGGTGGCCAGCTGTGACCAAAGTTTGAAACGAATGGGATTGGACTACGTGGATATTTTCTACCATCATCGGCCAGATCCGGATACACCACTGGAAGAGACTATGGGAGCACTTGATCTTTTGGTAAGACAGGGCAAGGCACTTTATGTGGGGATTTCCCAATACTCTGCAGAAGATACTGCCAAAGCTTATGAGATTTTAGCACGTCTTGGAACGCCACTTTTGATTCATCAGCCAAGATATTCCATGATAGATCGATGGGTGGAAAATGGCCTGATGGACGTGTTGGGAGAAAAAGAAGTAGGAAGTATAGCTTTCTCTCCATTAGAGCAAGGTCTGCTTACTGACAAATATCTGAAAGGAATTCCTGAAGATTCCCGTGCTGCCAAAGACGGTAGATACCTGAAAGCTGAGCAAATTTCTGATGAGAAGATCAGCATGATTTCAAAGCTAAATGACCTTGCGATCGGTAGGGGGCAAACACTGGCTCAAATGGCAATCGCCTGGCTGCTGAAGGATGAGCGAATTACTTCTGTATTGGTAGGAGTTTCCAAGCCAGAGCAATTGGATGATAATGTTGCTGCTGTTAAGAACTCTTTATTCAGTGGTGAAGAGGTAGCTACTATCAGAGGAATCTTAGGAGCTTGAATTCCCAACTAACATCTCGAAGTGCCCTGATATTGATAGTCATTGCTCAGTTTCTGGGCACTTCGCTTTGGTTTGCAGGGAATGCTGTAGCCCCTGAAATCAGTCAAATTCTTGGTATCCCCGGAATTTTGGCCACAATAACTTCTGTGGTTCAATTGGGATTTATTCTGGGAACGTTGGTTTTTGCAATTTTTTCAATTCCAGATCGCTTTTCACCGAGCGATGTGTTCTTCTTCAGTTCGATTCTGGCGGCTTGTTTCAATCTCTTTATTGTGATGTTGCCCATGCACTTGACCACGGTATTGGTCTGTAGGTTTTTGGTTGGTTTTTTCTTGGCAGGCATATATCCAGTCGGAATGAAAATCGCCGCAGATTACTTTCAAAAAGGGCTGGGCGCTGCCTTGGGTTTTTTGGTAGGGGCTTTGGTTTTAGGAACCGCTTTTCCGCATCTGTTAAAGGGATTGGATTTAAATTTCTCTTGGAAGCTTGTGCTGTGGTTCACGTCAGGCTTAGCATTGCTGGGAGGATTTATTGTAGGATTCTTTGTTCCAGATGGGCCGTTTCATAAAATCAATTCAAGATTTGATCTCAGTCTTTTACCAAACCTTTCCAAAATCAACGCGCTGAAAAGTGCCGCTTCTGGCTATTTTGGGCATATGTGGGAGTTATACACTTTTTGGGCTTTCGTACCGATGTTGATTGTTTTGTTCAGAGGAAATGAAGTGATGGATTCCAGTGATAGTTTACTTTCATTTTTCGTGATTGCCATAGGAGGGGTTTCATGCGCAGTAGGGGGAATTATAGCTGATGGATTAGGAAGTAAAAAAGTCGCTCAATTTGCCCTTGCAGGCTCAGGGCTTTGCTGCCTTTTGGTATTATTTGTTGGTGGTTTACCTAGCTGGATCTGGATGGGATTGCTACTCATCTGGGGAATATTGATTACTGCAGACTCTCCTCAGTTTTCCACGCTTGTAGCCCAAAGTGTCCCTGCAGAATATAGAGGAACAGCGTTGACTCTGGTCAATTCTATGGGCTTTGCCATTTCTATTCTGAGTATTCAGCTTGCTCAGTTTCTCCTGAACTGGCTTACCATTGATCAGGTCCTTGCTCTGTTGTTTTTTGGGCCAGTGATGGGGCTTGTTCTTTTCAGATTTTATGATCGAAGGATGATTGTATAGCGGCAATGAACACGGTGGTTTCGTGAGAAGCGCAAGTATTCCTGGACTTCGAATGGTTCTCTATGCGACGATGTTCTAGGATTTATAACGAAATGTTTTTGACCGTATATCTGCATAGAATACATAGTTTATCATAAAGTATCCGTGTGATCTTTGGCCTCAATTCAAATTGTTGCCCCTTGAATTTGATCATTGATTACTAAGCCATCGGTCCACTATGGTTTAAAAATCTTAAACCCTTTTTTTTATTCAACTTTTCCGCCCCATCGGGGCTAACTATGGGTAGTTATTGATTAGCGTTATATTTTGCTGTGCCTTTAGGTACAGGCCTATTATGACCGTGAATTTTAGTGCCCTACCTGAAGGCACGGCTTGGTAGGCACCCTGAAGATTGTTTTTTTACCCATAGCTAGTCCCTAAAGGGACGTTTTGAAAAGGGGCCAACTAACAAAAAGTGTTTTTCACTACATAGATCATATTACTCAAGGTTTTGAAATTAGATTTGACTATTCTCAAAACTGATTCAATTGGCTATGGCGCAAATGGGTATGTGTTTTTTAAGGTAATATTTTCAATTAGCAAGCATGAAATAACGATGAAATTCAAGCTTCAGGAGAAGCAGGACGATAGCGCTCTCTGCGTAATCCTCTGCGCTCACTGTGGTTTAAAATAACACACAAAAAAAAGAGGCTTCTTTCAAAGCCTCCCCACGTAAGTTGCTACCGGACTATCGAACTACGTTTTCTAATGTTGCTAGGTAAACCCATTTTTGATCCCGAGAGTTTAGACCCTTATTCACAGCTTCTCGCTGTGATGCTGTTTGATTCATGTCTTCATAGGATTGAGCGTTAAAGAACTGCATGTAATCCTTGTAAACATTCATCGTTAAGTGTGTGGATTTGGCTTCTGATCCTAGAGGCAAAGCAGTTCTCAATAAACTCCAATGTCCCATTAATCCCTGCTCGACAAATTTTTGATGTATTGGCTTGAAAATCTCTGATTCAGCCTTTTCATAGACGTCAAATTGACCTTCGTTTGCTTTCATCAAATCAAAAGAAGCCAACACGCCAGGCTTCATCTGGAATTTATCGTTGGTCTCAGCGATTTCCTTCATGTAAAGCCTCATGGGCATATCCCGCATACCAAGTGACTCTTGGAACAATTTGTTGACCTGAATGCTGTTTAGATGTGGATAGGCGATTTTAGTGTACTCCATCATGGATTGCTCATCGAGGCCATTCATCATTTGTACTGGATCATTGTAATAGGTGACCATTATATACTGGAAAGCCGCCTGATCACCACCGGATTGGAGAGCCCAGAAGTCCCAGCCTTTGATTCGCTTGTCGTTTAAGGCTTGCCTGTATACTTTCTCCATTAGATCTTTGAACTCGATATAATCAAAAAGTTGATCGTTTTCAACCTTGACAAATTCGAATACCATGTACTGCGTTTGCTGAGCCTTGAGACTATGTACCCAAAGCATCCCGCAAACCAAGAAAAGTAATAGCTTTTTCATGAATATTAGGGTTTAGGGTTAATTTCGCTTTTGTATAATTTAGAGAAATATTTTGTTGATACACATATTAAAGAGAGATAATTTTATTGGAACCTAGTTTTACCAAACATGCTGTAATTGAAAGAATTGCTTAAAAAATGAAGATATTTTAATATCTGTGCTGAAACATTACTATTTTAACAATTAAATAGAAAAATCATGTCAGGAATTTCAAGAAGATCATGGCTAAAAAAAGCTTCTTTAGGAAGTGGTTTGGCTGCGTTGGGTACTACGGGAATAATCAGTTCGCTTTCTGCGGAGGAAATTAGAAAGTTTAATCCTAGATCAATCGAGGGACCCATCCGCTTAGGTTCAAATGAAAATCCGTATGGCCCTTCCGAATCCATGCGAAAGGCGATGATCAAAGCCTTTGATAATGGCTGCCGTTATCCTTGGGGGTACAATGCGGATTTGGTCAAAATGATTGCTGAAAAAGAAGGTGTGCCTGAGGACCATATTGTTTTGGTAGCAGGATCTACAGAAGGTCTGAAGATAGCAGGGATTACTTTTGGAGGTGGGGGAGAGATTATCTCTTGCTCGCCTACTTTCCTTTCTATGATGAGCTATGCCGAACTTTGGGGTACAGATATCAATTGGGTACCGCTAAATAAAGACTTGGACTTTGATCTGGAGGAAATTGAGAAACGCGTTTCTTATAAAACCAAGATGGTTTTCCTCTGCAATCCCAATAACCCAACAGGCAAATTGCTTCCCGCAAATCAAGTGGTTGATTTTTGCAAAACAGTAAGCAAGCATGCGGTGGTGTTCTCCGATGAAGCGTATTATGATTACATCACCGAACCGAATTATCCCTCAATGGTAGAGTTGGTGAAGCAAGGCTACGATGTGGTAGTTTCCCGGACTTTCTCAAAAGTGTATGGATTGGCTGGAATCAGAATGGGTTATTTGATTGCAAAGCCTGAATTAGCCAAACTCCTTTCGGATCGTGTGGTCGCCAATACAAATATTATGGCCATCGAAGCGAGTAAAGCTGCGATGCTGGATAAGGAGTTCTATCAGTTTTCCCTTCAAAAAACCAAAGAAGCGAAAGTAATGCTCACCAAAACGCTTGACGACTTGAAATTACCCTACTTAGATTCTCATGCTAATTTCATTTTTTTCCAGTCAGGTAGAGATATCAAAGAATTGAATAAGACGATGTATGACAAAGGCTTTATTGTAGGCCGACCTTTTGAGCCATTGAATGATTGGTGTAGAGTTTCCACCGGCACGATTGAGGAAATAGCGCTATACAATACAGCCATTCAGGAAGTTTTAGGCTGATGTTGAATCCGAAGTTGATTTTAGAAAACGAAAGGATTTTACTCCGTCCGATTTCCGAACAGGATTTCCCTAGTTTGATGCGTTTGGCAAATGACCCGAGTCTTTGGACATCTTTCACCTATGACTTGAGTATCCCAGCCGAATTTGATGAATGGGCAAGGCCAGCGCTTTTAGGACAGCGCTTACAGTTTGTGGTGATCGAAAAGTCCAGCAAAGCCATCGTAGGAAGTACTGCTTTTGGGAACTTTTCTCCAAGGGATCAGCGAATAGAAATCGGTTGGACCTGGCTAGGAAGAGCCCATCATGGAGCCGGAATCAATCACCAAATGAAACTTTTAATGGTACGCTATTGCGCCGAGGTATTAAAACTCAAAAGGGTGGAGTTGAAAACGGATGTGCTGAATATTCCAGCTCGGAACGCTATGTTGAAAATGGGTTTTGTCGAGGAGGGAATTCTCCGATCCCATACGCAAATGACTCATGATAGGCGAAGGAATACGATTTACTACAGCTTGTTGGAAGGGGAGTTTATGGGGTTTTTGGAGGGCAAATAATTAATCCTCCGTACATCGTGGTGGTATAAAAGTTCGACAGCTTCGCCGTCATAGGGTCATTTTGTATTTCATTGTTACCCCGCATTTCATACCGGGCTATTCGTGGTTTGACCACTTCATGGTCGTAAAATGGTATAAAGGTATGTGTGTCATCAATCAAATAATTGATCCTGAAATCTCGGCTTGCCATGGCGGGATCGAACCCTGAATAACTTGTCCGCTAAGCCACTGCGCTCAGGCGTTGCGGAGCTATGGTTGAAGCCCGTGGTAAAAAACGGTGAATGGTAATTTATCCCCCAAACCCAACGGATTGAACAATTAAGTTCGACAGCTTCGCCGTCGTGAGGTCATTTTGTATTTCATTGTTACCCCGCATTTCATACGAGGCTATTCGTGGTTTGACCACTTCGTGGTCGTAAAATGGTACAAAGGTGTGTGTGACATCAATTAAATAATTGATCCTGAAATGCGGCCCGAAGTGGCGTGGATCGAACCATGAATAACTGCTTGGAAATGCTCATTTATCGATAACAAAGAGATCGTTGCTTTAAAATGTATTTCTCCGCTCTTTAACAATTTATTTTCATTACGATCCTGAAATGCACATACCGTTGCGCCGCTGCGAGAAAAATTCTTTCTACAAGCTGATTCCCAAAACAGCCAAAATACTTTTCAATCCCAATACCAAGGTTATCAGCCAAATTAATGCAGCTAGGATTGTATAAAATGGCTTATTGCGGAAATCACCCAAAATATCTTTTTGCGAAGCAACCCAAATAATCCAGCCACTGATCAAGGGAAGTAGCACCCCATTTGCCAACTGAGCAAGCGTAATCAATTGTATTGGTTTGATTCCCAAGGATGCAAAAATCAATCCCAGGCCGACGATTGCTCCCATGGATGCCCGCATTGACTTTGATCGGATGCCTTGATCCCAACCCATAATTCCACAGATTACCAATCCTGCCGCCAGTGGAGCTGTGATACTTGAGGTAAGTCCAGCTGCCATCAGCCCAAAGCCCATGAGGTATTTTGCGAAGCTTCCAAAAACCCCCTCCAATCCTTTGCTCACGTCTAACGCACTAGTAATTTGAGCGCTCACATTCGCAGCTCCCACCATCAAAATTGCCATCGATACTATGCCACCAAATACGATGGAAATGACAATATCTCTACGCATCCACGGGATATCAGAAGATCCTGACCAACGGTTTTTGGCCAAACTTGCATAGAGAAATAGGTTATAAGGGACGACTGTTGTCCCTATCAAAGCGACTAGCGTGGGGAGATTAGCGTCATTCCAACTAGGGATAAAACCTGCAAATACTGCTGACCAATCTGGTTTGGTGAGAATAGCTGCGGCTGTAAAGGCTAGGGACATAAAAATCACCAATCCCACCAGCACTCTTTCCAGAGCTTTGTAGTTACCCAGCCAAAGCAATAGGAAGGCGAGAATTCCTAAGAGTAGATTTCCTAAGTGGATTTCTATTCCTGAAAAACCTAGAGTCGGCGCTTCCCAGAACACCTGCAATCCCAAATTCGTCCCTGAGATATTTCCCGATTCGTAAGCAGCATTTCCCAGACCAATAGCGATTAATACCAATCCCATGGAAAAATACCGAACTGCGGGATTTCCTTTTTGACTGCGGATCAATTGGCTCAGATCCTTTCCTGTGATCAGTCCTAATCTGCCTGAAATCTCTTGGAGAATCACTGTAGCAATCACGGATAGGCCCAAAGCCCAGATTAGGGAAAAGCCAAAGTTAACTCCTGCAAGTGTGCAGACGGTCACCGTACCTGGGCCAATAAACGCAGCGGCGATGATAGGACCAGGGCCCAGATTTTTGAAAACCGATTTAAGATTCAAGAGTTATCTTTTTTACCAAGCTAGAGATTAGAGCAGAATTGTTGTACTTTTTCTCTTCTGGCTGGATTTAACACAAACTCAAAAAAGCCAAATTTATGGGTTGGATCAAACGAATTTTGAAAGTAATAACGGTTATTGGTTTATCGTGCATTTTCTTTTTGCTATTGCTTTATAGAAGCGATATGACGTCTGAGGAAATCGAGCAGAAGTACGCTACACCGCAATCTCATTTTATCGAAGTGGATGGGATTAATGTTCATGTGCGCTTTATGGGTGAGGGCGATCCGATTTTTCTTTTGCACGGCAGCTTTTCCTCACTTCATACTTGGGATGCTTGGCAGCAGGAACTGAGTCCGTATTTTCTTACAATTTCCTTAGACTTTCCCGGACATGGACTTACAGGGCCGGATGAAGAGAAGCGTTACAGCCTGACTGATTATTCCCAGTTGGTTTTGCGATTGTCCGAAAAGCTGAATCTTGACAAGTTTCATCTGGCAGGGAACTCTATGGGTGGAGCAGTGGCTATGCAAGTAGCTTCTACTCGGCCAGACAAAATACTTTCACTGAATCTCATAGATGCTGCTGGTGCACCTCGACTTAAAAACCGATCCCTGGACGGAGAGGAGCCAAAGCAGAATGAAGCCTGGATTTTCAAGCTTGCAAAGAATCCGATTTTTTCATCCATTCTGCTGAAGTGTACACCAAAATTTTTGTTTGCGATGAACATGAGGCAAGTCTATTTTGATCAGGAAAAAATCACGGATGAAGCTATAACCCGCTATTATGAATTGATGCTTCGTGATGGGAATAGGCAGGCGACTTTAGACCGCTTGGGTGCACCTAGAGAATCGAGGATAGACTTCGAGCGCTTGACCATGCCCACTTTGATACTGTGGGGAAAAGAGGATTCATGGATTCCAGTAGCTCAGGGATATTCACTCGAAAAAGCAATTCCAGGTTCTAAATTGATTGTTTTTGATGATGCCGGGCACGTCCCGATGGAAGAAATATCGACGGAATCGGTCGCTAAATATTTGGCATTTTTAGGGGTAGAAGTTCGAAAGAAAGACCCTTTCTTCGATAATTTTAGCTAAAACTGTTTTGAGGAAATTATCCTAAACTATATTTCATAGTGCTCACCACACCTTTGCGACATTCATTACTTCGGGAAAAAGCAGGTTCAGGTTTTCATATGAACTACTTTTTTATCCTAAAGTGAAATGGCCAATCTCAGTAAGACGCTTTAAATAATTTTTAGAGGAATATCTTTATAGAATTTCAAAGCGCTGGTTCTGAGATAATATTTAATCTCAACTTGTATAGACAAGTTGTTTTTTCTACATTGGTTTTCGAATTAACAACCAAAGCCTATTTTACTATGAGTAAACCTGAACATTTAAGCAGCAGGGAATTTATCCAATAGTTCTATATAGTTGATTGATTATCCCAAATTTACTTGACGCTTTTTCGCATTCTAATTTCATTAGGGGAAGGTAAACTGGATGGAAATACCCAAGAGTTGGGAGAAAATGAGATTCAAAGCCTTGACTTACCGACAAGAAGATTCCAGGCTAATAACTACAGACGACTTCAAGAAATACTGCAGCGAGGAAGATTTGTTGTAGACTGTGGAGCTCAGGCTGGGCATCGTGAGTTTCTGGCAAGATAGGTATGGAATTGACGGACCGATGGAAGGGAAATGGGATGGTTTTTAATGCAGAAACAATAAGTAGCTTAATCGATTGGGTTGTCAGGTGTAACTCATTAAATGAAGGAGTGCAAGGTCAATGTACAAATATCGATCTTCTGCGAAAATGTATGAACCGAATAAATAGGTGTGAGATTTATCTGTGCAAATGATAAGACTTAAAAAAGTGATATACCGGATTTGAAGTTGAGCTAAAAATAGGTTTAAAATCAAATTCGAAGTTAATAAATGAGTACTAAAGTATTATTTAGATAGCTTTACTTTTATTAAGTAAAGAATTTCGATGCTTCAATCTTTATTCATAAGTTGAGTTCCAAAAGATAATCAGGGATAAAATCTTTAATTGGATATTATAAAGTCTAAGATGAGCATTGATTAAATAGACCATAAACCCAATAAATCAAGTTCGGAAATCAGGTTTCAAAATTATCTGAAGCCATCTTTAACTTGATTTAGAATAAAAAGCCAAAGGTTCCATTATATGGGTAATCTGAGCAATCATAATGACCAAGAGCTGCTGATCAAGTTAAGGCAAGGTAATGTCCCTGCATTTGATGAATTATATCACCGATATGTAAAAAAATCTATGGCTTTTGCACTCACTTTTTTCCCTAGCAAGGAATTGGCAAAGGATGCTGTTCAGGATATTTTTATCAGAATTTGGGAGAGGAGAAGTGAACTAGATGATTCCAAAAGTTTCAAAACATACCTTTTCCAATCTGTCAAATTTTACATGTACAATTATGCCAGAGACAAGAAACCTTCCTGCACTTTAGAGGAGGCACCTGAATCAGTATTTTTAAGGGAAAACAAAGTGGAAAATGACCTTGCCTACCAGGATCTTGAACTTGCAGTGTTCTCACTTGTTGAGAAACTGCCAAAAGTGCAGCAGGAAGTTTTCAGATTGAATAAACTGGAAGGTTTTACAGCTTCTGAAATAGCCAAGAGAATGAATCTGTCCCAAAGAACTATTGAACACCATATTTATTTGTCCACCAAAACCATAAAAAAGGAATTGGGCGGAAATATTTTTTACCCAAGTTCCTTAACACTTGCACTACTTCATTTTAGCTTAATTCTGTGATTTTCAGATTTTATTTAATTTATTTTTGATTTTTTAAGTATCTGCTTAAGTATTCTTCCGTGTTTTTGTTTTCTATAAGAAAATATAAATGTTTTGGAAGAGACTAAACTCATAAAATTTTTAAATGGCTCCGCATCTCCAAAGGAAGAGCAAGAGGTGGTACAATGGTTAAAACAACCACACTCACGAGGGGAATTTGATATCGTAATGGAAAAATACTTTGATAATCCTTCTCCGAGGTTTACGGACGAAACAGACTACGACCTGTTGTTGAATTCTATTCATCAAAAAATCATTACTCCGAAAGCAAAAAATAGAGGTTTGGTCAGATCACTGACTTCCCGAAGTCTTAAAATTGCAGCTAGCGTTATTTTATGCTTCTTTCTGGGATATGCCTTGGTCCAAAGCTTCACTTATAAGGATAGCCAGTCCAACACAGAAAGTGAATCACTCATTTCTAGTATAGTTCGGACGACTGGTCCTGGAGAAAAGCTAACATTGCTGATGTCAGACAAAACCAAGATAACTGTAAATGCCCTATCGGAAATCAGTTTCTCTTCAGATTACGGCAAAAATGATCGGATAATCAATATTACAGGTGAAGCTTATTTCGAAGTCGCCTCTAACCCCTCAAAGCCATTTAAGGTCATTTCAAACGGAATTACCACTACAGCTTTAGGAACGGAGTTTAATGTTTTTGCCAGAGAAAACGATTATAGAATAGCTTTGGTTGAAGGCAAGGTAGCTGTGGCCAAAGCCAGTAAAGAAGTAGCCCTTTCACCGGGGCAGATGGCAGTTTGGAACTACGAGAAAAACGCCCCCAAAGACTTTTCTATTCAATCTTTCAATCAGGAAAGAACAACTTCTTGGAAAGAGGGAGTACTTATTTTTAACCGAAAACCATTCTGGGAAATCCTAAATGACTTAGAGGCTTGGTATGGTGTGAAATTCAAAGTGGATAAAGGAATAGACACGAAAAGCCGAATAATTGGCTCCTACGAAAATAAAAATTTGAAAGATATCCTCACTGGTCTAAGTTTCTCGTTGGGCTTTGAGTTTGTGATTGAAGGGAAAATTGTCCACATCAAAAAGTCCAAAACCATGAATTAAGAAGAACACAAAAACAGGGTAAATTCTCCATCGCCAAATGAAATCCTTTACCCTGAAGTCTTAAAGCGTAAACCCTAAAACCAATTAAAATTATGAAAAGAAAATTACTGTGCCTAATAAAAATGGTATCTAAGAATCTCATCTATGGCTGTATCGTACAATGCCTCTTCCTGACGGCAGTAATGGCCCATGGTACAAATGCTCAGGTAAAATCAATTGACAAAACCTTTGTGGTTATCCAAAAGAGTAATTGGGGAGTAGAAGAAATCTTCAAAAATCTGGAGCGTGTCACAGACTACAAATTTGTCTACACTGAAGAGATGTTGCAAAACACATCAACCGTTAAGGTTAATAAAAAGAGGCAATCGGTTCATGATGTCCTTTTGGAAATTGCGTCCTCTTCCAATCTGAAATTTAAACAGGTCGACAGTTCCATTTTTGTAGCGGAAAGATCCAAACCCAATTCTTCACAAGAGAAAGATCCTTTATTTGAAGAGGTGAATGTGTCGGGAATTGTCAAAGATGCTAATGGCGAACCACTTCCAGGGGTAACTGTAATTATAGAGGGAACTTCCGATGGTACAGTTACTGATGTTGATGGCAACTACACAATAGAAGTCCCAGAAGGTGGAGTTTTGATTTTTTCTTTCGTTGGGTTTGAGAGGCAAAGAATTGCCATTACTAATCAGACGAATATTGATATTATTTTAAAGGAAGATGCCAGATCTTTGCAAGAAGTTGTAGTGATAGGGTATGGATCTGTTCAAAGAGCTGATATTACTGGTTCTGTCGCTCAAATTTCAAGTAAGGATATTGATGCATTCCCAGTTCCAAACGTTCAACAAGCACTTAGAGGTAGAGCACCTGGTGTAAGAGTCATTCAGAATTCAGGCCAGCCAGGATCATCTGTCCAAGTTCAAATAAGAGGAGGGAATTCATTTCTAGGTAGTAACCAGCCATTATATGTGGTGGATGGTTTTCCTTTAGCTGGAGGAATTGATTTTTTAAATCCCTCAGATATAGCTTCGATAGATATTCTTAAAGACGCTTCTGCAACTGCAATTTATGGTGCAAGGGGTGCAAATGGCGTAGTGATAATAACCACAAACAAAGGCAAAGAGGGTATCAATAGAATTTTGGTCGATAGTTATTATGGAGTACAGGAAATCAGCAAAAAATTTGATTTAATGAACGAAAGACAATTTGCTGAGATTGCAAATGAATTGGCAAGAAATGATGGGCGACCTGAGGTTTTTGATATCAATAACCTTCCCAATATCAATACTGACTGGCAGGATGAAATTTTGCAAATAGCACCGATACAAAGCCATACCGTGACTTTTGATGGCGGTAATAAAACATCAAAGTATTCCATATCAGGAAATTATTTTCAGCAGGACGGTATCGTGATCGGTTCAGGTCTTCAGAGAGGTTCCATAAGGGTTGGACTTGATCAAAAAGTGAAAGATTATTTATCGATAGGGACAAATATCGTTGCTACACGTCAGATGACTGATAACGTTAATGCCAATAATGGTCACAGAGGTAATGGAATCCTTTCAGCAGCTTTTGTTTCCCCTCCTACAATAGCTCCTTTTGATGAAGATGGAAACTTTTCTGAGGTAAATAGGTACTTCTTTAGTCCCAATGTTTTACAGAACCCTTTGCTCTTTGCAGAAATATTCAATAGAACAACCAGTTCAAATCTACTTGCTGATGTGTCTGTAAATTTCCGGATAACGGATGATTTTTCTTTTAAGGTTATTGGAGGAATAGAACAGGGATTTCTCGAAAATGATTTTTATTCCCCTTCCGTTGTTAGATTAACTTCACCAAATGGAAATGCAAGTACCTCAATCATAAGAAATATATCATATCTGAATGAAAACATATTGACCTATAACAAGATGATTGGAGCCCACAAACTTAATTTGGTTGGAGGATTTACCTTTCAGGATTTTAGAAGTAAAGACAACAGGTCAAGTGGAAGTGGATTTGTCACTGATCTCCTACTTAACAATAACCTTGGAGCAGCCCAATTAACGGATCCGAATTTTTCTGATTTTTCTGAATGGACAATTCTATCTTGGTTAGGTAGGGCAAATTTTTTCCTAAACGATAAAATCCTTTTTACGGGAAGTATTAGGGCGGATGGATCATCCAGATTTGGGGCCAATAATAAATGGGGATATTTCCCTTCAGGTGCAATTGCTTGGCGCTTATCCGATGAGAAATTTATGAAAAATATAACATGGATAAGTAACCTTAAACTTAGGACGAGTTACGGTGTAACAGGAAGTACAGCTGTTTCGCCATTTCAATCCCTTAATAGATTGGGAGTACAAAGGACAACTTTTGGAAATAACGATGCCATAGGTTTTGTTCCTGCAGCTGTTCCTAATGACAACTTAAAGTGGGAAACTACAGAGCAATTTAACTTTGGGATTGACTTTGGAGTGGTAGATGAACGTTTTAGGCTTACAGCTGACTACTATGTGAAAAACACGAGAGATTTATTGGCAAGGGTCACGCTACCTGGTTCTACTGGATTTAATTCTGTGTTGGTTAACTTAGGAGAATTACAGAATAAAGGTTTCGAATTAGGTATTTGGGGAGATATTTTAATCAATAACTTTAAATGGGATGCTTTTGGACAAGTTTCTTTTAACCTCAATAATGTCATAAATATAGGTGGCAGTGATGTATTTGGAGGAGGTTTAAGTCTTCCTTTCGGTTCTCCGATCAACATTGCAAGGGAAGGTCAGCCCCTCGGGATGTTTTGGGGATTTTTGGAGGACGGTCTCAATGAAAACGGATCGATAAAATTTCAGGACTTAAACGATGATGGTGTAATCAATAACCAAGACCAAACAATCATTGGCAATCCATATCCAGATTTCATTTACAGTATAAATAATAATTTTAGTTACAAAAATTTCGACTTAAACATTTTTATTGAAGGAGTCAAAGGAGCAGATATGTTCTTTGCAACTGGTGGGTCAATTTCCAATGCTTTTAATACAGGGGAAAATCAATTGGTAGATGTTTACAATGATAGGTGGACCACTGAAAACCAGAATATAAATGCCGCTCATCCAAAAATAAGTGCCAATACTGTTTTCAGATCTTCTAATCGGTTCATACATGATGCTTCTTATCTGAGGTTAAGAAATATCAAATTGGCCTATAACCTTCCTTTTTCCAAATGGAACATTAAAGGAGTTAGTAATGCACAAGTTTATATCAGTGGTCAAAATCTGCTTACAATCACTAGCTATCCAGGTCTGGATCCTGAAGTGAATACAAGGGGTGCTACTGGGGATTTAAGGATAGGAATAGATGAAACTGGATATCCCATCGCAAAGTCATACACGCTTGGACTAAGAATTGGTTTTTAATTATAAAATTTAAGCAACATGAAAAAATTATTTATACTTCCATTAATCTGCATCTTACTAACTAATTGTATTGGTATTTTAGATGAGGATCCCAAGAGCTTTATTTCCAAATCAAATTTCTATAGAAATGAGTCTGATGCCTTTGCGGCATTATTTGGCACCTATGGAACTTTAGGAAATAGTTCCTTTCCCACTATTTGGTTTATGGCTTTATTGGAATGTAGAGCTGATCATGCAAATGGAAGAGGAAGTCAGGTTCCGATAAGTAATTATTCCCAACCTCTTGATGCTTCCAATCAAGTAAGAGCTTGGAACTCTTACAATGAAATATATCAGGGAATTAACAGGGCCAATGCGGTTTTGGACAACGTTCCTGGGATTGAAATGAACGAGGAGACAAAAAAAATCATCTTGGCAGAAGCAAAATTTCTTAGGGCTTTCTTTTACAGCAATCTTGTAAAATACTGGGGAGGAGTACCTTTAAGGGACAAAGAATTCACGGATTTTGCGCAGATCGCAGCCCCAAGGGAATCTAAACAAGTGGTATGGGATTTCATCATTAATGATCTGACTGATGCGATTCCCAATTTGGAAAGCTCTTTTCCGCTTGGGCAAACAGGAAGGGCAACTTCTTGGTCTGCAAAGATGCTGTTGGCTGATAGTTATTTGAATCTTGAAAATTGGCAAGAAGCTGCCAATATTGCGGAAGATGTGATATCAAATGGGCCATATACATTTGTCGAAATTAATGAACCTAATGATTATAATAGAAAAATATATGGTGCCGATGTAATTTCAAATTCAGAAAATATTTGGTCAATTCAACACTCTGCAACCAATGGTAATTCTATTGCGCAATTTTTACATCGGACACAGTCAGGAGGATATGGTATAGGTGGTGTTTTTGCTTGGGTTCCCGTCATGAGCTCTTATCTAGGAACATGGGATAAAAATGATTTCAGGCAAGATTACAATACTTACACATTTACAACAGCCCCTTCAGGCCAGATAATCCCTTTACCTTCTCCTTCGCCATTATTCAAAAAATACCAGGATGGAACTGCTGCCTCCGGAGCAGCCCATAGGAATAATATACCTGTTTATAGATTACCGGAAGCTTATTTGATATATGCAGAGGCAAGTGCAAGAGCAACCAATTCAGTGAATGCCCTATCTGTTGAACGCCTCAATGCGGTCAGAAGAAGGGCTTATGGTTTTGATCCACTTTCACCATCTTCAGTAGATTTCCCTTCCGATTTGCCGCTAAACCAGTTCATAGACCTCCTAATTCAGGAAAGAGCCTATGAATTTATACTTGAAATGAAAAGATGGAATGACCTTTTAAGAACAGGGAAAGCGAAAGAGGTAATAGAAGCTACAGGCAAAGTTTGGAGTGATGTGAGCTATTTGTTTCCTCTGCCGGTAGACGAAATCAATAATAATCCGGGTATGACTGAAGCAGATCAAAATCCAGGTTATTGATAGCAAATCTTTAGTTTAATCTTCAATAGAGATGTTTATCTTTTCCTTCCCAAAAATTTGTAGTATTCAATCAAAAAGTAATGATTAAAAAAATTTCATTTTTTTTAAACCAGCTTTTAAAAAGTAATCTAAATCTTATGAAAACCTTGTTAAGCAAAAAATATAACTTAAAACTACAGTTATTTTCTTCACTTTTTTTTCTGATAATAGGATCTCTTTCCTCATGTAGTTCCAATGAGGGCGAGGGAAACAATAATTCTATTCATCAATCCGATTTAATTGTTTATGGCGGCACCTCCGCAGCAATTACCGCAGCTGTCCAAGCCAAGAAAATGGGTAAATCTGTTATTGTGGTTTCCCCGGACATTCATTTGGGAGGGCTTTCCTCCGGAGGTTTGGGTTTCACAGATACAGGGGATAAAACCGTGATCGGAGGCTTGGCAAGGGAATTTTACCACCGTGTTTATATGCACTACCAGAATGACTCTGCTTGGAAATGGCAAAAACGGGAGGAATATGGAAACAAAGGACAAGGAACTCCTGCCATCGACGGCAATGCGAGGACAATGTGGATTTTTGAACCTCATGTAGCAGAGATGATTTTTGAGGATTTTGTCAGGGAAAATGAAATTGAGGTTTTGCGGGATGAATGGCTAGACAGGGAAAATGGCGTGGTCAAGGAAAACGGCAAAATTGTTTCCTTCAAAACGCTTTCAGGAAAAACCTTCAAAGGGAAAGTATTTATCGATGCGACCTATGAAGGAGACCTATTGGCTGCAGCGGGCGTTGGCTACCATGTCGGAAGGGAATCCAATGAGACTTATGGAGAAACATGGAATGGAGTTCAGTATGGGGTCTTCCAACACAGACATTATTTCATAGAACATGTAAGTCCATATGTTGTACCCGGAGATGATACAAGTGGTTTGCTTCCCGAAATAGCGGATGAGCAGCTTCCTGAAAATGGAACTGGCGACGATAAAGTACAGGCCTACAATTTCAGGATGGCACTCAGTCAGCATCCCGACAACAGGATTTCTTTTCCAAAGCCTGCAAATTATGACCCCGCTAGATATGAACTATTGGCTAGGGTTTTTGAATCCGGTTGGGATGAGACTTTTAACAAATTCGACGACATTCCCAATCTGAAAACTGACACCAACAACCACGGTCCGTTCAGTACCGATTACATAGGAAAAAACTATGGCTATCCTGAGGCAAGCTATGAAGATAGGAAAACCATGATCCGGGAACATGAAGATTACCAAAAGGGATTGATGTACTTTTTGGCTAATGATACAAAAGTTCCCGACTCTGTGAGGCTAGAAATGTCAAAGTGGGGTTTGGCAAAGGATGAATTTACGGATAACGGCAATTGGCCGCATCAGATTTATGTCAGGGAAGCAAGAAGAATGATCGGGGATTATGTCATGACCGAACATGATGTGTTGGGTAAAAAGGAAGTTTCCCAATCGGTCGGTATGGGTTCTTACTCCTTGGATTCCCACAATATTCAGCGTATCGTGACACCGGAAGGCTATGTACAGAATGAAGGGGATATTGGGGTTAGGCCAAAGGAACCCTACAGTATTTCCTATGGAACCATTGTACCCAAAAAACAGGAGTGTGAAAATCTTTTGGTTCCGGTTTGTGTCTCAAGTTCCCATACCGCTTTTGGGTCTATCCGGATGGAGCCTGTTTTTATGATTCTTGGCCAATCTGCTGCCACAGCGGCGGTACTTGCCATAGATGGAAAAATAGCGGTGCAGGAAGTCGATTATACCAAGCTAAACCAAAAGTTGAAAAGTGACGGACAGGTTTTGGTGTTGTCAGAAAGATTAAAGTGAACTGTTTTTTAAATTTGGAAGGATGCCATTAGAGACCATTTATTAATTTCCAAAAGAAAACGCTGATAGGTATACCAAAATCATTCGATGACTTTCAAGAAAGTTAAAGTTGGGCGAGGTGAAGTGTTCAAATATGATTTTCCTGCTGGATTTCAGGCGAGGTGGATTCGGTTTAAATCAAATGAAGATTGTAATGCGACCGCTTGGCTGGAACACAAATAAATAGAATTATAACCAAATAGATTGGGTAATTTATATAACCACTGTTTTACTGAAACAGTGGTTTTTTTACTGGTTCTACCTAAAAGCAGATCGATTAATTATTTAGTTTTTTATATTTTATCATATTTTTTTGTTAAGTGTGATCGATTTGGTTTTTTAGTCACACAAAAAAATTAAGACATAAAATCTATGAAAAATCTTTCCAGAAGAATTCTAATAAAAAATACCGGCTTGCTTGTTCTATCCAGTTTACTTCACCCCTTTATTGGCTTTTCGCAGAGTTTAAAATCCGCTAAAACTATTTTGATTGTGTCCGGCTGGCAGGATGTCAATATTGGAGACATCGCCACCACTCCGGGTTTGCTGAATGTTTTCCAGACCTATTTACCGGAAGCCAAAATCATTCTTTGGAAAAAAAGCAAGGGCAAAGAAGTAGGAGAGCTTTTGAAGAAGAATTTTCCAACGGTGGAAATAATCTACGGCAATGTCGATGAGGATAAAAACGTGGATAACCCTGAAATCCTTGCTGCCCTTGAAAAAGCCGATGTGATGGTTCATGGATCAGGTCCATTGTTAGTCGCTGCGGATCACCTGGCCTTTTGGATGAAAAATACAGACAAACCATTCGGAGTTTTCGGAACCACCCTGCAAAGTCCAAGTGAGTACCACCAAAGTATTTTGAAAGAGGCGAGCTTTATCTACACCCGGGAAACGCATTCTATTGAGCATCTAAAAAAAGTGGGGATAGTAGGTGACCACATCAAGTTTGCTCCTGATGCGACATTTTTTATGGACATCAAGAATGAGGAGAAAGCTGACCAATTCTTACAAGAAGCAGACTTGGAAGATGGGAAATTCATTTGTGTGATTCCACGGCTACGCTATACACCATATCATCAATTCAACCCTAACAACAACGGTT
>NZ_MSSW01000040.1 GCF_002150685.1 Algoriphagus antarcticus
GGCAATTAAATCTGTCTCACTTAGAAACTGGGGATTAAAACTCAAGGAATTCAAATCCTTAGAGGAGATTGTCCGCCAGGCTAACAAGTCCGCCACATTTGTACTTCCCCATCTGGCCAGGTAAGTTCCTGAAGTATAGAGATCATTGTAGTCCATTTCCA
The DNA here is from genome assembly GCF_002150685.1 of Algoriphagus antarcticus. Taxonomy (GTDB): domain Bacteria; phylum Bacteroidota; class Bacteroidia; order Cytophagales; family Cyclobacteriaceae; genus Algoriphagus; species Algoriphagus antarcticus. Next base: position 162 of record NZ_MSSW01000040.1, read on the forward strand.
CCAAGCCTGTGGAACTCGTCACATCTACAGAATAGCCTGTGTTGGCCTTGAAAATATTGTTCTTGATCAGGTTGTTCGAGGATGCCGCACCGTTGTAATGTAATCCCACTCCTGTCCCAGTACTGTTGGTGCTGTTGTGATAGACACGTTGATTGGTGTTGTAGTAAAAGTAAAGCGCATAGCTCCCGCTGCTCTGAATGTAATTGTTGGCGATTAGGCCAGGTGTGGTACCCGAACCGTTGCTAAAAGTATATTCTAAGCCTGTAGATTTTGAGCCTGATATTCTATTGCCCACAACTCGAGTTTCACCATCAACATTGGTTAATTCCATTCCAACAGATCCACTGGAAGAAGCAGGAAGAATTACTATCGTGTTGTCTTCAACCTTAGAATCCAAAAATCGACTAAATGAAATCCCCCTGTAATAGGAATCTATTACCGTATTACCCGTAAATAAAAATCCAAATGCTCTTATTGAACTTGAATTAGTTCCTTGGAAGTAAATACCATAAGACCCTCCTAAAAAGGTGTTATCCAAAAATCTAATTTCCGGAGAGTTGACTGCTGTAAAAACAACATTCCCTCGTTCAGAACTTGTAGCATTAGCTATTGGCGATTCAAAAACACATCCCTGAAATAATAAATTATTCAGCGTTAACTGCCCCCGAACTGTACGTGCGTAGGTCGTACCTGAAGCCTTTATTTTTAAATTTTTGAAAATCAAATGTGAGGTTCCCTCAAGGGACACCACATAGTTTCCAGCAACGGTACTTGCCGCAAAGGATAATTGGACCAATTCAGGATTGGCGCTCTGAGATTGAAAAGTAATCGAATTTGTAGCGGAAGAACCGGTTATTGGCCCGATGAGAATTTGCTCATCGTATACTCCATCAAGGACGTTGAAAGTTACAGGCCCTGAAACTCCATTTGAGGTCAAAGATTCCACTGCCTCAGTAAAAGTCGCATAATTTCCTCCCAGACCGATCGTATAGGTTCCGGTGAGTTCCTGACTGTTGGCTTGATGGCCTCCAACCAGGAACTGAAAAAATATACCTGCTAGCACCGGAAGAAAAAATCCCCTTTTGAGTGTGTAAAAATTTCTCATCGTTTTGATTTTTTTGTTTTGAATGACCTTTCTTCATTTTCCCGACTTGGAAAGGAAGAGAGTCCCCGAAGCAAAAATCAAAAACACCAGCCCCTAACTATGTCAGCCTTGTATCAAAGAGTATCACATATGTAACATCTTCAAAAAAATATAGCCTGAAAGATCATTTCAGGCTTTTTGAGATGGAAATTTAATTTGGTAAACTTTTTTTTACTCTTTCACCGCAAACCACATTAAGTCTCCTGGTAGAGTTTCAAGTCTAGTCACTGACAATTTTAAAGGAAAGACTTTTCCTGCAGAGGAAGTAAACACTTCGTCAATTCCATATCGGATTATATTCCAGCCTGCCTGGAGTTCCAAGTCGATACAAGTACTTTCCTCAAAGACTTCTTCTCCAGCTCCGGTGTAAGTTTCCAATAGACATTCCCTTTTAACTGTTGCCGGGCCTTCCAAATAATAGAACTCCAAATAATACCCTGGACTGGCATTTACATCCCGATAGGTGAAAAGCCACCTTGCTATATCTGAACTGCTGACTGCATACAAAATCCCATTGGTAGGATTTCCCATTTCGTCCATGAGCGTTAATTCAGGAAGTCCTGAAACGACTATATCCCCGACTTTAGTTTCCACCTCTTCAAAAGGACAGGCAAAGGACTCTGATACTGTCTTAAAGCTAACTGTAAATCCTTTAGGCGCATTTCCTTGTGCTTCCTCTGCTATTCCCCGTGCTTTTTCACGAAAATTATCTTCGAGAATTATGGAGAAGTCCCCTTCTTCATTGACCTCACCCCATGTTTGGCTGATGGCTGAAAACCGATCAAATGATTCGATTTGTGAAGGTCCATCACTATAATTGGAGATTTTGCCACGAAGCTCTTGTTGGGCATTTGCCAATTGAATTTGAAATAACATAAACAAAAAAGAGCAGAAGAAAATGGATTTGGTTTTCATAGTTTTATGCAGATATATTTTTAAAATAATTGAAATATGAGACGAAAGATTTATGCTGTTTGATTAATAAATAATTCCTGGCTATCGTGATTAACTTCAATCAAGAGCATCTTTAATTCTTTGAGGATTTCAGGAAGAAAGAAGGACTATTTTGCAAAATGCTACTCAACTCATCTCCTTCCTTACTTCCCTTACAAAAGCCCACAACTCCTCCATTAGAATTTGGTGACCTTTGAAAATAAAATGAAATCTCCCTTCTGTGACATATTCGATCTCTACAAACTGATCAGAAAAGTTGAGTTTTTCCCACACTCGAACTCCCTCCCGCTCATAAATTCGAGAATACCCGGTTTCCGTTTGCTCTTCATAGTCTAAGGTTAATTTTTGAGATATCGACTTTAGCATCACCGCGCCGGTTGCTCCTGCCCCATCCAGCACCTCCATAGAAATCTGTCTGCCATCTTGCCCTTTTTCTTGGTAAGTAGCGATGGCTCCACTCATTTTCATTCCCTGCTTATGGCCGATTAGTATTTTCCGTTGTTCCATTTCGCCGACTTTTTCGGGAATCCACTTTTTGAGCTGTTCGTTGCTCATAGGTATTTGCATATCTAAAGCTTCAGCAGTATTCTCACGTGTATTAGCCGAAGAATCTGAAAAACCCGCATTAGCCGGATCCATTCTACTTACTGTACTTGCGTTTCTTCCTTTTCCACAGGAAAATAGTAAGAGGAAACAAATGAAAAAATGGCTGATATTTTTCATTGACTTGTCATATGGACAATTTTCTGGAAGAGTCTTCTTTAACTGAATCTCAATAAATCACCTGCGAAAAACTACACTCTTCTGAAAACCTAGAATGTAATTTTATTCCATCAAAGCTATTTCAATAAATGGGTAAGGAATCAATGCCATGTATCAATAAATAGCACTGAGGTAACTTTTGAAAAATAATTTACCAAAATCCTGCTAGCTCTTGAGGTAGAATACCACCTCGGTTCCACTGTCCTCAGCTTTCCCATGATGATCCAGAATTTCAAAATAGTAGTTGAATTTTTCGCTTTGATTAAAAAAATTGAGTCGGTCTGAGGAAAGCGAAATACCAATGGATTGTTTTTGGAGGGTTTGATTTACTTTCATTTTGGCTGACTCCGCTCTTCCGATTCCATTGTCACGGATAGAAACCACCACTCCCGCATCTGTTTTGAAGACACGAATCAAGATAGATTTCGCCCCTTTTTTCCCCATCAATCCATGCCAGACAGCATTCTCCAAAAATGGTTGAAAAACCAATGGTGGCACTTTGGTATCTCTGAGACTTATCCCTCGCTCTACATCAATAGTGAAATAAATTCCATCTTCAAACCTGATCGCCTCTAAGCTGAGATAAAGCTTGGCAATATCTAGCTCCTCACCCAGCGAAATCTTAAATTCCCTAGAACTTTCCAACACCATTCGAATGAGCTTAGCAAACCTATTCAGGTAAAGGACCGCGTTTTCCTTATCACTTTCTATCAGAAAAACTTTGATAGAATTCAGGGCATTGAAAATGAAATGCGGATTCATCTGACTGCGAAGTGACTGAAGATGAAGCAAGGTAATCTGCTTTTCATAGTCAGCGCTCAGTTTCGCAATGCGTTGCTCTTCTGCATCTGCTTCCAAAAATGAGATCTGACTTTCCTTAAGCTTCAATTCATTTTTGAGGTTATGATTTAACTCTTCACGGAGGTCTTCATTTTCTTGAAGTTTTGCTACCAACAAGGTCTGTATTTGAAATTTTTCTTCATAAACCTCACGCTGCTTGATTGCAAGTGCATAGGTGTACAGGTAGTTTTCGGCTAGAACTGCCAAATAGTAGATGTAATAGTATTTATTGGTAATCGAAACATCTTTTCCAAAAGTCAGAAAAGCAAAAATGAAGGAACTAATGCCAAGAATCAGGTATCCCACGAGAATAAAATATCGAACTTTCTCTCCTGATTTGATGGTGAGAAATATCCCATAAATCAAAAAAATCAAGGTACAAGGCATGAAAACAGTGATATAATACCCTCGCATCATGTCATATCCATCCCAATAATATCTTCCTAAAACCAAGACTACGAAAATAGAGCTGGTAACCAAGGCATAGTAGGTAAAGAAGTTAGTAAACCTTAGAAAATGCTTTCTGAAATTGAGAATCTCTATCAGGAAAAAGGAGAATATCAGGTAGCTGGCAAATTGAATAGGGAAATTCAAATGGATGAAGTAGTCAGAAAATTCAGTATAAACTGCTTCTGCAAAGACACCCTTAACGCGCTGAACCAGGTTGATCGCATTGATAAGAGCATATAAACTGTAAAAAAGATAGAACTTATCTCTGCTTTTGATAAAAAGCACAAAATGGTAGAGGGACAGGTAAAAAAGCACACTTGTCACTGCCCAGCCCAAGCCGTTAAAATTGCTGTTTTCGAGAACTTCGATTAAGGGATACTTTTCAAAAAAATCCATCATCCCTTATTTCAACGATTCAGTAAATCCCGCCTTTTTCAGCCTGGAGACAGGAAGTGAGATTCCATCAATGAGCTTTACTTTCCCAGTAGATTTCTCATAAGATTTAACCTTTTCGAGATTGACCAAAAAGGAATGATGTATCCTATAAAATCGGAACTTGGAAAACAGATTGACCAATAATTTTAATCTTTTAGAAACCAATAATTTCCCACCGTTTATGGTATGGATATAGGAATAACTTCCCTCGCTTTCGCAGTAAATCACCTCATCGGGATCAAGTAAGATCAATTGATCATCCAAATTGATTGCTATTTTTTCTTTTTCAAAAGCTGAATTAATGGAAGGTGAGTTGATCGATTGTTTGATTAAGTTTCCTTGGATTCTATCCAATAAACTTTCCAAATCGGAGCTATCGACCGGTTTGAGCAGGTAATCAAATGCTCTTTCTCGGATTGCTTGAATGGCATGTTCGGCATGGGCAGTTACAAAAATTACCTCAAAATTACGATTGGGAAAATGTTCCAAAAATTTGAATCCGTCTAAACCTGGCATCTGGATATCTAGAAAAATACAATCCGGCTGGAGGCTCTCCACTTCCTTCAGTGCTTTTTCTGCTTCAACAAATCTCCCAACCACTTCTACCGATTTTCCTGACTGTTTTAACTCCCACTCAAGAGAAATGATGGCTTTCGGTTCATCATCTATAATCACAACACGAATCATGAATTTCCCAAAATTTGATTTAACGAATAAGCTCTTTTTGCTACTAACACTACCTTAAAATATTGAATAGATTCCAAATTCTGATAGAAATCAAAATATTAGCCAAAAATAATTGCAGTTTTCAATCGAAAATTTTAAAAATCGAAGTTTTCACACTTCGGAAATTTTTACCAGATATGAAAAATAAGATACATGCATCAGGTTAAGCCTAATTTATAAGTTACTTGAAGAAAGAAAAAAACTTTTTACAATGTTCCTTTTAAATAGATTTTGTTTCATTCGATTTTCATTCGCCTTGGTAATCATTCTTTTTGCGAAGATGAATGCATTTTCTCAAGACAATCTTTCCTTTCGTCAACTTTCAGTCAATGACGGACTTTCCCAAAACAGTGCCGTTTCAGTAACTCAGGATCAGGATGGGTTCCTTTGGATAGCTACTCAGGAAGGACTGAATCGCTATGACGGACGCGATTTTGTAGTTTTTGACAAAAAATTTCTCGACATCACTGAGTCCTCTCGCCTTTTGCTTGGGAAAGTATTTGCCGACAGCAAAAATCGACTTTGGATCATCCCCGAGAGTTCAGTTCCTGAGCTATTTGATAGGGAAAAAGAAGTCTTTTTTCTGATCGAAGGAATAACTTCAGCCACTAGCATAATTGAAGACCGGCAAGGGGAAATCTGGTTTGGAACACTTTCAGGCCAGCTGTTTTTCTGGAATGAAGAAATTAAAAAGGCAGAAATGGCTTGGTCTGACCCAAACAAAGAAATTGTCAATCTCAGTATTTTTGACGAGGAAAACCTCATTTTGACTTTAAGCGATGAAGTGGTTTTATGGAATAAAAGCTCAGGGTTATCACGCCTGATATGGAAACCTGAATTAGGTACAGTTCTCGCCGTCACCATCCTAGATCCCAATGGAAGATTTTGGTTTGGAACGCTTAATCAGGGACTGTGGACGAGTTCAAATCTGGATGAGAAGGCAACTTCATTGGATGCCTATTTGATACAAGAAGATTCTGATCAGGATGCAATGATTTTGGATTTATTGATTGATTCCAAACAACGGCTTTGGGTAGCCACCTATGGAAAAGGAGTCAAACAGATTGACCTAGAAAATAAAACATTAAAGCGTTTTTCTTATACCAAACAGAACCCAAGGTCTATTCACTATAACGACATCCTTTCGGTTTTCGAAGATTATACTGGTACACTTTGGTTTGGTTCAGATGGCGCTGGATTAAGCTTTTACGATGCCTATTTAGAGAAATTCAATTTTTTCCATAATCAAGAAGTTCCCGAAAACATCAATATTGACGTGATCCGGTCCATATATGTGGATAAAAACGAAAATGTATGGCTGGGAACCTCTGGCAAAGGACTGACCCGTTACAATACTAAAACTAAAACTTGGAAAACTTTTATCCATGATCCAAACGACTCAAAAAGTCTGGGAAGCAACCGGGTGATGAGTCTCTTAGGGGATAAAAACGGAGAGCTCTGGGTTGGCTACCAAGATGAGGGCTTGAGCATTTTTAATCTTGACTCCGAGCAGTTTCAACATTTTAACACTGAAAGTACCGTAAAACAGCCTGGAGCTACTGTTTGGAAAATCTTTCAGGATAGTAACAAAAGATTTTGGCTATGTACCCGAAATGATGGTTTGATCTGGTTTGATCCTGAAAGGGGGACTATAAAACAATTTGTTTATGATCCATTAAGCAAGACCAGTATTCCTGACAACAATATTCGTACGATTCTGGAAGAACCCTCAGGTCGATTTTGGATCGGAACGGAAAATCACGGTATCGCCAAAATGGATTTGACTACTGAAAAATTTGAAACAAAAATCAATGAACCTGAAGATCCAAATTCGATCAGTAACAATAGCATCAAATCCCTGCATCTGGAAGACAACCAGCTTTGGATCGGAACGAACGGCGGAGGCCTAAATCGAATGGATCTAAGCACTGGTAAAATCAAAATCCTGAATGTTGAGACCGGACTTTCCAATAATGTCATCTATTCCATTTTGGATGATCAGCGCGGAAATCTATGGCTAAGCTCCAACAAAGGAATCACCAAAGTGGGTCTCAATGAAGATTTGGAAGGGCAATTTGAAATCACCAATTATTCCAATTACGATGGACTTGCCACTGAATTCAATACCGGTGCATATTTCAAAAAAAACGACGGAACACTCTATTTTGGAAGTTTAGAAGGCTTTTATTGGTTCAACCCAGAAGATATTTCCCTGAATGAAATGTCTCCAAAAGTTGCGATTACGCAACTTTCCGTCTTCGGTAAAAAAGTAAGATTTAGTCAAAATCTTGAGTTAAATCACAACCAAAACACACTCACTTTCAACATGGCGGGTTTGGTCTTCTCCTCTCCAGGGAAGAATCAATTTAAATACAAGCTCGAAAACCATGACAAAAATTGGATTTCGAACGGTTATAACTATCAGGCTCGCTACACCAACCTTGCTCCGGGAAAGTATCGGTTTTTGGTTAAAGCAAGTAATTATGATGGTATTTGGGCTGAAGAACCTGTGGCCATGGAATTTACCATTTTGACGCCTTGGTATTTTGGTCCCATCGCCAAAATAGTGTATCTGTTCCTTTTTGGGCTTGCAGTATTGTGGATTTACCAATACCTCAAGTGGAAATGGCATATTCAATTTTCCCTTAAAACAAAGGATCGGGAGACTCAAACTCTAAAGGAGATTGACGACTTCAAAACTCAGCTTTTCACTAATATCTCCCACGAGTTTCGGACTCCACTGACACTCATTTCAGGACCTATTGATCGTGTGATAAGTCAGTCCGACAATCCTGTTATAAAATCTCAACTGAATCTGGTGAAAATCAATTCTCAGCGATTGGTAACCCTTGTTGATCAACTTTTGGAAGTGACAAAGATCAAGGCAGGCAAAAGTCTGTTGACTATCCGAAAAGGAAATTTGGGATTGCTTCTCCAATCCATCGTTGCCAATTATTTCTATCAAGCATCAGAAAAAGGAGTAAGACTTGCAGCCAATATTCCGCTGATGACAGAACTTTGGTTTGATTCAGACAAAGTGGAAAAAATAGTAAAAAACCTGATTCAAAATGCCATTAAATACGCCAAAAGGGACTCGGAAATAAAGTTAGACTGCTTTATTTCTGAAGGAAACTTCCACTTGGATATCCGAAATGAAAGTCTGGAACAGTACAGCAAGGAGGATTTGGTTAGACTATTTCAAAAAATTGAAAAATCCAACGGAAGTAAAAAAGGATTTGGACTAGGCTTATCCCTGATCAAAGAAATGATACATCTCTATCATGGAGAAATTACGGTCAACTTCAAAGACTCCCGATGGTTTGACGTTTCGATTCTTTTGTCTGTCGATAAATATGCCTTTCATCCTGATGAAGTGATTGACGAGGAAAGCGAAGAATTTGATCTGCCTAGGTTGCCGGTAGTCGATATAGAAGTGCGGGAAAAACTCCCCCTAATCCTTATTGTGGAAGACAATATCAAAGTACGGCAATTCATCGTCAGAGAATTAAGCCCGTATTTTCAAACCTGTGAAGCTACCAATGGCAAGGAGGGGCTTTTTGTTGCATTGAAGAAAATTCCAGATTTGATCATTTCTGATGTCATGATGCCGGAAATGGACGGCTTTGAATTTTGCCACAAAGTAAAGAACGACGAATTATCCTCCCATATCCCAGTAATCTTGCTGACTGCAAAAGCTGATGAAGAAAGTCATTTGGAAGGCATTCAGGCTGGTGCTGACGACTTTATTCTTAAACCATTTAAAACTAATCAATTGATAGTAAGGATGGAAAAGTTGATCGAGCTCAGGGCTCAGTTGAGAATAAGATATTCCAACAGAAATTCTATTTCCCCAAAAGACATAGCTATAACATCGACAGACGAACGGTTCTTGGAAAAAATTCAGGAAATCGTCGACAATGACTTATGTGACAGTACTTTTACCGTGGAGGAATTCAGCAAAAAACTAGGAATGAGCAGGATGCAGCTGCATCGGAAATTGACCGCTTTGACAGGACTTTCGACGACTGCCTACATAAGAGACCAAAGGCTGAGAATGGCTCTACAACGGCTGGAAAAATCAGGAGAAAACATTTCTGAAATTGCATACGCCGTTGGATTCAGCTCTCCTTCCTATTTTATCAAAACGTTCAAAGAAACTTACGCTATGACCCCGGCAGAATACCAGGAAAACAAGTCAAAAAAATAAACCATGATGTGAGCATGGTTTACTTTATTTGTTTCCGGACTTAAATGCTTTAACGTTTTCCGTATAATTCAGAATAATACTCCTGATACGCACCAGAGGTGACATGGTCAAGCCATTCTTGATTATTGAGATACCAATCTATGGTTATCTCAATTCCTTCTTCAAATTGCAAACTTGGCTCCCAGCCTAGCTCTTGCTGGATCTTAGTAGCATCAATGGCGTACCGCAAATCATGTCCAGCACGATCTTTCACATAGGTGATAAGCTTCTCAGAAGTCCCTGCTTCTCTTCCCAATTTCCCATCCATTTTGGCACAGAGAAGCTTTACTATATCAATGTTTTTCCACTCGTTGAATCCGCCTATGTTATAGGTTTCTCCTTCTTTTCCATGGTGAAAAACCATGTCAATAGCTCTCGCATGATCTTTCACAAATAGCCAATCACGGACATTCTCCCCTTTCCCATAGACTGGCAGAGGCTTGTTGTTTTTGATATTGTGAATACAAAGCGGAATCAACTTCTCAGGGAAATGATTTGGTCCGTAATTATTGGAACAGTTAGAAACCACCGTTTTCATTTTGTAAGTATTGGCATAAGCCCGCACAAAATGGTCTGAAGAAGCTTTAGAAGCCGAATATGGAGATTGAGGATCGTAGGCTGTAGTTTCCAAAAAGAATCCACCATCATGCAAAGAGCCGTAAACTTCATCCGTAGAAACGTGATAAAACAAATGCTCAGAAAGATTCTCTTTCCAAAATTCCTTTGCAGCGTTTAGCAGGTTCACCGTACCAAAAACATTTGTTTTCACAAAAGACAATGGATCTGTGATCGATCTATCCACGTGAGATTCAGCTGCCAAGTGAATTAGGTCAGTGATGTTATGTTTTTCAAAAATGGCTGTCAGAGCATCTGCATCTTGAATATCTGCTTTCTCGAAGATATAATTCGAAGCTCCTTCTACTGCTTTCAAATTCTCCAGATTCCCAGCATAAGTCAGTGCGTCTAGATTGACAATGGTATATGCTGGATACTTTTCAACGAATAGTTGTATGACGTGGCTACCGATAAATCCGGCTCCGCCTGTGATCAGAATTGATTTATTCATGTGTTAATATTTTTCTTCAAAAGTCACATGGAATCTCGCATAACGCATAACATCCCTCAGTGTATCACCTGCGACATGCTCGATTTCATCTTATTTTTTGTAATAGTCTAGATACCAATCAGTGAAAGATTTAACCCCTTGGTCAATAGATGTTTCTGGTTTATAACCTGTATCCCGAACCAAATCAGTAACGTCAGCATGTGAAGCCGGCACGTCACCAGGCTGCATGGGAAGCATGTTCATTTTAGCTTCTTTTCCTAAGCCTTTTTCCACTGCATGAATATAATCCATCAATAAAACCGGAGCAGAGTTTCCAATATTATAAACTTTGTAAGGTGCATTCGAACTTCCGGGATCAGGGTTCTGCCCATCAAAATCAGCATTTGGACTAGCTGGCCTATCTGCCACTTTGATCACGCCCATTACTATATCATCTACGTAGGTGAAGTCCCGCTTCATATTCCCATAGTTGAACACCTGAATTGGTTCTCCTTTCAAGATGGCTTCTGTAAACAGAAACAATGCCATATCCGGTCTGCCCCATGGGCCATAAACCGTGAAGAATCTCAAACCAGTAGTCGGAATATTAAAAAGATGGCTGTAGGTATGCGCCATCAGCTCATTGGATTTCTTAGAAGCTGCGTACAAACTGATCGGATGATCTACAGAATCTGAAGTGGAAAATGGCATCTTCTCATTTGAACCATAAACTGAACTGGAAGAAGCATAGACCAAATGCTTGACAGGATGAAAACGGCAGGATTCCAGAATGTTCAGAAAGGCTACAATATTACTCTCTATATAAACTTCAGGGTTACTCAAGGAATAACGAACACCTGCTTGAGCTGCAAGATGAATGACTACATCAAATTTCTCCTGATCAAAAAGATCGAGCAGAGGCTCTTTCACAGAAAGATCCAATTGAATGAATCTATAACTTGGAATGCTGGCAGATTGGACGATTTGCCCCTTCTTTACCTGATCTCGCTGAATACCCATATGCGCTAAGCGGGCATATTTCAGATTGATATCGTAGTAATCGTTGATAATATCCAGTCCAACTACTTCATCTCCCCTTTCCAAAAGCTTCATTGCAACGTGAAATCCAATAAATCCAGCTGTTCCGGTAACCAGGTACTTCATAGAAGAAAATTCAAATTTTATTGATGGTCAAATATAAGCTATTCCGAGCTATCAGCCTTCTTCAAAGCGAGTTGGTACTGAGCAAAAATTTCATTCTGAATCTTAGTCCGCTCGTAATTTTCGCAAACTTCCAGAAATAAGTTATTTGCCAGCTCAGCCATTTTATCACGCTTCACAAAGGCAAATTCCATCGCTTCTTTTAATACCTCTACATTTTTGACTGGGAAAATCAATCCTGTTTTTTGCTGAGTAATCACATCTGTGTTCCCTATAATATCAGAGCAAATCACTGGTACTTCCATCGCTCCTGCTTCTAAAAGCACATTTGGAAAACCCTCTCGATGGGAAGGGTGTACAAGCACATCTGCCAATGCAAGATAGTGCGCTACATGGTCTGACCAATCTATCTGCACTATTCTAGGGTGATCAGTAATGATTTTAATAGTCTCGGGATCAAGTGGATTTAGATCTTGCTCGAAGCTTCCAAGTAATACTAACTTGGATTTACCCACAATTTTCGAACTCAGGAAAGCATCCACTAATTCCTGAATTCCTTTGTCCTTCACTAATCTACCGACAGACAATATGATAAAATCATCTTCACCGGGAAGAATTCTCATCGTAGCAGCTACAAGGTGATTTTCTTTCAAGACTCCGCGATTGAATTTCTCTAAGTCCACGCCATTTGAGGAGCCGTTTCCGATCACAGACAATTTCTCCGAAGGACAGAGATGGTTTTCAAGGACAAAATTCTTCAGTCCATTGGAATTTGGCCAAACCTGAGTAGCATAACTATAGGTCAGCTTCTCCATTTTTTCCAAAAGTCCTTTCTTTCCACCTTCGGCAGCCATAAAAGGAATGCCAGCCAGCGTGTGGATTCGCACTTTTACCCCAGCAAATTTTGCGGCAATCATCCCCAAAAGTCCTGCCTTTGGGGTGTGCGTATGCACAATATCAGGTTGCTCCTTTTTGATCAACTGGTACAACTGCCATAGACATTTAAGGTCTTGCAATGGTGTGATCTTACGGGTAAATGGAATGATTTCATGTCTAGCTCCTTCTGCCTTGATCACTTGAGGGAGTTCTCTACCATCAGCACTCACCATCAATACATCCCAGCCTTGCTCCTTCATAAACTTCGTTTGCCCCGCAAGCAATAATTTGAGGGAAATCGGGACTGTGGTGATTCGAATGAGTTTTGGCATCAAAAAGGGCTTCTGCATAAAAGGTCGAAGGTAATACTTTTGAATCTTTTAACTCTGCAAAAACGCAAATGGTATTCCAAAAATGGTTTAAAACGAGAATGCTAAGTTGTAGATAAGGAAGTGAATAAAAGAAATTGAATTCATTAGGTTTAAATTTCATTCTTTAATCCCCGTCTTCCAACTCGAAAATCTCTTCTAGGCCAACTCCAAAAACTTTCGAAATCTTCAGAGAAAGAACCGTAGAAGGCACATACTTCCCTGCTTCTATACTGTTGATTGTCTGTCTGGAGACGCTGACTTTTTCCGCCAAGTCTTGCTGCGTCATATTATGCCGTGCACGCTCGACTTTTATCGTGTTCTTCATAAGATCACAGACAAAGAACTTCGCTGGCGAAACATGATCCAACGGAACCGAACGATAAATAAAACTGGAATAGAAAACATATTAAACATCACGAACGAGAAATATTCCACACCGTAAAATAGGACCGCTCCAATTACATTCAATAGGAAATACCCATAGCAAGAAAATAGGATAGAATCGAGTCTAATTTTCTGAATGTATTCATCTTCAAGTTTTTCCTTTGAGAATGCTATAAAGAACAAACTGAGGAACAAGCTAACAAGTGCTACCTCATTCGTCAGGTTTTCATCAGTACTTTCGAAAAGTCCAGACTCTCTAACCCCATTGATCTGAAGCCACGAAAATTCAAATTCAATAAACATGGTCATAAAGGCCAAGGTAACTGCAGGAAGGAATAGCAACCATCCTATTTTTTGGAATCGATGAGGTAATAATATTTTGGTAAGCATAGTTATAGTGAGTTAGTTATCGTCTTTTGTAGCAACATACTTCTGATACTGAAATGCAGCGTAGATGTAGGCGTTTAGTAAAAAGACAACCAGATAGGCCGTGAATATCTCTGAAGTAATGGTATCAAATCGCACATAGTTAATCAACATCAAAGCTCCCAAACCCCAAATCAGCCAGTATGAACCAGTCTGGAATGCCTGAAGTCTAAACGATTTAATCATTTCATCTTCATATTTCTCTCTAGATAGATTCAACAAGGCAAATCCAATAGCCCAAAACCCATAGATTATCTGGGCGACATCATCCGGATCAATATCCATCCTGACCACAGCCATGCCAATGACCAGGAGTACTGGAAGTGGAAAAAACACAAAAGCTACCTTCTTCCATCCAGGAGAAAGTAGCGGTACGGTTAAAATTGATTTCTCTTTCATAAGACAAGTTATTTTTACCAAATGTAAAACAAACTTTACATTAAGTCAAAATATTTTGTCTATTATTTTTATTGCCACTTTTGAATTAAGTCATTGGACATTCATGAAATTTTATGAATTCACACAAAAACAGCCTATTTGTTTACCTTTAAGCAACAAATCCAATCAATAATTATATTTTCTATGATTTCGAAAGTAAAAATAGCCATCATCGGTTGTGGCAATCTTGGAGCATCGATCGCTAATGGGCTGTTAAAACGGGGTGATTTTGATCCAAAGAATCTCACACTTACCAAAAGACATGTGGAAGGCCTAGGTGATTTTGCTGCATTAGGTGTGAATATCCAAAGTGATAATGTCTCAGCTGCAGCAAATGCTGATATCATTATCCTTGGTGTAAAACCCTATAACATCTCTCCCATTCTCAAAGAAATCAAAGCTTCACTCAACCCAAAAAACCAAATTATCATTTCGCTGGCAACTGGAATTACGCTTGCAGAAATGTATGAAGTAATCGATCCGACCAGTATCACTTTCCGTGCAATGCCAAATATCGCAGCGGATATTCAAGAATCTGTGACCTGCGTATGTTCTCAAAATGCCGATTCAGATCAAATCAAGCTTGTATCCGAATTATTTGACGGTATCGGATTTACTATTCCAATTGACGAAAGTCTGATGGAAGCAGCTACTGTTTTGGGTGCGTGCGGAATTGCCTATGTGCTGAGGTTTATGCGGGCGATGATCCAAGGCGGAATACAAATCGGTTTTGATTCAGTCACTGCCAGTAAGATTGTAAACCAAACAGTGAAGGGAGCTGCTGAATTGATGATTCAGAAAAATATGCATCCAGAGGCTGCAATCGACAAAGTGACAACTCCAAAAGGCTGCACCATAGTAGGCTTGAATGAAATGGAGCACCAGGGCTTCAGTTCTGCAATGGTTAGAGGTGTCATTGCCAGCTACGAGAAAATAGCTAAAAATTGAATTAGTAATGAATTAGTAATTTTCGAGGAATATTAAATCTAATTCGGGAAAAATTAATATTTATTTCTTTAGGAATAACTTTAAGGTTGTTTTTCTTTTGAATCTTTTCAGTAGTTTTGTTGTGGGTGATAAACAACTTTTACTATTCCTTTTTCAATGACTCGATTTTTAAAGGAAGGACTGTTTGGTACTTTTTCCTCCTTCCTTTCATATTTTCTCCCACACGAATTAAAAAAGCCTTCTGAAAAAATTCAGAAGGCTTTTTTAATTCGTGAATGTGAAACTGTTTAGTCAAAAATTTCTTCCAGCTTAGCTCTTAAGCTAGGGCCTCTTAGATCTTTTCCGATTATTTTACCTTCGGGATCGATCAAATAGGTGGCTGGAATAGCATCAATCTGATAAAGCTCAGCCGCTGCAGAATTGAAATATTGTAAGTCAGAAACCTGAGTCCATTCCAACCCATCTTCAGCGATAGCATCCACCCAGTCTTCTTTGGTACGGTCTAGAGACACTCCAAATACTTCAAAGCCTTTCTCCTTATATTCATTGTATAGTTTTACTACGTTGGGATTTTCCTCACGACAAGGCTTACACCAAGCCGCCCAAAAATCTATCATAACATATTTACCACGCAAATCAGAAAGCTTTACAGTTTCACCAGCTGGATTAGGAAGTTCTATTTCAGGAGCTATTTGACCCATAGAAAGCGCTCTCATCTCGTCCAATTGCTGCTTCAATTGCACAATAGACTTGGTCTCAGGATACTTTTCATCAAGCTTGGCAACCAGACTATCCATAAACTGGAATTCGTTCTTTGGATTTAATAAGCCAATAGCTGCCAGGGAAGCAAAACTATCTCCCATGCTGTTGATCACGTTCTTCACCTCAGAGGATTGGTTGCTTTCCAATGCCATAGCATCAGCCTGAATCTGCTTGATGGTTTCGGTATCATTTTCGCTCATTGCCTTATAATAAGCCTCATTGAGAGAATTCACCTTTGCCTGGTAAGCCTCCATCAATTTTTCGATTTTGACCATCTCCTGTGAGTCTTTGGAGCCTTCAATAACTAGACTTGCAGGATTCGAAAAATCATAGTCAACCATTACATCTTCATGGAAAAGAGCTAGCCTCACAGACTTTTGCCCGTAAAGATTCAATTCGTAGAAAGTAGGTATATCCACAGCTACTTCGTAACTAAACTTCCCTTTGCTATCCAACTGAAGTGTATCCAAAACTACTGGACGACTATCAGTGAATTGGGACAGTATAATTGCTCCAGCAGGTGCATTATCTATAGTCCCGGAGATTTCTACCTTTCCATCATTTGTTTGCTTTTCCTCGCAGGAGAAAAAGGATAAAAGGACAACTAATACGATTGCGTTCATTCGATTCAACATGGATTTAATTCTCTAATAATTCTGTCAATAATTTAGTAGCTACTTTAGGGTCGGCTTTACCTTGGGATTTTTTCATCACTTGCCCCATAAACAAACCCATCAAGCCTTTTTTGCCTGATCTATATTCTTTCACTTTCCCGGCATTTGCCGCCAAAACTTCCTCTACTATTGGCCTTAGCGAAGACTCATCACTTTCTTGAATCAAGTTCAGTCGATGAGCTATTTCCATCGGACTTTCTGTTGCACTCTTCAGCATCTCAGGATAGAGATTTTGAGAAGCAGCTGTATAACTCACTTTACCCTCGTCCACCAAAGCTATCAGAGTAGCTAAAGATTCATGGCTGATCGGGAAGTCATCGACGTGAAGTGACAACTCGTTCAAGCTTGATTTCACAGGACCCATCACCCAGTTAGACGCCGCTTTATAGTTTTTGGTTTTGCTACAAAGCTCATTGAACCACAAAGCCACTTCCTTCGATTCTGTCAAGAAGCTTGCATCGTAATCCGGTAAGCCATACACGTCTACAAACTTTTTGTGAAGTTCTCTAGGTAAAACAGGCATGGTTGCTTTCACAGCATTCAGCCACTCGTCAGAAATCACCACAGGGCTCAAGTCTGGTTCTGGGAAATACCGGTAATCGTTCAGATCTTCTTTTGTACGCATACTGGCAGTTAATCCTGTGTTCGCATCAAAAGTTCTTGTTTCGGAAATAACTTCTTCACCAGCTTCGATCAAACCAATCAAACGCTCATGTTCATGCTCGATCGCACGAAATACATTTCGGAATGAGTTCATGTTTTTGACTTCAACCTTTTTGCCTAATTCCGTTGCACCTTTCAACATTACAGATACATTGGCATCACATCGAAGAGATCCTTCTTCCATATTGCCATCGCACACATCAAGGTATTTAACCAATTTTTTCACCTCAGTAAGAAAAGCATATGCTTCTTCTGGGCTCTTCAAATCAGGCTCAGTTACGATTTCGATCAACGGAGTACCTGCTCGGTTGAAATCAACCAATGTATCCGCCTCTCCTGCCAGGTGAATGGATTTACCAGCATCCTCTTCCATGTGCACTCGATTCAGGATCACTTCCTTTTTGGTGCCGTCAGGAAGTTGAATCGGTACTGTGCCTCCTACACAAATCGGTCCTTTATCCTGCGTGAGCTGATAGCCCTTTGGTAGATCTGGGTAAAAGTAATTTTTCCTAGCGAAGACATTATATCGTGTAATCTCAGAATTACAGGCTAATCCCATCTTGATGGCAAATGCTATAGCTTTCCTGTTTACCTTCGGCAAAGTACCTGGATGGCCAAGCGTAATCACTGAAATCTGCGTATTGGGTGATTTGCCATACTCATTGGCATCCGCTGCAAACATTTTACTCTCAGTCAAAAGCTGCGCATGCACCTCTAGTCCGATAATCAACTGGTATTTATTCCTTAATTCTTCGCTTAGCATTAGCGCGTATTTACTGTTTTTTTAAAGGTATAACTCTCTGGCTTTAGCCACTACATTTTCTAGTCCAGCTAGGTCTTTTCCTCCTGCAGTGGCAAAAAACGGTTGTCCTCCGCCTCCACCTTGTATTTCCTTAGCCAAATCCCTTACGATTTGACCAGCATTTAGATTCTTGCTCGTGATCAACTCCTCGTCTATGATTACTGCGATCTGTGGCTTGTCATCAATTTTGGCTGCCAAAATCACAAAAGCATTCGCCGTTTCATTTTTCAACTCATACGCAAGCTTTTTCAGTGAATCGGCATTTGGCAATTCTACCTGAGCGATCAGGGTATTGATACCGTCACCAGACACAAACTGCTTGAGCAACTCCACTTTCACTCCTGAAGCTTTCTCCAGATGTAAGACTTCAAGTTCTTTCTTCAAGTCATTTCTTTCCTGAAGTAATGATTCGATAGACTTCTTTAAATCTTTTGGATGCTTAAGCAATTCCTGAATCTCCTTCACCAAATCTTCCTTTTCACGGTAATATTTCTCAGCTGCCTCAGCAGTAATCGCTTCAATTCTTCGTACTCCAGAAGCGCTCGATGCCTCTGAAATAATCTTAAATAAACCGATTTTACTCGTTTGAGGAACGTGAGTTCCTCCACAAAGTTCTACAGAGAAGCTCTTGTCAAATGTGATTACCCGAACAAAGTCACCATATTTCTCACCAAAAAGAGCTGTTGCCCCTTGATTTTTAGCTTCTTCAATGGGTACATTTCTCTGCTCAGATAACGTGATATTCTCGCGGATTTTTGAATTGACGATATCCTCTACTTCGGAGATTTCCTCATTAGATAATTTGCTGAAATGCGAAAAATCAAAGCGAAGCAAGTTCTGATTTACCAACGAACCACGCTGCTGTATGTGATCGCCAAGCACTTCTTTCAATGCCGATTGAAGCAAGTGTGTAGCAGTGTGATTATTTTCAGTCAAAAAACGCTTATCCGCATCTACTTCAGCACCAAATGTCAATTCTGGGTTCTTGGGTAGATTTTCCACGAAATGAACAATCAGATCATTCTCTTTTTTTGTGTCGATTACCTTAACTTTTTCAGTCTCGGATATCAACCATCCTGTATCTCCAACCTGTCCACCACTTTCCGCATAGAAAGGAGTTTTGTCTAATACCAATTGATATTTGTCACCTTTCTTATCAGATATGACCCGATACTTGATGATCTGACAATGTGCTTTAAGAAAATCGTATCCTACAAACTCAACTCCATTGTCCTCATTTACAATCACCCAATCTCCTGTTTCAGATTCAGAAGCAGCACGGGAACGTGTCTTCTGAGCTTCCATTTCTTCTGCAAAACCTTTTTCATCCAATGAAAGTCCACTTTCACGGGCAATCAAAGAAGTCAGATCAAGTGGGAATCCGAAGGTGTCATATAGTTCAAAAGCAGTTTTTCCAGAAATAACATTATCATTATTGGCCTTCAATTCTGCTTTAATCTGATCGAGTATTTTAAGACCATTGTCCAGCGTGCGAAGGAAAGATGCTTCTTCCTCATAAATCACTTTTGCGATAAACTCCTGCTGCTGTCTGACATCTGGGAAAACATCTCCAAAATTATCAGCAATCAATGAGGTCAACTCATATAAAAATGGCTCATGGAAACCCAAAAAAGTATATCCATAACGAACAGCTCTTCTCAGGATTCTACGAATCACATAACCAGCCTTGTTATTGGAAGGCAATTGGCCATCAGCAATAGTAAAAGAAATCGCTCGAATGTGATCTACAATCACCCGAAACGCGATATCTGTTGCCAAATCTTCACCGTAAACCTTACCGGATTTCTTTGCCAAAGCAACCAAGAATGGGGTAAACAAATCTGTGTCGTAATTGGAAGATTTGTGCTGAATGGCTCTCACCAATCGCTCAAATCCCATCCCAGTATCGACGTGAGTCGATGGAAGAGCTTTCAATGATCCATCTGAAATCCTGTTGAACTGCATAAATACCAGATTCCAAATCTCGATCACTTGTTCGTGGTCATTATTTACCAAGTCTTTACCGGCTACCAGAGCACGGTCAGCATCTGACCTCAGGTCAATATGAATTTCTGAACAAGGACCGCAAGGCCCCACATCACCCATCTCCCAAAAGTTATCTTTTTTGGAACCCAAAATAATGCGATCTTCTGGCACAATGGCTTTCCAAAGATCATAAGCTTCCTGATCCAAGCCTAAGTTATCTCCCTCGTCACCTTGGAATACAGATACGTACAATCTATCCTTTTCCAAGCCATAAACCTCAGTCAACAATTCCCAAGCCCACTCGATCGCTTCTTTTTTGAAATAATCTCCAAAGGACCAGTTGCCCAGCATCTCAAACATCGTATGATGGTAGGTATCCACTCCCACTTCTTCGAGATCATTATGCTTACCGCTTACACGAAGGCATTTCTGTGAATTGGCGACTCGGGAATATTTGGCGATTTCATTACCTAGAAATGCGTCTTTGAATTGATTCATTCCCGCATTGGTAAACATCAGGGTTGGGTCATTTTTGACCACAATCGGTGATGAGGGAACGTAATGATGCTGCTTGGATTGGAAAAACTCAATAAAGGTGCTCCGTATTTTCTTTGCTTCCATGAAGGTTTTGAGGCAATTAAGAATGCTATTTAGGCCGATTCCAGCCGTATATATTGGGGGACAAAATTAATAGAATTGACGGTGATACCTGCATGGCTGTAAGAATTTCTATCGGTTGATAAACTCCCGCAAGGGCGCAAAGACGCCTTTAATGAAAACATTTCTCGCAACGGCGCGGCGGCGCAACTTTTTTTTACTTTGAGTTTTTCGAAACCTAGAAAGCTTTACACGGACAAGATTAATGAAGGATTGGTTCTCTCATAACGGCGCAAAGGCGCAATTTTCACTACTTTACAACTCAAAGATACTTGGCTTTATAAATCAGCTCAACTCTGCGGGAATGCCGTAAATCGTATTTCTTACATGGTAAATCTTTCTTACTTTCAATAAAATTTTTAATAACTCAATAATCACTCATGAGCTACCTCGATCAAATAACCTCCCCTACGCTACTTCTAGACGAAAAAATCTGCCGAGCCAATATCAAACGTATGGCTGATAAGGCTGCCCGACACGACATGAAACTGGTTCCCCACTTCAAAACTGCTCAATCGCACCAAATCGGTGACTGGGCAAAAGAATATAACATCACTGAAGTGACAGTCTCTTCCATCAAAATGGCAGAATATCTTTCGGGTCAAGGTTGGGTAAATATCCACATCGCATTTCCTTTCAATCCCCTTGAAATCCCCAAACTCAATAAAATTGCTGCAAAACAATCAATATCTGTGCAGTTGATCAATGCAGAAACTACTCAAATGCTAGCGGATCAATTAGAGAGTTCAGTTGGTTTTTTTATTGAAATCGACGCGGGCTACGGCCGAACTGGAGTGGAAGTAACTGATTTCGGTTTGATTGAGGAGATCATGCTGATTGCCAAAAAGTCGGATAAGCTGAAGTTCAAAGGCTTTTACCTACATCCTGGACACACATATTACATGCCTGATATCCCTGCTATTTACGAGCAGTCCAGAAATGCACTGGGAATGCTCAAAAACAAATACAGCACCGAGTTTCCAAATTTAGTGTCCAGAATCGGTGATACACCCGGATGTGCAGTGATGGAGGATTTTGAGGATATAGACGAAATGGGTCCTGGTAATTTTGTGTTCTATGACCTGATGCAAGCTGAATTGGGTGGATGTGAGAAAAGAGACATCGCAGTTTGCCTTGCAGTTCCTGTAGTAGATATCAAAAAGAACCGCAAAGAAATCCTAGTCCACGGCGGTGGAGTTCATCTTGCCAAGGATGTTTTGGTAGGAGAAAATGGGTTGAAGAACTTTGGCGAAGTCGTTTATCTAAATGAAAATGGCTGGACGATTCCTGAAAAAAAATCCTTCTTGAAAAGCATTTCCCAAGAGCATGGAATTATCAAGGCTTCGGACGAATTGTTGGCCAAAGTAAAAGTTGGAGATCTTTTGGGAATACTTCCTGTTCATTCTTGCATGACGGCAGATGCTATGGGGGAATACATTACGCTGGATGGTAAGAAAGTTGATCATGCGGAAGGAGCCCGAGTATAAAAAATAATCCATTGGATCAATTTAGTCCGGAGCCAGCATGCGGGGCGGAAATAGTAAAATTTGCAAGATTTGCAAGAAGTAAGTAGTGAAAAGTAAAAGGGTAAACAGTACAAACTATCTACTACACATTATATTTAGAATTTTAAAAACCAATCAAATCCATAGCCAAATCTCTAGGTTTATTTTCAACTACTAGCTATACCCATGTTCAAAGACGTCAACATTTTAAAAACCGAAGTGCTATCCGATAATTGGTACACACTTCGGAAAATCACTTTTGAATACAAAAAGAAAAACGGTGAGGTCATCACCCAAACCCGAGAAGCATACGACCGGGGAAATGGTGCGACCATTCTTTTGTATAACCAGGAAAAGAAAACTGTCATTCTTACGCGTCAGTTTAGACTGCCCACCTACACGAATGGCAATCAATCAGGCATGATGATCGAAGCCTGCGCAGGCCTTTTGGATAAGGACAATGCCGAGGATTGCATTCGCAGAGAAACTGAAGAAGAAACTGGCTACGTGGTCAAGGATGTAAAAAAAATCTTTGAAGCCTATATGTCTCCAGGTTCAGTCACGGAAATTCTCTATTTCTTTATTGCGGCCTATTCCAAAGATATGAAAGTAAGCGAAGGTGGTGGCGTAGATCATGAGGAGGAAAACATAGAAGTACTGGAAATGCTTTTTGATGATGCGCTAGAGATGGTGAACAATGGCGAGATCAAAGATGCCAAAACGATTATGTTGCTTCAATATTTGAGGTTGCAGGGAATTCTTTAAAATCTAGCTCATTGCTGATTTTAAAAGTCACAAATCTTATCTTACACTACGGAAACGATCATAATAACAGTAATTGAGAAGATTCATGGAAAAGTATAATCTCTCCTCCAGCAATTTGACAAAGAAGATCCGTAGGTATTTACAAAAGATAATGATTTCGCTTTTTCTGGCTCAGAATTGAAAGTTGAGTATCAAAAATTACACTCAGGGAAAGTAAAAACTTATTCTTTAGAAGGAGCGGACGAGATTTTAGAAGAAACTATCAAACGCTATGAAAATTGAGTTTCAACTATATTAAAGTCAAATCACCCTAGCCTCCTTAAAGGTGGAATAGCACAATTTAAACATCAACTATTTTTCCCAAGTAAGAACCTTAATATCAACGCTAATGCCAGCCGAACTCGAAATCACCCACTACTTTACAAATTCAAAAAAGGAAGTTTACGATGCTTTTACCACGTCCGAAAGCCTCCAAAAATGGTGGGGTCCAGTGGGACACGAAATGCAAGTAAAAACCTTCGAATTTCATCCAGAAGGAATTTTTCACTTTGTGCTTAGAGATAAGGAAAACAATGCAATGTGGGCAAAATGGGTATTTAAAGAAATCAAAGAATCCTCCAAACTTCAATTTATCAATTGCTTTTCCAATGAAGCCGGCGAAACTGTCAAAGCTCCTGAAGTACCATTTGGTGCGGACTGGCCTATGGAAATGATTGTAGATCTGGAATTTTACGTAGAGGAAGGCAAAGCCAGAATAGATATGGTTTCCTTTCCTCACAATGCCTCTGATACTTCAAAGAAAGTGTTCGCTGATAATATTGGAAATATGGAACAGGGATTTGGTGGAACTTTTGACCAGTTGGAGAAATATCTTTCGAAGTAGTTTCTAATGTCAAGATTCACTCATCAAAACGCCCAATGATCTAAAATCTAGTATCTATGAAACCTGTCTTAAGAAAGATCAGCTGGTGGATAGTTGGAATTCTTGGTACCCTCATTGGCTTGTATCCTGTTCTGTATTTTTTTGTAGACAGAAATTTCGGCTTACTCCAATCCAAATCTGCAGACCTACTCATTTCCAATCTCTGGAATGCTGGATTTTACACCCACATTATCCTTGGGGGATTCGCACTGCTGATTGGCTGGGTTCAATTCCCCAAGGCCTTTCGGGATAGAAACAGAAAGCTTCATAAGAGAATCGGAATGGCATACGTCACAGCTGCATTCTTCAGTAGTCTGGCAGGGATTTATATTGGACTCTATGCTACAGGTGGAACGGTCAGTATAATTGGATTTATATCTTTGGGAATTATCTGGTTACTCACCTCCATGATGGGATGGTTTACTGCCAAAAAGCATAATTACGACGCACATGAGGACTGGATGATCTTTAGCTATGCGGCTTGTTTTGCAGCGGTGACGCTCAGAATCTGGCTTCCTATCTTAATCATTATTCATCAAGGCGACTTTGAACCTGCTTATCGAATCGTCGCTTGGCTTTGCTGGGTTCCAAATATGTTGGTGGCATATTGGATTGTGAGAAGAAGGAAGGATGAAAGGAATTTAAAATTTAAAATGGAGAATAATACTACGGTAAATGATACTTACTTAAAATGAACCCAATGATCGAAATTCTCCTAAAAAATAAAAAGTCCTTTAAAGCTCAACGTGTGAGTGAACTGACGGTTTCAGAACTTGACTTTCATGTCATGCAGTTTATGGATTATACCAATTCTGAGTTGAGCTGGCTGGAGGAGAATTATGGGCTGGATTTCACCATAATGAAGCATTTTGAGGATATAGAAATCAGTTCACACTTTTTGGAAAATGAAAATCAAGCAGCATTTCACTTCTCCATCCCGTATTACAACACTGAGAGAACGATGGTTGAAGAGCCCTTGTTCATTATAATCACCGAAGTGGGGCTTTTCCTTTTTACCAGTTTAAATCTTGATGCGTATTTCAATGAGAAGTATCCAGCCAAAATAAATTCCTTGCAGCGGATCCCAGATTTGCAGGGTATTTTCAAATTTCAGTTTGAGTTTGTCTCTGACTATTTCGCAGATATCACGGAAAGCCTGAGTAGAAAAGTCAAACTGCTCGCTAACGACATTCTGATAGAAAAGGAATTTTCCAGCAATGTCATGGATATCATCACACGATATAATTTCAACAACTTACTTATCAAAGAATCACTGCTTGAGACAACACGGGTTTTGAGATTATATATCAAGAGTAACTGGGAACAAAAAGCGGAGTTAAAGGAAAGTATAAGAACTGAGCTGAATGACCTGACCGTAATTTCCGATTACATCGAGTTCAATTTTGACCGTTTAGACGATTTAAGAGAGAACGTTTCGAATAAGATTGACTTGGAACAAAATCACATTTTTAAGATGCTCACGGTAGTTACCGTCTGTATTTCTCTTCCTACACTCATTGCCGGCGTTTATGGGATGAACTTTGAAACGATGCCGGAACTTAAATTCGCTTTTGGATATCCGATCGTATTGATTGCTATGATTTGCTCGGCAATCTTGCCCTTCATTTACTTCAAGAGAAAAAAGTGGCTGTAGTTTAAAAAACCTTTCAATTATCGCAGATCTTCGCTGACAAACTTGCTAATACACGTAGGTCTTTTCAAGATCAGCCTTCATACGGGTCACAATATTTGGGGAAATCCTAGAGAAACCAGGCGGTATCCAAATAAACTATATAATTGAGACCTCTGCGAAAATCTTTGTGTCCATTGCGGTTAAAATAATTCACCCAAAAAAAGCCCTGATTCGGAAATCAGGGCTTGTGGTAATAGTTGGCTTAATCCTTACAAGAACAATGTTTTTCTTCTTCCTTTTACATCTTTTACTTCCATGTAGATATCTGTAGCTTTCAAACCGTTGAATGAAAAGTTCTTGATGAATCCTTCGGCTTGGTTGATTTTCTCTTCATAAATAAGCTTGCCGCTTTCTGAAGAATAAACTTTCACATCTACTCCTGGCTCAAGCAAGCCCACAACTGCCAGTCTCACGGTATTGTCATCCAATACTTTACCATAAGCCATCAAAGGCAAATCATTTGAAGAAATAGGTTGCTCTTTAGTTTCTACAGTGTAGACAATTTCTTCATTATTGGTTACAATTTTCACTTGATACTCACCCGCTGGTAAATTTTTCAAGTCATAAGGAACCAGCAAATTCTCATCTTTCACGCGTACGTTTCTGCTATTAAGGCTTTTTCCATCTGCATCCAAAATAGAAATTTTAGCGTTGCCAAGACCTTCGTTGAGCGTGACACTGATTTTTTTGTAGTTTGAATTGACAGAGGAAAGTGCTCTCAGATCTTCACTTGCGTTTGCTACCAATGAGCTAAAAGATAATGCGCTTGCTAATGCTACTGTGAATAAGGTTTTCATAATATTTGGTTTAGTATTGTGCTTTCCCTAATGCTAAGCGCATACCAATCCAAAAACAATCTTTGCTGGAAGACTGATAATTTTTCACTTCTTTAAATTTTTAAGAAGAATTCAGAATTAAATTTTGAAAGGATCACGATTTTTTAACAAAACCTGTACAATAAGTGATCACATCCCCGACCGAGTGCATTGCTATCGTACACTTTTTAGGTATTTCAATGTTTATGATGTCGCGCCAAACATTGCCTGTTAAGGGAAATTAATTTTGAAAAAATTTAAAAACCGTGAAGTTGATTTTTATCCCAATTAATCTCCTGTACGCTTCCGAACACACTTCGTTCGATAGTATTCAACTAACCGATCAATTTTTGTAAAATCACCATAACATCCTTTGATTTTCTGAACTTAAGCTGAATAATGAAGAACAAACCTTCATTCATCATATATTCTAATCGCAAAACAATACAGAGAGTTGACTGATCCTTCTTTGGAAATCCCCAAGTTTTTATTGTAATTTTCAATAGGACACAATAGAAGATTTGGAAAATCAAATACCTACTAGTAATCCTACTAGTAAATCCTGAAAAAAAACTGGAGCGTGCTTATGACTCCGTATGCTCCTCAGGATTTCGAATAACCTTAAACCAATCATTATGAACCTTACTAATCTAAAAGCCTGGACTCTGGCTTTACTATTACTTGATACTGGCACAATCGCTCTGGCTCAGGAGAGGAGTGCCATGCAGGCTCCAAAAGTGGTCTCTCCGGAAATCGCTTCTGACAACTCAGTCACTTTTCGTGTATTATCCACTGACGCAAATGCTGTCACTGTAAACGGTAGCTGGATGGCAAATGGAGAAAGCCTTCCATTAAAAAAAGATGAACGGGGCGTTTGGTCTGTATCAACAGCTCCACTGGCATCATCCATGTACCACTACAATTTCCTTGTCGACGGGGTAGCAGCCATTGACCCTACCAATCCTCATGCACTTCGGGATGGAGTTCGCTATGCCAGCATGCTTATCATTCCGGGAGAGGGAGCAGAACTATTTGAATTGAATGAGACTCCTCATGGATCAATTTCCAAAGTTTGGTACCAGTCGCCCTCCTTGGATATATACAGAAGAATGTATGTGTAAACCCCTCCAGGATATGATTCCAGCAATGAGAACTATCCAGTATTGTATTTACTTCATGGAGCAGGAGGAGATGAAGATGCTTGGTCATCTCTAGGCCGTGCAAATTATATCTTGGATAATTTGATAGCCGAAGGCAAAGCAAAACCAATGCTTGTCGTCATGACCAATGGAAATGCTTGGCAAACTAGCACGCTAAGAAATGTTTCAGAAGTGGGACAAATGACGAGAGAAAGTCGAGCGCAGTTCCAAGGCAAGTTCGAAAAAAGTCTCGTAGAAGATGTGGTGCCTTATATTGAGAAGAATTACCGTGTAAAAGATGCCAAAGAAAGTCGAGCACTTGCAGGACTATCAATGGGCGGCGCACATACGATCACGGCTTCTATTGAATATCCTGGAACATTTGGCTATATCGGAGTTTTCAGCAGCGGGATTTTCGATGCCAACGCCGATAGGATTGAGCTGGAGAAAAAATTCACAGCTTTGAAAGAAAGCGGAGTAACTACCTATTGGGTTGGCTGCGGTAAAGATGATTTTCTGATGGAAGCAAACAAAAGACTGTTGTCCGTGTTAAACAAAGCAGGTTTTGAACACGAGTATCACGAAAGTGAAGGTGGACATACATGGGCGAACTGGAGGGATTATCTCGCAATTTTTACACCGCAGCTTTTCAAATAAATCAAATGTCAACCATATAATTGAAGCGTAGTCAAAAGCTGCGCTTCTTTTTTTGAATGCCTAATATATACAGTCCGCAAAGTAGTTCGGCAATCCTGTCCTGCGCTATTCGCCTCACTAAATAAGGTTATCGAGGAGAAACCAATCATTAATTTATTCTTCCAGGAAAAGGAGCTGAAATCTGCAAATATCCCATTCTGCTTGGACTAGGTACTTATATAATGATCGCGATTTAAAAAAGGCCAAAGACCTCCATTTTCGTATAGCAGATGATTATTTTTGTTTATAGATAGACTGCACACGTGTGAAAACCCTTTTCGCCTTACTACGTTTTCCAAATCATGAAAATCTTGCTCTTGGTTATTATCGGTCTTTCCCTTTCTGTGGGTATTTCCATAGGTCAAGATTTGACATTGAAGCTTAACCCAGTCGGAAAATCTGCCCAAGAAAAAAATTACCTATTCGATAAAGTCATAGATTCCCGTGTGCAACAATCTATTGGACAGGTCTATGATTCCCAGCGAAATAAACACCCTGCTAACTTCGGAGGAAAATTAGCTCAACAAGCCCTGGCCTTTTACAATGCCAGAATAATTACCACCCAAAATCCTTCTTATAAGCTTCAGGTGAAAGTTTACAATCTGGACCTCAAGGAAGCTTATCAACCTGATCTCAGAGGATATAAAGGTGAGATCCAACTGAGCCTCGGTTTCTTTCTACTTGGAGAAAATGAGGCAGTTCATTTAGTTGACTTCAATAGCAAGGCTAAATATGGAAGACCTGCAAACCAAATGAATAATGTAGAAACCTCAATACAAAGATTATTTGAAAATAGCTGGGAATATTTCGATGCTTGGCTTAGCACTCAATATCAAAGCAACAGATCACTGGCGAAGAAAGTCCGTCTGAATATTCTCGACCCAAAAAGACCAAGCAGTAAAGACACCGTATTTTATGATCGTGAAAGACCTTTGACTTGGGATGATTTTACCGACTCCCCCAATCGAATAAGTTCATACAATGCTACAATTTTCAGTAGTCTATCCATCGAAGGAAATGCATCAATTGAAGCTGGAGAAATCGTGCAAACCATTGAAGTAAAAGTATATATGCTTCCTGGCCAATCTTGGGTTAAAGATGCTGATGACTATGCTAATAATCATGAGCAGCGGCATTTTGACCTTACCAGAATTGCCGCTAATCGGATGATCGAAAGACTCAATAGTATGGAATTAGAACCAAATCTATTCGAGGCAAAGCTCAACGATGTCTATCTGGATGCTTACAGGGAGATGAATCTGTTGCAGGAAGTATACGATAGCCAAACCAAAAATGGAATAAATAAGGAGAAACAGTCTAACTGGAACAAAGCTATCAGCAAGGCTTTAAGCGGTGATATGGATAGTCTGGAGAAACTCTTAGATCAATAAATCATCCTGATTAGGTGTGATAAGTCCCAGTTTACAGGCTCAGAAGTACCCATTGGCACGAGTCTTCATACTTGTGATTTGGCTTACTTACAGTTTTCAAACTGCTCTTGTAAAATTCTCCAACAGTTATTGAGCAGTCTGAACACTTCACTGAATGGAGACCAAGTCTGAAGAACTTGAACTAACTAAGAGCTGCGACCTTTGCGAAACCTTCGTATTCTTTTGGTTAAAAAAGACTTTCAAAATAACACCTCTCAATTTGCATTTTCTCCATCGAACCCTATCTTTGCCAACGATAATGGAAAACAGCAATAGAAATATTGATTTTTTAGCAACAGCACATCAAGGCAACTTGATGCATCATTTCCATCATTCCTCCTGAGGAATATTTTTACACACCCGGTGAAGCCGATGATAGGGATTCCGCTTTTCGCCAACATTTACTATATCATTTTATTTCTTAGCGTAACTTGCCAACATGGAAAAAATAATCCGTATTGCCGTGCAGAAAAGCGGCAGACTATCTGACGACTCTCTCAGCCTCATCAAAGAATGTGGCATCAAGTTTTATAATGGAACGGGCAAACTCAAGTCCACTTCCACCAATTTCCCAATTGAATTCCTATTTCTCCGCGATGACGATATCCCTGGCTATGTAGCCGATGGAGTCGCTGATCTTGGGATTGTCGGTCTAAATGAAGTCGTAGAGAAAGACAAGAATGTCACTACTATGAAGGCTCTTGGTTTTTCCAAATGCAGACTTTCTCTAGCGATAGCAAAAGGTCAGGAATATAATGGAGTGGAGTTTTTCGAAGGAAAAAACATCGCCACCTCCTACCCTAAAATTCTTGGTGATTATCTCAAAAGCCAAAATATCAATGCCGATATCCACGAAATCTCTGGTTCCGTAGAGATCGCACCAAGCATTGGTCTGGCAGAAGGAATCTGTGATATCGTAAGCTCTGGCTCTACCTTGATGATGAATGGCTTGAAGGAAGTAGAAGAAATCTTCAAATCCGAAGCTGTTTTGATCGCCCATAATAATCTGCCCGATTGGAAAAAGGAAATTGCAGAAAAGCTTCTCTTTAGAATCAATGCCGTTCAGAAAGGGAAAAGCAGCAAGTACGTCTTGCTCAATGCGCCAAATCATTCCATTGAGAAAATCACCAGCTTGATTCCCGGAATGCGTAGCCCTACTATTCTGCCACTTGCTCAAGAAGGTTGGTCATCCGTTCACTCAGTACTGAACGAGGATCAATTCTGGGAAAATATCGAGGAACTCAGAGCTGCCGGAGCAGAAGGCATCTTGGTCGTTCCTATAGAAAAGATGATTCTTTAATCCTGCATAATTATTTGCACAACTCAAGACCAGAAATCAAATGAAATCGAGCTTGACTAAACCGTTACACAGAGGGATGATTATTTTCCATGCGAGATACAATGTGTCCTATCGAAATCAAATTACATACACATGAAAGTCCTGGACAATCCTAGTAAGGAAACTTGGAAAAAGCAGTTGGCTCGGCCAACATTTAAAACCAAGCAGATAAATAAGATCGTTAAGCCAATCCTGCGGAAAGTGAAAAGAAACGGCGACAAAGCCCTTTTCAAATTCGCAATGGAATACGATCACGTTGAATTGGAGTCACTTTTTCCATCGGAAGTAGAAATCCAATCAGCAGCAGCTGCTATTTCTCCAGCCTTGAAAGAAGCTATTAATGTTGCCAAGGCAAATATTGAGCGCTTCCACATGGCTCAGGCCACTCCTGAGTTGGTAGATGAAGTAATGCCAGGAGTGGTTTGCAGTAGGAAAAGCATCCCAATCCAAAAGGTTGGCTTATACATTCCTGGAGGTACGGCTCCGCTTTTCAGCACCGTATTAATGCTTGGAATTCCCGCTGTATTGGCTGGATGCAAAGAAATTGTGCTTTGCTCTCCTCCAAATAAAGAAGGGAAAATCCACCCGGCCATTCTTTATACTGCTGGATTGGTAGGCATCACCAAAATCGTAAAAGCCGGCGGAGCACAGGCTATTGCTGCTATGACTTTTGGAACTGAGAGCGTACCAAAAGTGGATAAGATCTTTGGCCCTGGAAACCAATTTGTGACAGCAGCAAAGCAGATCGCTACTAAATACGGAGTGGCCATTGACATGCCCGCAGGTCCTTCCGAAGTGTTGGTTTATGCGGATGATTCTGCCAATCCAGCTTTTGTAGCGGCAGATTTACTTTCTCAGGCAGAGCATGGCGTGGATAGCCAAGTCATTTTGGTGACAGACACAGAGAAATTTGCGCAGCGTGTAATCAAAGAGATCGATGAGCAGCTAGAAAAACTTCCACGAAAAGACATTGCGAAAAAAGCTCTTGCCAATTCAATAGCTGTACTAATGGACAGCGCTGAGGAAGCTATGGAATTGATTAACTTCTATGCACCTGAGCATCTGATCATCAGCGTGGTGGAAGAAGAGGCAGCTGTGAGTGCCGTTTACAATGCAGGATCGGTCTTCATAGGCAACTTCACGCCAGAATCAGCGGGTGACTATGCCTCAGGCACCAATCACACTTTGCCAACCTATGGCTACGCAAGAAATTACAGCGGTGTGTCGCTTGACAGCTTTGTGAAGAAAATAACCTATCAAAAAATCAGTCCTGAGGGATTGAAAAACTTAGGTCCGACCATAGAAATCATGGCAGAAAACGAACTGCTGGATGCACACAAAAATGCCGTTTCAATCAGACTCAAACATCTCAAAAAACAGAAGAAATGAAGTTTGACCTAACCCCATTACTTAGACCTCACATCGCAAACCTACAGCCATACACATCCGCCCGAGATGAATACACCGGCAAGGAAGGCATATTTCTGGATGCAAATGAAAATCCCTACGGTTCTGTTACCGATGAGGATCACAATCGCTATCCTGACCCCTATCAGCTTGATTTGAAGCAGGAAATTGCGAAGATCAAAGAAGTGAAATCCTCTCAAATATTCTTGGGAAATGGTTCTGATGAAGCAATTGACTTGCTTTTCAGAGCATTTTGCAATCCTGGAAAAGACAACGTGATCCTCCTGCCGCCTACCTATGGAATGTATGAGGTAAGCGCCGGCATCAATGATGTAGAAACCAGAAAAATTCCTTTGACTGCCGATTTCCAACTTCAGCCAGATCTGATTTTAAATGCGGTAGATGAAAACACAAAGATCATATTTGTCTGCTCGCCAAATAACCCAAGCGGAAATAAGGTAAATCGTGAGGATATTCTAAAACTGCTTCGGGAATTCAATGGCCTGGTGGTCGTGGATGAAGCATATATTGATTTTAGTGATGAGCCAAGCTTTACCACTCTTTTGAGTGAATATGGTAATCTTCTGGTCATGCAGACATTTTCAAAAGCTTGGGGACTTGCTTCTCTTAGAC
This sequence comes from Algoriphagus antarcticus, assembly GCF_002150685.1. Classification (GTDB taxonomy): domain Bacteria; phylum Bacteroidota; class Bacteroidia; order Cytophagales; family Cyclobacteriaceae; genus Algoriphagus; species Algoriphagus antarcticus. The sequence goes on from NZ_MSSW01000040.1 coordinate 33,256, forward strand.
TTGGGATGGCTTTTGCCAGCAAGAAAATGATTAAGATTCTGAACCGAATCAAACCTCCTTATAATATTTCTGGACTGACTCAACAGACTGTTTTGGCAGCGATCAGGAATGTAGATAAAGTAAATGTGATGATCGCGGACATTCTCCAGGAACGTGAATACTTAAAGAAGGAAATGAGTCAGCTTGATTTTGTCGAGAAAATCCATCCTTCTCATGCGAATTTCCTTCTAGTGAAAATCCCAAATGCAGGCCATGTGTACGACGACCTGATCGAAGAAAAGATCATTGTGAGAAACAGATCCAAAGTTCAGCTTTGTGAAGAATGCCTTAGAATCTCTGTAGGAACTAGAGCTGAAAATGATGCATTTATTCAAGCCTTGAAAAAAATCTACACAGAAAGCTTTAACCAATAGTCCATGAAAAAGAGAGTACTTTTTATAGATCGAGATGGCACAATCATCAAAGAACCACCAACTGACTTTCAGGTAGATAGCTTAGAGAAGTTAGAGTTTTTGCCGAAGGCTATTTCCAATCTTAGAAAAATCGCCGAGGAGACTGATTTTGAGTTGGTGATGGTGACAAATCAGGATGGTTTGGGTACGGATTCTTTTCCCGAAAGCACCTTCTGGCCCGCACAATTCAAAATGCTCAAAACGCTGGAGCAGGAGAATATTTTCTTCAAGGAAATCCATGTGGATAAAACATTTGAAAGCGAAAATGCTCCTACCAGAAAACCAGAAACAGGTCTTCTTACAGCTTACTTTTCAGAAGAATATGACTTGGCAAATTCTTTTGTAATCGGAGATCGATTGACAGACGTGAAGCTTGCTGAGAATTTAGGAGCAAAAGCTATCTTTATTGGAGAACCTACTGAAAGTGCAGCATTGAGCACCAGAGATTGGGATGAGATTTACGTGTTTTTGAAAATGCCTCCCCGATCAGCAGAAGTAAGCCGTAAGACTTCAGAGACAGACATTTATATTAAGCTAAATCTGGACGGAAACGGGCATTGCGACATCAAAACAGGTTTGCATTTCTTCGACCACATGCTGGAGCAACTCGGCAAACATGGAAGTACGGATCTAGAAATCAAAGTAAATGGTGACTTGCACATAGACGAGCACCATACGATTGAGGATACAGCACTGGCTCTTGGAGAGGCTTATTTGAAGGCTTTGGGAGATAAAAAAGGCATCTATCGCTATGGTTTTCTTTTGCCTATGGATGATGTGTTGGCGCAGGTTGCGATAGATTTTGGTGGAAGACCTTGGATCGTCTGGGAGGCTGAATTCAAGCGGGAGAAAGTTGGTGATATGCCAACCGAGATGTTCTATCATTTCTTTAAGTCCTTCTCAGATACCGCTAAGTGTAACCTGAATATCAAAGCCGAAGGCGATAATGAGCATCATAAAATCGAAGCAATGTTCAAAGCATTGGCAAGAGCTATAAAAATGGCTGTAATGCGTGATCCAAGAAACATTAATCAGCTTCCAAGTACCAAAGGAGTGCTTTAAGGCTCAGCAGATTAGGATCATTCTATACTTGAACATGGATTTATAAAAGGATTAGGAAAATTTCATAAGAAATATTTTTCCTAATCCTTATTTTTTTGTTCATTTAGTAATGAAACGACTTTTACGTATCCTGACTATACTTTTATTAGTATATACAAGTAGCTCTTGCTCAAGTAGCCTTCAAAACATAGAGCAGCTTTTCAATAACAATAAATACGATGATGCTATTGAAAACCTGAATCAATACCTCTTTTTCCACGTGACCGACGTGAAAGCGCTACATATGCGGGCGAGATGCTATGAAGAGATTGGAGAACTACAGAAATCAAAAGCCGATTACGAACGTATTATCTCCATAGACAATCAATATGCTCAGGCTTATGCAGGATTGGGAAAGTTATTGTTCGAAAAAAAGGACTACGATAATGCAGAATTGAGCCTTCTTCGTGCGGCAACACTTGATGCAACTGATTTCGACATCATTTATCTTCTAGGTCGCACTATGCTTATGACTGAGAAATTCCAAAAGGCAGAAGAATTCCTGAGACTAGCTAGTCAATTAAATCCTGACCATCCCAAAGTTTACTTTTATACAGGCATGGCTCTCGCGTATCAAGGAGATGCATTGGGATGTGCTGCTTCATTCAATTCCTATGTCAAACGTGAACCAGACAACATTGTAGGGCGATATAACCGTGGATTTGCCTTAATGAATGCTGGATATTTAGAATGGGCCATGGAGGATTTTGATGCTGTACTAAAGAAAAACCCAAACCATATTGAAGCAATGGCGCACAAAGGAATTTGTATGACTGCCATGGGGGATTCTGAAGGATGTCAATTTATTCAAACCGCTGCCAACAAGGGTAGTGAATACGCTAAAGCACAACTGGAAATCTGTGGTGCTTAAGCCATACGGGTGGCGATTGCCTTCTTATAATTGGACAATGCTCCACTTGAAATATCAAGAAATAAGTAAGGTTCAATCATTTCCAATTCCATAAGATAGAATTGACCATCACACGCTACACCATCTACCCGTGCATAAAGTGTGTCTGCACCAAACTTATCCATCAAATTTTGACAGGAGTCAAGCATTTTCATTGAGGGTTGGATGTGTTTTATCGTTCCACCAAAGTAGTGCTGAACTCTAAAATCGTGATTTGCCGGGGTCTTGAGTACAGCATGGGAGAATTTGCCATTGAAAAAAATAAGAGAGTATTCGCCTACATCTTGCACTTCTTTGACAAAAGGCTGAACTAGATAGGCCTCGTCATCCACCAATGCTTGCACCTGAGACTCATAGTTGCCCCATTCCTTTTTATCAATTTTCAAGGTGTTTTTGGCACCTCCGCTTACTAATGGTTTAATCACTAGTACATCGGAAGAGATTTTAGCAAAAATATCTGAGGAGGAAACTTTCAATCCTTTTTTCAAAATATGTCCAGAAATAACTGGAAAACCCTTTGCCTCTATTTCTAATAAATATCGCTTGGATGAATTCCACTCTAGCGTATCCAAGCTATTTAGAACTGGAATTCCCAGTTTTCGCATTTCCCCTATCCAAACCTTAAACTCTTCATAATAGTCAAAATAGTCCCAGGTGGATTTGATAAGTAAACAGCTAAAGCTTGACCAATCTACCGCTGGGTCAGACCAGGCTACGATTTGATGTGAAATACTCAGCTCTTCCAGAATAGTAGAAAGTATTAGATTTTCATCAGTGGTATTTGTGTCGTAGGCTCCGGTAGAAAAGTAACTTACGACAGCGATATGTTGATTCATGCTTTTTTTTTTTTGCAAAGCTATACTTTAACCAAAATTTACATAGACCGTTCTTCTAAAATCGGTCTTTAAGGTTACTTTTGGCTTTTGATCAAAATATGAACCATCGAAAACTCGTCCTAATCCCTACTTTCAATGAGAAAGAAAACATCGTGGAGATGATCCATGCTGTGATGAATCTCTCAGGAGGGTTTGAGCTTTTGGTGATTGACGATGGAAGTCCAGATGGCACAGGAAATCTCGTAAAAAGCCAGCAAATAGCCTTTCCTGAGCGACTTCATTTGATAGAGCGAGTGGGCAAATTAGGCTTGGGAACAGCTTACATTACTGGCTTCAAATGGGCTTTGGCGAAAGATTATGACTTCATCTTCGAAATGGATGCAGATTTTTCCCACAATCCGAATGACCTTATCCGTCTTTATGAAGTTTGCGCTGATAGGAGTTTTGACTTGGCTATCGGTTCCCGTTACATTACTGGAGTAAATGTGGTGAACTGGCCGATGGGGAGGGTTTTGATGTCTTACTTCGCCAGCGTGTATGTAAAATTCATCACTGGTTTGCCTGTAAAAGACGCCACAGCTGGATTCAAATGTTACCACAAATCAGTACTTGCCGGGATCAAACTTGATGAGGTTCGATTTGTAGGTTATGCTTTTCAGATAGAGATGAAATTCACCACTTGGAAGCTGGGATTTAAGCTGGTGGAAGTACCGATTATCTTCACAGACCGAACCAAAGGGACTTCAAAAATGAGTCCCGGGATTTTTAAAGAAGCGGGGTTTGGGGTGATTTTAATGAAAATCAAAAGTATTTTCAATCCTTATCAGCCTAATCAAAACGGATTGACCGAATAGGATCTACCCTGGAAATCACCATGACAGGTATCCACAAAACAGCTGCCGTCAGCACAGTGATTCCTATATTTATCAGGATAAACGCAGGCCAGTTCCAATCAATCGGCACATAACTCATGTAATAACTCGCTGCATCAAGAGGAATCAGTTTGAATTGATCTTGCAAAAAGCCGATTCCCAGGCCTAGCGCATTTCCTATTACCATTCCACGCAGAAGAATATTGATTCCATTCCAGAAGAAGATTCTCCGGATTTGTTGATTCGTAGAACCAAGTGCTTTAAGCAAACCGATCATTTGAGTGCGCTCCATGATCAAAATAAAGAGTATCGCTCCCATATTGAAGATCGCCACAAAACCGATCAATCCTATGAATACATAGACATTATTATCCAAAAGCTTCAGCCAATCGAAGATCTCCAAGAACTTATCCTGGCTACTGATCAACTTCAGGTCATAATCCATAAGCTCCTCTATTTTTGGAGTATATGAATCTATTTTGTTAAAGTCATCTACAAAGATCTCCATTCCACCGATTTGATCTTTGGACCAATCATTCAGATTCCTGATAGTCTGTAATTCTCCTATGATGATCTTTTCGTCAAAGTTTTCCAGGTAGGTTTGAAATATCCCTACCACTTCCACTCTTCGGTATCTTGGTGGATCTTGCACAAAATAAAGCGTGATTTTATCGCCAACCTTAAGCAAAAGCTTATTTGCTATCAACTGGCTAAGCATGACTTCATTGCTAGTTCCTTCATCAGGAATCCGCAGCATTCTGCCATCAATCACATACTTGAGGAAGCCCAACGTGTCAAAATCCTGCCCCACACCTTTCATCAGCACCCCTTCCACTTCTTCATCGCCTTTGATTAATGCAGCTTTATGAGCAAAGGCCTGCACTTTTGTAATAAAAGGCAGAAGTTGGTGTGCTTGGTTAAATTGGGAGTTCAGAGAAAAGGGAGCCTCTTCAAAGGCATTGCTCATGGTGAAGCGTTGCACCTGATAATGTCCGGTAAAACCGTAAACTTTCTCCGAAACAGTACTCTGAAAACCACCCAAAACCATAAAGGAAACGAGCGACACGGCCAAGCCCAAGGCGAGACTTCCTACTGCGATTTTGTGTATGGTGGCCGAAAATCCCCCAGCTTTCTTAAAACTGATTCTTTTGGCGATGAAATAGGAAAGGTTCAAAGGACTGCTTTAATTTGTTCGATTAGACCGCAAAATAGCATGAAGCAAACGAAACTTTCGCCCTTTATTTACTTTTTGAGCATAGCGCTCTTAATTCTCGTCAATTCACTCACCACCTTGGGCAGACAAAGCACTTCTCTGCCGGGTGCGGAGCGCCCGGAACTCTATCTGGATCAACTTCAGGGAAAGAAAATTGGGATAGTTGCGAACCAAACCAGCATTTTGACTCAGAGTAATAACATGCATGTCGTAGATTTTCTATTGGAAAAAGGCATACAGGTGAAGAAAGTGTTTGTGCCAGAGCACGGATTTCGTGGCCAAGCTGATGCTGGCGAAAAAGTGGATAACACCGTTGACTCCAAAACAGGTTTGCCTATAATTTCACTTTATGGGAATAACAAGAAACCGAACCCAGAACAAATTAAGGATCTGGATATCTTGATTTTTGACTTACAGGACGTGGGAGTTCGTTTTTACACCTATATCAGCACCATGCATTACCTGATGGAGGCTGCGGCTGAGAATGGCAAGAAGGTGATCATTTTTGATAGACCAAATCCCAATGGAAATTACATCGCTGGACCAGTCCTTCAAAAAGGATTTGAAAGCTTCGTAGGAATGCATCCTATTCCGGTAGTTCACGGACTTACTGTAGGCGAGCTAGCGCAAATGATCAATGGGGAAAAATGGCTAAAAGGCGGATTGAAAGTAGATTTGGAAGTAATTCCTGTAGGAAATTGGGATCATCAGAAAGCCTACAATTTACCTGTAAAACCTTCTCCAAATCTACCGAATGATTTATCCATCAAGCTCTATCCCAGTACATGCTTTTTTGAAGGAACCATCGTTTCGTTGGGCCGTGGCACTCAATTTCCTTTCCAGGTTTATGGCTACCCAGATCCAAAATTTGGCGATTTCACCTTCACTCCGGTCAGCATAGATGGTATGTCGAAGAATCCCCCGCTTCAGGATAAAAAATGCTATGGAGTGGATTTGAGAGGTGAGTCCATGACGCATGAGTTTACTTTAGAATATCTCTTGGACGCCTACCGAAAATCTGGCAAGGGCCAAGCTTTCTTCACTAACTACTTCAATACGCTTGCGGGTACGGATCAACTGAAAAAGATGATCATGGATGGAAAAACGGAAGCTGAAATCACAGCAAGTTGGGAAGCTGATCTGGACAAATACAAAGTGCTTCGTATGCAATACTTAATCTATAATTGAGACTTAAGCTGAGTGCGAAAATCTCTTATCTCTATTCTCAACTCTCATTTTATCCTTACCATGAACAAGAATCTTAGAATCATTTATATGGGCACACCGGAGTTTGCGGTGGCTGGGCTGGAATTATTAGTGGAAAATGGCTGGAATATCGTGGCTGTGATCACTGCTCCTGATAAACCAAAAGGACGTGGACAGAAATTAATTCCTTCTCCCGTGAAGGAAGCTGCCCTTAAATTGGATTTGAACATACTCCAGCCTACCAACCTCAAATCGCCGGAATTTCAAGAGGAACTCCGAGCTCTGAAGGCTGATTTGCAGATTGTAGTTGCTTTCCGAATGCTTCCCGAGTCAGTTTGGGATATGCCTCCTTTGGGCACTTTCAATCTCCATGCTTCACTTTTACCGAATTATCGAGGCGCCGCACCCATCAACTGGGCCATCATCAATGGAGAAAAAGAAACAGGTGTGACTACTTTTTTCCTAAGACATGAAATCGATACTGGAAGTATTATCTATCAGGAAAAGGTGGAAATACTTAATGAGGATGATCTAGGAACTGTCTATGAGAAATTGATGAATACTGGCTCAAAGCTGGTTCTCAAGACTGTAGAAGATATAGCCCAAGACAAAGTTCAAGCATTTTCTCAGGATGAATCCAAAGCGATTCATCATGCGCCTAAGATCTTCAAAGAGACTTGCGAAATCGACTGGAGTAAATCAGCAGAATCAATTCACAATCTAGTTCGAGGTCTTTCTCCTTACCCAGCTGCATGGACTACATTTGATGATAAAATCTGCAAAATTTACAAGACGAATTTCCTCCCAAATCAGAAGACTAGCAAAGCTATCGGGGAGCTAGATACTGATAATAAAAGCTACATAAAATTGCAGACTGGAGAGGGAGTTTTGGAGATTTTAGAGCTTCAGCTTGAAGGTAAAAAGCGAATGAAAGTAGACGATTTGCTAAGAGGGTTTAAATTCTCATGATTTTTCATCATGGAAAAAAGTGAGAAATATTTCATTTTTAACCTGATTTTAAGGAACTTGAGTTTATAGAAACACACATTTTTAACCACGGAACTCATGAAAAATCTCCTTAGTCATTTTATCATTTTGGTTTTTATCTTCACTTTATCTTTTTCGGCAGAAGCTCAATTCATCAAAAAAATTCAGAACGCTGCCAATAGAGGAGTCGAGAAAGCCATACAGCAAAAAGTAGAAAAGGAAGCAAACAAAATGACTGAGAGGCAGCTAGAAAAGTTGTTTTCAGATATGTACGGTGATAGCTCTGATAGCACTTCCTATGGAAGGCTAGACATGGGCAAAGTTTTAGCAGGCATGGGCGAACCTGTTGATACCGAGGATGAATATGATTTTTTTGGACATATAGTTTTTGAGATGACGAGTACTGATGAAAAAGGAAAATCTGCTGATCCCGTTCTAATGAAATCGTTCCTATCCAAATCTGCCGACTACACTGGAATGGAAATAGTAGACCCCAAAAATGCTGAAGCTATGACCACGATGGTTTTTGACCTTAAGAATCAAGCCTCTATTGTCTTTCTTGATAATAAAGGCAACAAGTCCAGTTTCGCTTTCAAAATGGATCTAGACGATGTGGATGAACTAATAGAAGACCAAGCAGAAACTAATTTGAATGACATTACCTTAGAAAAAACCGGAAGAACAAAAGACATCTTGGGATACGATTGCGAGGAATATCACGTGAGAAGTGAAGACGGTGAAGGGTACTATTGGGTTACCGAAGAGCCAATCGGAGGATATTCATCATTCTGGAGCAGTAATAGTCCGATGATGACCTCAAAAGCTCAGGAAAAATACGCAGAGTATTTAAAAAATATGCCAAAAGGTAATTTCATGGAAATGACATACACTTCTGAGGAATCTGGTACTGTTGATATGAAGGTGACAAAAATAGAGGAGTCGGCCCCCAAGTCATTAACCATGGCTGAATATCCTAACATTATGAATTCGACCGCACATAAGTAATTCTGTTCCATTTTATTTTTTCCAATGTCCAGGCCTGTTATCTTCATGCCAAGAAGCATTTTGCATGAAGATATCACTAATAGCCGCTTTGGCTGACAACAATGTAATCGGTCGGGAGAATGACCTGGTTTGGAGATTACCCGATGATTTCAAACGATTTAAGAGAATTACATCTGACAATTATATTTTGATGGGGCGAAAGACATTTGAATCTTTGGGAAAGCCCCTTCCTAACCGAACGCATATTGTAATCACCAGAAATAAAGAATACCAAGTTCCTGAGGGACACTACGTGTTTGAAAGTGTGGAAGAGGCATTTGCTTTCTGCCAGAATAAGGGCGTAAATCAACTATACGTGATAGGAGGAGGTGAGATATACCGCCAAACGCTGTTTTTGGCAGATGAGCTAATCCTCACTGAAGTGAAAGCTTCACCTGAAGGAGATACTTATTTTCCTGAATTCAATAAAGAAAATTGGAAGGTTACCTTAAGCGAACATCATCCCGCAGATGAGCGTCATCAATACGCTTTTACTTACGTCAATTACGAAAGAATCCACAAGCAGCATGTCTAAAAAAGTAATTTGGATCACTGGGGCCTCATCAGGAATCGGTGAAGCTTCTGCTTATAAATTTGTGAAGGAAGGGTTTCAGGTCATACTTTCGGCTAGGAATCTAGAAGCTCTGGAAAAAGTCAAATCCTCTAGTGCTAATCCACAAAATTGTAAAGTTCTCCCACTCGATCTGATAAACCAGGCTTCTTTCGAAGAAAAAACAAAACAAGCAATTGCCGCCTTCGGACATATTGATATAATGCTTCACAATGGTGGAATCAGTCAGCGATCTCTGATTCGAGAGACTCCGATTGAGGTGGATCGCAAGCTGATGGAAGTGAATTTCTTTGGGACGGTGGCACTTACTAAGGCACTTCTCCCCCATTTCATCGCTAGAAAATCAGGGCAATTTGGTGTGATTTCATCGTTGGTCGGGAAATTTGGTTCTCCTTATCGATCAAGCTATGCCGCTGCCAAACACGCGCTTCACGGCTTTTTTGAATCCCTGAGATTAGAGCATTTCGAGGATAATATAGCTGTGACGATGATTTGTCCTGGTTTTATCAAAACTGATGTGTCCAAAAATGCTTTGACAGCTGATGGCACCCCACTCAATGAAATGGACAAAGCTCAGGAAAATGGAATGAGTGCGGAAGATTGCGCAAAGGACATTTTCAACGCCCTCAAACACAAAAAGGAAGAAGTTTATATCGGAGGAAAAGAAACCTTAGGGATTTATTTAAAACGATTTGTCCCAACAATTTTCACACAGATACTTCGTAAATCAGAAGTAAGATAACCACATGAAATCGAGCATTACTGAAGCGTCACACAGAGGGATGAATATCAGCTTTGCGAGATTCTCCCGAAACACGTTCGGGACAGGCTATCTGACCATAAAAAATCAGAAATAAACAGATGAAAGTAGTCAGAGCAGAGATAATTGCCATAGGAGATGAGTTGCTCTATGGACAAATAGTCGATACCAACAGTCATTGGATCAGCCAAGAACTCGACCTAATGGGTGTGAAAGTAGTACGGAAGACCACCGTTGGCGATGATAGAAAGGATATTCTTGCTGCTTTCGCCTCGGCGGAAGCTAGAGCAGACATTATTTTGATCACTGGTGGACTTGGCCCTACACGGGACGACCTTACCAAGCCGCTGATGGCAGAATACTTTGACTGTCCTATCGTCGAAAATCCCGCTGCCGTAGAAGCTGTCACTGAATTTTTCAAAAAGCGGGGAAGAGAAATGACCCCACTTAACATACTTCAAGGTCACCTTCCTTCATGCTGCACTTATGTACCAAATAAGGTGGGTACAGCTCCGGGAATGTGGTTTGAGCGGAACGGAACTTACTGGATGTCTATGCCTGGAGTGCCGCATGAGATGAAAAAGCTAATGACGGACTTTGTCTTGCCAAAGCTCCCAACTCTTTTTCCTCTTCCTATCATCGTTCATCGAATGGTCAAAACGGTTGGTATAGGTGAAAGCTGGCTGGCAGATTTGATCAGAGAATGGGAAAATGCACTTCCTTCAACGATTCGATTGGCATATTTACCATCTTTAGGCCACGTCAAACTTCGACTTACAGGTTTTGGAACTGATAAAACTGAAATCGAAAATGACATCCAAAAGCAAATTGATCTGGTTTTGCCGAGTATAGAAAAATACGTGTATGGCTATGATTCGGAGTCTTTGGAAACAGCCATCGGCAAGCTTTTGTCTGTAAATAAGAAAACAGTGGCTTTAGCCGAAAGCTGTTCTGGGGGTTACATTTCTCATCTGATTACCAGTATTTCGGGCAGTAGTTCGTATTTTCAAGGGGCAGTAATACCCTATCATAACCAGTACAAAGAAGAAATTCTTCATGTGAAAAATGAAACTTTGAAATCATTTGGAGCTGTAAGTGAAGAAACAGTGAAGGAAATGGCAACTGGCGTTCTCGAATTATTCAAATCAGATTTCGGTTTGGCAAGTAGCGGAGTAGCCGGCCCAAAAGGAGGAACTGAAGAAAAACCTGTGGGCACAGTTTGGATAGCTTGTGCTGGAGAAGGCTTTATCGAAACAAAGAAGCTTCAGCTGACTCAGGATAGAATACTTAATATTCAACTGACGGGAGTCGCAGTTTTGAATTTACTTCGAATTTGTATTTTAGAGAAATAACAAATAAAATTTCTATTGAAAGGTTTGGGATAGAGTTTTTTAAAATTTAATTTTAAAACTTGTATATAAACCCAATAAATTATTAAATCATAACCATGGCAATTGTAGAAATGCTGATGCCCAAAATGGGCGAGAGTATCATAGAAGGTACAGTGCTGACCTGGCTGAAAAATGTGGGTGACACGATCGAACAGGATGAGTCGGTGCTAGAGGTAGCTACGGATAAGGTAGACACAGAAGTCCCTTCCACACATGCGGGTATATTGAAGCAAATTCTTGCAAAAGAAGGTGACGTAATAGCGGTGGGCGCTCCTATCGCAATTATAGAAACTGCAGGTGAAGAAAATAGCTCTGCCGCTAAAGAACCAAAAGTAGATACCAAGAAAGAGGACCTAGTCTCTTCAGCACCAGCAAATACAGATGCAATTTTGAATTCAGCAGAGATTTCCGAATCAAGTAATTCTGGAAATGACAGATTCTATTCTCCCTTAGTGCAAAGCATGGCAAAGGAAGAAGGAATAACCAAAGCTGAGCTTGACAAAGTTTCTGGAACTGGCAAAGATTCCAGAGTAACGAAGCAGGATATGCTCAATTACATAGCTTCAAGAACTGCTGCTGCCAAACCATTAAGTCCAATTTCTTCAGTTTCTGCCCCAAAAATACCTGTAAGTATTTCTGGCGAAGATGAGATCATAGAAATGGATCGTATGCGTAAAATGATTGCTCAGCGCATGATAGAGTCGAAAAGAATTTCGGCTCATGTTACTTCGTTCGTAGAAGCAGATATGACTAATATCGTCTTGTGGAGAGAGCGTCATAAGCATGATTACAAAGTCAAGTATGGTGAATCCATCACCTACACTCCATTCTTTATTGAAGCTGTTGCAAAAGCCATTCGGGATTTCCCAATGATCAATATCTCTGTGGATGGAGATAGAATCATTAGAAAAAAGGATATCAATGTTGGGATGGCAGTAGCATTGCCTAGCGGAAATCTGATAGTTCCCATTATCCGAAATGCGGATCAGTTAAATTTGGTTGGGATCTCTAAGAAAGTGAATGAACTGGCTAATCTCGCCAGAAACAACAAATTAACTCCAGATCATTTGGCAGGTGGCACCTACACCGTTTCTAATGTAGGTTCATTTGGAAATGTAATGGGAACGCCTATCATTCCTCAGCCTCAGGTAGCGATAATGGCTGTGGGAGCTATTGTAAAAAAACCAGCGGTGATAGAAACTCCTACAGGTGATGTGATCGCAATAAGACACAAAATGTTCCTATCTCACTCCTATGACCACAGAGTCGTTGATGGTTCACTTGGTGGAAAATTTGTCAAGCGAGTTTCAGATTATCTGGAAGCATTTGACATCAATACTCCTATTTAAATTTAAAGCCGGTTTCACAACCGGCTTTTTTGTTTAAGAATTAACCGCATTAGTAATCCTATCACTTTTTACCTCACCCATTCCACGCCTAGAATTCTATTTTCTTCGCGTAGTGAAGCTCAAATCTTAAAAGCTCACTCATGTCATTTCACTGGAACTCCTCTTCAATGAATATTCCTTTATCTTTTCGGCCAGTGCCACTAATCGAATTGGCTTAGTGAGATAATCATCCATGCCAGCATCAACTGCTTTTTTCTGATCTTCTTCAAAGACATTGGCGGACAAACCAACAATGAAAATCTTCTCCTTTCCTTCTAACTTCCTGATTTCCTTTGCAGCTTCCAGTCCATTTAGGACGGGCATTTGGACATCCATCAGGATAATATCAAACTCCTTCTGCTGGACCATATCCAATGCTTCTTGCCCATTTTTGGCTACTTCAAAATCATAGCCCAACTGCTCAAGAATCAAAGTCATCAGCTGAAGGTTTAGGTCATTATCCTCTGCCAAAATAATTCTCATAGGGTATTCCCTTGCCATTCCATTCCAATTCCTCCGCTTGGGCATTTCACTAATGGGATTTTCTGAGAAAATTATGGGGGCCTTTTTCAATATAACTGAAAAGGCGAAAAGAGCTCCCTTGCCTTGCTCACTGCTAATGGACAATTCTCCCCCCATCAATTCAACAATCTTCTTAGCAATAGCTAAACCCAATCCAGAACCTTGATAACTTCTGGAACTTGAACTTTCTACTTGATAAAAAGGATCCGTGAGTCTTGGTATTTCCTCTGCCGGAATACCAATTCCACTATCCTTGACGCTGCACTTTAGGTAATTAATTTCTCCAGAAATGTTTTCAATTTCAAGGTTCACCTTCACCGTACCACCCTTCGGAGTAAACTTCACTGCGTTACCCACAAGATTCAGAATCACTTGATTGATTTTTTCCACATCACCTTCCATCAGCTCTTTGGTCTCTGGTTCGTAGATGGTAGTCAAAATCACTCCTTTTTTCTGGGCTAAGCCATAAAAAATATTCACCTGCTTTTCCAACTCATCAGCAGGGCAAAAGACCGTAGAGTTGATTTCAATTTTACCCGCTTCGATTTTCGAATAATCAAGGATGTCCTTGATGATATTCAATAATGAATTGCCTGAGTTTTTGATGATATCAAGGTATTGAAGCTGCTCAGCATCAAGCGTAGTTTGATCCAACAAGTCAATAATCCCCAGAAGGCCATTCATGGGTGTTCTTATCTCATGACTCATATTGGCTAGGAATTCAGACTTGGCTCTGCTTGCCTGATCAGCAGCATTCATGGCTTCCACAAGGCCTTTTTCCCAGATACGTTGACTGGTGATGTCTTTGGAAATGGACATCATCCGCTTAGTATCCAATGGGAAAAAACGCACCTCAAAGTATTGATTATCTTCACCATCCCTGAGTTTTAAATCGACCGTCTGGATTTGCTCTGTTTTTCTCGCCAGATTAAAAGCAAATTGCGTTTGTTCCCGTTGTTCAATCGGAACCAAATCAAAAAGAGAGACTCCTATTGCTGCGTCAGATCTTGATTTCAGAAATTTTTGATCCTTAACATGAGCCTCCAGAACTATTCCATTATTATCATAAGTAAATATGATATCGGGTATATTATCGATCAGATTTTGAAGGCGTTTTCCACTTTCTATCAATTCCTGATTAATTTGAAATTGAGCAGTGATATCTGTACAAATACCAAGTCCTCCATTAAATCTTCCCACCTCATCGAAGACTAATTTTTCGAAAATTCTAAGTCTGACTTTTAAGCCATCAGGTTTTTCGAAATCATATTCCAAATCTATGAAAGACTTATACTGACTTAGCGCTTCTTTCACCAAACTCTTTACATTCAAGGCATCCATATGCCCTTCTTCACCTCTAAATGCCTCTAAAAACTCTGATTTGGGATGACCCAATATTTCCTCCACTTCATCACTGACTCTAGTAATTTCTCCTTTGAAATTATGGAAAAAGACAAAACCCCGAAGTTCCTTTAACAGGATGTTTTGCTGGTCGAATAACTCTGAAATTTCCTCTGCACTTTCTTCAAGTAGCTTTTGCGACTCCAATCTATTCTTTAATGAAAGCGTAAAGAATATCACAGTTCCTATGAGCAAAAAAACGAAGCCTGAGAATAATAACAGATAGGTACTGTAAATCCCGCTGGTGACTGACTCTGATTCAATCATAAATAAGAGCGCTGCATTTTCATAAAAATCCCCAAAGTCAAATGGGTATTGCACCAGAACTCCAGACCCAGAAGTTGGTCCTTTCTTCCAATCAATTTCATAAAGCCCTATTACTCCAATAGCAACATCACTTTGGATTTGCTGAAAAGAAAGGTCATCAATTTCTATTATGGACCTTCCCTGCTGTCCTTGATCTAAATTCCTTAACTCCTCACCTAACATCAGAAGCTTAGTGCCCTCCTTATGCAGGTAATAATGAGTAACAAAATCCTTAGAAAACTTGACAGGATTTAAAGAAAAATAAATTTCAAAACCTAATTCATTACCATTTGAAAAATATTCAAAATCACGGCTACCATTTGTAGGAATTCCCTCGTGAGCTCCATTCCGAATGAAATCATTTCTTTCAGTCCTAGTCAAATAAATAACGGAATCCTGCAGATTTATCCAGACTGTGTCAATAAGCCCTGGATAGTTGTTAAAAACCTCTTTTACTACTTTTGTCAAATCACCCCCAAAGTCATCCTCATCCAAATCCTCATCTTCCAGATAATCTATCACCCCCTCAGCATTGACTTCAAATCGATCTATAGCGATCTCAATCTCTGTGGCCGCAAGCTCCGTTTGCTTCCTTAAAAACCGCTTTCTAGAATTGGTTTCCGCATCAGTTATAGTTATAAAAAAACTAACTCCCAACATGACCACCAAGATCACCAACCCGCTCCCGCTAATAATCGTTAGCCAAAAATCTCTGCGATTTCCAATCCTTTTTTTCATTAGGATCTTATTTCAATTTCTATCAAATACCAATCAAGAAGACTAAAAGGAACTGCATAAGCCGCTCCTGGGCTAAATTCATCTTCAAAAAAATAGTGATTTTCCCTATCTAAAATAAAAGACTGCGCCATCTTGCGAACCTCACTATTCTTACTATTGAATAGATTAAAGTCTGAAATACGAAAGTTATCTGCATGAATCGTTTCTCTATATACATGATTTAACAAAGGCGGAAAACTCAATGCTTCTATCGCAGCAGCATTTCCCCCTACGATATCCCCTTTACTATTGACTATTAAAAAATCACCTTTCTTCTTTGCCAAATAGCGATTAATCAGCTCATCCACTGTGATATCTATTCCTAATACAGCATACAATTCTCCCTCCTCAAAAACTGGATGAACCAATGAAAGAATCCATCCTCTGCCTGCTGGATCTACATAAACTTCGGATATCCACACCGGACCTCTTTCGGGATTATGCACTAAATCTCCTTCGTAAAAGAAATTGAAGCGCGTCAAATCCAGATTCGGTTCCATTAGGGCTTTGGCATCATAGGCTGGAAAAACACGGGACACCTGATCGACAGTATTGTAATAAATCTGTGCGAGCATATCGTATTTTTCATAAGTTTGAACGAAAAGAGAATCCATGCTGTGGGTGATCAATACATTCTCCATGGATTTCTCAAAATCAGTGGTACTATCAAAAATAACCACCGAACTCAGCTTCTCGAAATCCTGAGGAGTATTCGTAGAAAAGCCCCCCTCAAAACTATACTTATTTATTTCTGCCTGCCTCAATAAACTATCTCTATTTGCCAAAAGGAACTCGAAGTGATCCTTCATGGAAATTATCTCCTTGTTAAGTTGAGCAAGCTCAGATTCAATCTCTACTATGATTGACCGATCAATGACTAAACTGTGATTACTTCCGGTTTTAGTAGAAGGTTCACAGGAACATAAAAAGATGAGTATCGGAAAAATTCTAAGGATAGTTGACTTCATGGAGTTTGTGCTAATTGGGAAATTATAAATTTTCCACTTCAGCACGAAATGATTGTCCCATTTCTTTAAATCGTAATTTCACTTTTTCGAAAAACTCTCCTTCCCAAAAAATCTTCAAATCGGCTTCATCGAGCACATCCATTTCTGAAAGTTTGAACGTCTGCTCCATTGGACCCAATTCAAATTTGATGATATATTTATTGTTCCAGGAGAACACACTGATACGAATTTCTTCCTGAATGAATTCTTGCACAACTCTCATTGCTTCGTTTTTACTTCTGATGAAAATGAAATAGTAGCCTTCAAAGAAGATGCTACTGAGCAATATTTCTCCACAGATAACGCAACAACCTTGGCAAACTCTTCCTCATTGGCATCTGGAGAAATCAAGATGAACTTCATATGGATATCTGTATAAAATGCCGGTACGCCCTCGCTTCTATCTCCCACTACTTCTACGATGAAGTCTGTGATCGTTTTACGCTTCTTTTTCATCATCAAGACAGCATCTACAGATGCACAGGATCCCAGTGCAGAAAGCAGCATATCCATAGGAGATTGCGCTTTTTTTTCTTCAGGATCATACATATCGATCTGAACTATGTTGCCTTGAGCATTTACCGCTTCGTACTCGTGATCCGCCTTCATGCGAACCGTTACATTTCTTTTTGCCATTTTACCGCTGATTAAAGTCCTTGAATCTTATTTTTCAAATTCTATTTTTATGTATATCCGCATGGTTTTCAAAAGCCAAACTTCGACACCTCGGTTTCGCTCGATTCCCGAGCAAAATTACCATTAAGTTGAGCAGAGACCGAATAGCAGATTAGTACAAGGCACTAATAAACCAAAAACTTGAAAACTCCGGTGATCACCATCATCTGTCTTACAAGTCACGTCCTGTTTTCTGTCTTCTAAAGAAACCCTCTGTGCTTTCTTCGTAATCTCTTTGTGGCTGAATAACTATGCTCTTCAAATCACATATTTCGGCGATACTGTCCACCTACTTCGTAAAGTGCATGAGTAATCTGACCCAGAGAACAATACTTTGCTGCCTCCATTAGCTCTTCGAAAATATTCTCATTATTAACTGACACTTTTCTAAGCGCCTGCAGATGTTCGTTTACCAATTCAGGATTCGCAGCATGAAGTGTTTGTAACGTTTTAATTTGCGCCTCTTTTTCTTCCTTCTCTGCGCGAATTACCTCGCCTGGAGTGACCGTAGGAGATCCATCTGAAGAAAGAAAAGTATTCACACCGATAATTGGATATTCACCCGAGTGCTTAAGCATTTCATAGGTCATACTTTCATCCTGAATTTTGCCACGCTGATACATAGTCTCCATCGCGCCAAGCACTCCGCCACGCTCAGTGATTCTATCAAACTCCACATATACAGCTTCCTCTACTAAATCTGTCAATTCCTCTATAATAAAGGAACCTTGAATAGGGTTTTCATTCTTAGTAAGTCCCAATTCCTTATTGATAATCAACTGAATAGCCATTGCTCTACGGACTGATGCTTCAGTAGGAGTTGTGATAGCTTCATCGTATGCATTTGTGTGTAGCGAGTTGCAATTATCATAAATCGCATACAATGCCTGAAGCGTAGTTCGGATATCATTGAAATCAATTTCCTGCGCATGAAGCGAGCGGCCTGAGGTCTGAATATGATATTTCAGCATCTGAGAACGCTCATTTGCACCGTACTTCAGTTTCATGGCTTTTGCCCAAACCCTACGGGCAACTCTCCCTATTACTGCATATTCAGGATCGATTCCGTTGGAGAAAAAGAAGGAAAGATTTGGTGCAAATTGATTGATGTCCATACCACGGCTCACGTAGTATTCCACGTAAGTAAAGCCATTGGAAAGTGTCAACGCTAACTGAGTAATCGGATTGGCTCCTGCTTCTGCGATATGATATCCAGAGATAGACACCGAATAAAAATTACGGATACCCTTCTCGATGAAGTATTGCTGTACATCTCCCATGAGTCTCAGAGAAAATTCCGTAGAGAAAATACAGGTATTTTGTGCCTGATCTTCCTTCAGAATATCTGCTTGGACTGTTCCTCTGACTTTGGCGATAGTATCAGCTTTTATTTTCTGATAAACTTCAGCTGGCAATACCTGATCGCCCGTCACTCCCAATAACATCAAACCTAAGCCACTATTTCCCACTGGAACTTTCGCATTGTAAGTTGGTCGAGGAAGATTTTTATTTTTATAAATCCCATCGATTTTCTGATCAATCTCTTTTTCTAAGCCATTCTCTTTGATGTAAACTTCGCATTGTTGGTCGATCGCGGCATTCATGAAAAATGCTGTCATCGTGGCTGCTGGACCGTTTATAGTCATTGACACTGACGTCATTGGATCTACTAAATTAAAGCCCGAATAGAGCTTTTTCGCGTCATCCAAACAGCAGACATTGACACCCGAATTACCGATTTTTCCATAAATATCAGGTCGATAATCAGGATCTTCTCCGTAAAGCGTCACTGAATCAAAAGCCGTGGAAAGTCGCTTCGCATCCATATCCTTGGAAACATAATGGAAGCGCTTATTGGTACGTTCTGGCCCGCCTTCGCCTGCAAACATTCGGGTAGGATCTTCTCCTTCACGCTTAAATGGAAAAACTCCGGCTGTATAAGGGAATTTGCCGGGCACATTTTCCCTTAAACCCCATTTCAAAATATCTCCCCAAGCCTCATACTTAGGCAAGGAAATTTTAGGTATTCTAGTTTCCGAAAGTGAAGTAGAGAAGGTCTTAATCTTGATCTCCTTATCTCGTACCTTGAAAACATAAAAATCCTCGGAATACTTAGCTGATTCAGAAGACCAATCCTCTAGCCACTTTTTGTTTTTAGGATCAAAATCAAGTTCTACCTGCGCATACACTTCTTGAAGTTCTTTGATCAATCTATCCCTGTCCTCTACTTTCGTGTTTTCTACCGCTTCGATAGACTTCGTAATACTATAAAGCTGCTGCGCAATTTCTCGCTGCTCTTCTACCCAGACATCATAGTTTCTGTTGATTTCAGAGATCTCAGAGAGATAGCGGGTTCTAGCTGGAGGAATGATGTAGATTTTCTCCGAGCTACCGGCAGTCAACTCAAAACTGCTGTCCAGCTCTGGATGCTTCACAGCAATCTTGGAAATCAACGTGCGATAAAGCTCGTTCATTCCTGGATCATTGAATTGGGAGGCAATGGTGCCGAACACTGGAATATCTTCGTCCTTAGCTTCCCATAGATTGTGATTACGCTTAAACTGCTTTTTCACATCGCGAATTGCATCCAAAGCGCCTCTCTTATCAAACTTGTTCAATGCGATCACATCTGCGAAGTCTAACATGTCGATCTTTTCCAATTGGGATGCTGCACCATATTCGGGCGTCATCACATAGAGTGAAAGGTCTGAATGCTCGATAATCTCCGTATCGGACTGACCGATCCCAGAAGTCTCCAAAATCACCATATCGTATCCGGCAGCTTTAACCGTATCCACCGCATCCTGCACATAGCGTGAAAGTGCAAGGTTGGACTGACGAGTCGCAAGAGAACGCATATAAACGTGCGGATGATGGATGGCATTCATTCGAATTCGATCTCCTAGTAAAGCTCCACCAGTTTTTCGCTTAGATGGATCAACTGATATAATAGCCAGCGTTTTATCATCAAAGTCTGTTATGAATCTACGAACCAACTCATCCACCAGAGAAGACTTTCCTGCACCACCGGTACCAGTGATTCCCAGAACCGGAGTTTTACACTCCTTGCTTAGTTTTCTTACTTTTGCCAGAAGTGCTGAAGAGTTTTCAGGGAAGTTTTCGAAAGCAGAAATAGCTCTAGCCACATGCTCTTTATTATCCACACCCAGCACAAATCCTTCTGGCAATTCATCTCCAATGGCAAAATCACATTGACTTACCAAGTCATTAATCATACCCTGCAATCCCATGGATCGCCCATCGTCGGGAGCGTAAATTCTTGTGATCCCATACTCTTGCAATTCACGAATCTCCTCAGGAAGAATCGTTCCTCCACCTCCACCAAAAATTTTCACGTGTGCGGCTCCTTTTTCACGAAGCAAATCATACATGTATTTGAAAAACTCTACGTGCCCACCTTGGTAAGAAGTGATCGCAATTGCCTGCACGTCCTCTTGGATAGCACAATCCACGATCTCCTGAACGGATCGATTATGACCTAAATGGATCACTTCACAGCCAGTGGACTGAATGATGCGACGCATGATATTAATGGCTGCATCGTGCCCGTCAAACAAGGATGCTGCAGTAACAATTCTAATGTGATTTTTGGGTTTGTAGCTCTCAGGAATGATAGTCATGGAGTTGTATTAGCTAAATTTAGTTTTCTGTTTTATGGCCAAATGGATTTATAATTTTCCAGCTGCCCAGAACACAAATATAGTAATTATAAAGGCGCTCCACTTTCGCTATTACATGAAAAACAAAATATAATTTGGCTTTTTAACAAAGGGATTCTGACTCTTAGCCCCCTTTCACAAGAATTTTTCCGAACTTTAACGTTCTGATTAAAATCTCCTTTAATCAAAATTATCTCCGATATGATTAATTATGTCACGCCAGAAGTAGCTGTTTCTTCTATCCAGAGCCATCAAAGAGTTTTCATCCATGGCAGTGCTGCTACACCGACTACCCTACTTTATGCTTTGGCAGCTAGAAAAGACGAACTCAAAGATGTGGAAATAGTCGCCATCACAACCTTAGGTGACATGCCGCTGGTATCAGATGAGTGTAAGGACAGCTTTTATATGAATTCTCTCTTTGTGTCTCAGAATGTAAGAGCAGCGGTCAACTCAGAACATGGAGGCTATGTTCCAATTTTTCTCAGTGAAATTGGTCACTTGTTCAGAAAGAATATCTTGTCAATTGATGTGGCCATAGTGCAGGTTTCTGAGCCAGATATGCATGGGTTTTGTTCATTGGGGACTTCTGTAGACGTGGCCAAACCTGCAGTGGAAACTTCCCGGACTATCATAGCTCAAGTCAATAAGCAAATGCCGAGAACACATGGAGATGGACAAATCCATATTTCAAAGTTTCATGCTGCAATTCATGTGAATGAGCCTCTTCCAGAAGTAGACTACAGTGAAAAGATAACTGATATAGAACGTCAAATAGGTAACCATTGCGCTTCTCTCATTGAAGATCGATCCACGCTTCAAATGGGTATTGGAGCTATTCCGGATGCAGTACTCGACTCCCTGAAGCATCATAAGGACCTGGGTATTCATACCGAGATGTTCTCAAATGGTATCTTGGGGCTTCTCAGATCTGGAGCGATCACCAATAAATACAAGAAAAAACATCCAGGGAAAATTGTATCCGCTTTCGTCACAGGCACCAAGGAATTATATGACACCATAGATGACAATCCTGAGTTCTCTTTCCATGAAGCTGCTTATGTCAATGACACTGCGGTCATTCGTAAGAATCCCAAAGTAATCTCTATCAATAGCTGTGTTGAAATGGATTTGACCGGGCAAGTTTGTGCAGATTCTATTGGAAGCTACCAATACTCAGGTGTGGGTGGACAAATGGACTTTATGCGTGGCGCTTCACTTTCAGAAGGAGGCAAGCCAATTATGGCCATGACCTCCTCTACTCGAAAAGGAACTTCCAAAATAGTCCCTTTCCTGAAAGAAGGCGCTGGAGTAGTCACCACGAGAGCACACATGCAATACGTAGTCACCGAATACGGAATGGTCAATCTTTATGGAAAAAACCTGCGTCAGCGCGCTTATGAGCTGATGCGAATCGCTCATCCCGACCATAGGGAAACACTTGAAAAAGCCATTGTAGAGAGATTTGGCAGTTTTATCTATCCATTTAGATAAAAAGATTATAGGTAACGATGCAAGCAGTCAACATCTGTCTAGTAAACTGGTTAGAAGACTGAAGTGACTTTAAATACAGAGTTAGACTAATCTTAACCAAGTTTGTCTTTTGTACAAGGATAAAAACCGCAAATACATATCAGATAAAATCCAGGCAAATTGATACTTTGAGTTTTGATTTATTCTGCTTCTCTATAGATTAGCAAATAATTATTAACCCAAAAGATCTAATGTCCTCTAAACGGTACGCTTTTTTCCTCTCAATCACAGCCGCTTTGGGCGGCTTTTTATTTGGATTCGATACTGCAGTAATATCGGGAGCTGAGCGAGCTATCCAGGATGTCTGGAAATTAAATGACCTCATGCATGGTCTTGCTATCGCAATGGCACTTTACGGTACCGTATTCGGAGCATTATTCGGAGGAATTCCCGCAGATAAATTTGGTAGGAAAAAAAGTTTACTCTGGATTGGAGCACTGTATCTGATCTCAGCTATAGGTTCAGGAATGGCTCCAGATGAGTATTCATTTATGTTTTTTAGATTTATCGGGGGATTAGGAGTGGGCGCTTCTTCTGTGGTTGCACCCATGTATATCTCAGAAATCGCACCTGCCAAAAACAGAGGCTTACTCGTAGCGCTTTATCAATTCAATATCGTCTTCGGTATTCTGATGGCCTATTTATCAAACTATCTGATTGGCACAGCTGGTATAGCAAACGACTGGCGCTGGATGCTTGGAATGGAAGCAGTTCCTGCTTTGATTTATACCGTGATGATTTTCAGAATACCGGAAAGCCCCCGCTGGCTTATTGCTAAGTTCAACGACCAATTCACAGCGAGAGAAATTCTCACCAGAACTGATCCAGAGGGAGTAGATGAAGCTATTCGATTGGCAATTATTGAAGAACAAACCATCAAGCAAAAAGGTAGCTTCGCAGCTTTGTTCAGTAAAGCTTTTTTGTCTACAACCATGTTGGCCATTTTCATTGCTTTTTTCAACCAAGTATCTGGTATCAATGCAATAATCTATTTTGCTCCAAGAATCTTTGAAATGGCAGGCATATCAACGGAATCAGCGCTTTTCTCCACCATTGGAATAGGCGTGGTGAATCTGCTTGCGACATTCGTAGGATTGTATCTGATAGATAGAATTGGTAGAAAAAAATTAATGTACATAGGATCAGTTGGATACATCATTTCTCTTTCTCTCATGGCTTACAATTTCCTTGTGGGAGGAATCGATAATTTCTGGCTTCCGATATTTGTCTTTGCATTTATAGCATCTCATGCGGTGGGTCAGGGAGCCGTGATTTGGGTATTTATTTCTGAGGTGTTTCCTAATGAACTCCGTGCTTATGGACAATCCATCGGCAGTTTTACACATTGGATTTTAGCTGCTTTAATTGCTAACGTCTTCCCTTATTTTGCCAATCAATTTGGACCAGGATACATCTTTGCGTTCTTCGCTTTGATGATGGTCTGGCAGTTACTTTGGGTGAAATATAAGATGCCAGAAACCAAGGGCCGATCATTAGAAGAAATTCAACAAGACCTACATAACACCAATGCCGCATAACGTAGTCATATTCGGAGAGATGCTTTGGGATTGCATGCCTTCTGGCGCTGTGCCGGGCGGAGCACCTATGAACGTCACACTTAATCTCCACCAACTGGGATTGAATTCCAGACTGATTTCTGCAATAGGAAATGACAAAGATGGCCAGAAGCTCATCGAATTTTTACAGACATTTGACCTTCCGGTGGACTTGGTTCAGATTAATCAGGAGCATGAAACATCAACAGTTTTGGTGAATGACGATGATCCAGAAAACATCAAGTACACAGTCGTATCTCCTGTCGCGTGGGATTTCATCCAGTGGAATACTGACATGGATGAAGCCGTTAAAACATCAGATGCATTTGTATTTGGTACGCTAGGCGTGCGTAATATAAAAAGTCTAACAACCCTGCTTAAATTACTTCATCATAAAACTTTACGCATATTTGACGCGAACTTTCGTCCTCCATTTTATGATTTTGAGATCATAGAGAGCTTGCTGGGTTTTACAGATATTCTAAAAATCAACGAGGATGAATTAGAGATTTTCGCGGACTATTTTGATATAGAACCAAGTGTAAAAAGCGTTTGTGGCTATCTTGATCAGCACTATCAAATGGATTTGATCTGTGTGACGCAAGGTTCAAAAGGCGCATTAATCTATAAAGGCGGAAATATAATCTCTCATGAAGGATTTAAAGTAAAAGTAGCTGACAGCATTGGTGCAGGAGACGCATTTCTCAGCGGCTTTATCAAAACCTTTTTAGAAAACCAACCTCTTGATAAAGTTCTCGACTTCGCATGTAAACTTGGCGCTTTCGTGGCAAGCAAAAAAGGTGGGACACCGAGGTATGGGATTGGAGATGTCAATTCTTTGAATTGAACTTTACTAGGTATTTGTAAAAAGTAAATTTTGTAAAGTAACAGGTATACGCTACCTCATTCAATACACTTTTTACCACTTACTGTTTACTTGTTACAATCCAAAACCTCCTCTGATCTTCTCAGCTATCTCCGCCAATTCCTCATTACTAAGCTTCAGTTTTGGACGGTTGAAATTGATATCATCCATGGTTTTCAGAGGAACTAGGTGCACATGTACATGGGGAACTTCAAGTCCAATGACAGCTACACCGATTCGTGTAGATTTAATCGTTTTGTCCATGGCTTTGGCCACTTGCTGCGCAAAAAGATGTAGCCCGGAAAGAGCCTCTGGCTCCAAATCAAAAATGTAATCGACTTCTTGCTTGGGAACAACTAGCACATGTCCTTTGACCAAAGGCATGATATCTAAAAAAGCAATGTGATTTTCATCCTCCGCAACGATGTGACCTGGGATTTCTCTGTTGATGATTTTCGTGAAAATTGAAGCCATAATCTGTAAAATAAAAATCCCGGCAAAAGCCGGGATTGGTTTAGAATGTAATGTCTAATATTTCGAATTGAAGTGTTCCTGCTGGGGCTACTACTTCAGCTATTTCACCTACTTTTTTTCCGATGAGTCCTTTTCCAAACGGAGAAGCAAGCGAGATCTTTCCTGCTTTCAAATCAGCCTCTTCTTCGGAAACCAATGTGTAGGTGACAGTCATGCCGTTCTTGATATTTTTGATCTTCACAGTGGTTAAGATCCCAACTTTGGAAGTATCCAATTGAGAGCTATCCAGGATCCGTGCATTTCCCACTACCGCTTCCAATTTTGCAATCTTAAGCTCCAAGTGACCTTGCGCATCCTTCGCAGCGTCATATTCTGCATTCTCGCTCAGATCGCCTTTGTCTCTTGCTTCAGCGATCTGGTTAGAAATATCAGTTCTCCCTTTAGTTCTGAGCATTTGAAGTTCGTCCTTCAATCGCTTCAAACCTTCTTCAGTATAGTATTGTATTGTTCCCATATTCTACTCTTAGTAAAAGCCACAAAAACAAAGTAACGGTCGCAAGACGGGACCGTTACCTTGTTAATAGCTTGTATTTGATTGCCAAAGATAACAAAGCTTTGAAACAAAGCAA
This sequence comes from Algoriphagus antarcticus, assembly GCF_002150685.1. GTDB lineage: Bacteria > Bacteroidota > Bacteroidia > Cytophagales > Cyclobacteriaceae > Algoriphagus > Algoriphagus antarcticus. Next base: position 59,412 of record NZ_MSSW01000040.1, read on the forward strand.
AGCTCGGTTTTCAATCTTCTTTCTTTCTACCTGACTGTTAAATGTTTTAAAATTGAATGTGATGATGGACAAAATAGCGCCTCAAATGATTGACAAGTCAAATTCAGGTCAATCTAATTTTTCTACTAGCCACGAGCCATTCATTTTCTCCGCAAATCTCACAAGGTCTAAAGCTTTGAATATCTAGTTTAGAATCTCCACAATGTTTACAACTGTAAACTTCCCCTTTTTCAAATTCTTTAACTGGAAGATCGTAGATATCTGGCAGAATTGGTAAACCTGGGATAACTTTATCGTCTGGATAATAAAAAACACTCAGATCTCCTGATGTCTCCAGGTAAGCACATTCTACCTGTCCCAGATGTGATACGCTTTGTTGTCGGAGCTGAGAAAATAGCTCGTCGTATGCCAATGATTCTTTTCTAAAGGATTTGTAAAGAATCTTACCATTCTCTACCAATTTCACTGGTTTTCCTTCAACAAATTTTTCTACTTTTTCAAATCTACCTGTTAAAAAGGTTATCAGCTTGTAGAGACTAATGACTATTACAAAGACTAATATTGCGGGAAGTAGAGCCACATCTTCGTAAAACATGGGATCACCGGCAGCAGAGCCTAATGATATAATTATTGCCAATTCAAAAACAGACAGTTGCTTAATTCCTCGCTTACCGGATAATCTTAGTACAACCAGTACTAGGAAAAACATTACAGTAGTTCGGAGAAGTACTTCTGCCAAAAATGTGTAAGGAATATCTTCGCCAATCAGAAGACGGTTTAAGTTAAAAAGATCAAGTGATTCCTTGGATTCCATAGCTATGTTCAAAAATGAAACGATGGCGCCCCCTCGCGACTGTGGCTTTTGATACCCTACAATTAGCTGTAGAATAAATTTTGGGTTTACTTTCTAGCCTTTTGTAGTTCTTGACGAACATGGTCTATAAATCAAGTAAGCTTGTATTAACCAATAGCCGGTCAAGGGAGGCATCATCGCCTGTCTATTAGTATTTAATCTGTTGATTTAATTTTACCATCTTCATCATAGATCATGGTAACCGACTGTTCACCTTTAGTCATGAAAGTGACTTCATAATAAGTGATCCCATTCTCCTCAAACATTCTTTTATTGGTGATTTCATCGGCTGAAATCGCGTCGTCCATTTCTATCACCTGAAGAATAGTGGGCGGAAGTTGGATAGTAGTAGATTGGTCCATCGCCCCTGAAAGAAGCGTGCCGTCCCGCTTTACCATGTTGGTATCATTTTCATGCATAGCTCCGCTCATTTCATTTTGCGCTTCTATGCTTTCCTCATTTGCATTGTCTGACTTTTCACCACAGGAGAAAGTCAAGACTGCAAGAGTGGCAAGACTAAAAATTAGTTGCTTTTTCATAGTTGATGTAGTTTTCAAAGTAGATAAACTTGATATTGAATTTTAAAATCAAAATACCGCCCAATTCTTTTTAATCTACAATTTGAAAGCTAAAATGAAATTCAGAACATATCGGGTTAAGATTTGGGTTTTAAAATACCTTATAAAATGAGGCAGATTCGCAGTTCTACTCCACGTGAACCCAGATATTTTCAGTGGATTTATTGAAAAATATTGATTTCTTAAAAAATAAACTCTCAATGATTTTACCAAAATGAATTCGTCACAGGTGAGGATAAACCATGTTCAAAGCACTCACTATGCGCTTTTTATTTCCCAAAATGCGGACTCACCACATTTACCTAAAGTTTAAAAGTTGATTTGCCAATTGGAGAAATCAAACATTCATGATTCTTAATATATGAAACGAAGACGATGATGCGTAAAATAGTAGTAGCTGCATACTCCGTGAAAACCACTGCGTTCTTTATTGCTAAATGAAAATACTAAAGGTCTTTAAATGCCTTTTTGATCCTTTTGGCTAAAACTTTATTAATCTTTTCGTAAGATTCATACGTCCAGCCAGCCACATGGGGACTAAATAATACATTATCGCGTGCTGCCAGTTTCCCAAATTCTGCTTTTTGTTCTGGGCTGAACTTCTCAAACTTTTCATTTTCCAAAACATCCAACAATGCTCCTCGCAAAATTCCTTGATCCAAAGCTTCATTCAAGGTCTTAAAACTGATCACTTCTCCTCTAGCCGTATTGATTAGCCAGAAGGGCTTGGCGAAACTTCTGAGTTCTTTAAGTGTAAAAAAATCACGAGTTTCCGGAGTTAGCGGTACATGAATACTCAAAATATCTGCTTCTGCTTTCAGCTTTTCCCACATCACTTCTCGGACGAGTTCATCTCCAAAATCCATCTTGTATTTGTCGTAGGCCAGCACATCAACCTTAAAGCCTTGAAGTCTGTGGGCAAACGACTTCCCCATATTCCCAAAACCCATGATACCAACCGTTTTGCCTGCCAGTTCATGACCACGATTACCCTCACGATCCCAAATGCCTTTCCGCACTTCATGGTCCGCTTTTCCTAACTTATTAAATAGCGCCAAAAGCATCCCAACAGCATGTTCTGCCACTGCATCGCGATTTCCTTTTGCGGCATGAAAAAGCTTGATGTCCTTTTCAGCCATATATTCCAAATCAATCTTGTCCAGTCCAGCTCCTGCCCTGCCGATAAACTTTAATTTAGTGGCGCGCTCCAAAAGATCTCTATCCATCGGAGTCTTTGATCTAATAATAAGTCCATCAAAGTCTGCTACTATTGCTATGATTTCATCTCTTGTGATTTCTGGCGAGTAGATGACTTCATGCCCTTCTTTTTGCAGCATAGGCATGATACTTTGGTGCATCTCGTCAATGATAAGAATCTTCATTTTTCTCAAAGAATTAAATATGTAGTAAAGACATGGCGACGAAAAAATAAACAGCAAGGCCTATCAAATCATTTGCAGTGGTGATAAATGGCCCGGAAGCCAAGGCAGGATTCACCCCAAATTTATCCAAAACTATAGGTGTAATAGTCCCCATAAATGAGGAAAGCAAAACAACAGAAAATAAGGCTATAGAAACGACCAAGGCAAATGCAACCTCATTGTCATAGATCAGGACCACCACAGCAAAAACGAAAGTGGCCAAAATCAACCCATTCAGCATCGCAACGAGCAACACCTTAATAAAACGCTTGGCTAAGGAATCATCAAAGATTGACTTATTTGCCAAAGACTGAACGACCAGCGAGGATGATTGAATACCTACATTCCCGCCGGTAGCCGTAATCAACGGAATAAAGAATGCCAATGCTGTCACTTTGCTTAGCCCCTCTTCGAAGAAGCCAATAAATCCTGCTCCCAACAAACCGCCACAAATACCAATCAGCAGCCAAGGAAGTCTGGCTTTAGTAAGTTTGATGACACTATCGTACTCATCCACCGTATCAGAAATACCCGTCATAGCCTGGATATCTTCCTCAGCTTCCTCACGGATTACATCCAAGATATCATCGACGGTGATTCTCCCTACCAATTTATTTTTGGCATTGATCACAGGCACAGATTCCAAATCGTACTTACGCATGATCTCAGCCACCTCTTCCTGGTCCATGTGAGTAGGCACAGAGATCACCTCTTCTTCATAGATATCTTCAATCTTCGTTTCTTCAGATGCAAGGACAATGCGCTTCAGGGACACGATTCCCATCAACTGCTGTCGATTGTTGACCACGAAAATTGAATAAATCTTACTTACATTTTCTGCCTGACGACGGATCTCATTGATCGTCTGTACGACATTCCAGTTTTTATTGGCGCGGATGTATTCTTTCGCCATGATCCCGCCCGCGGTGTCTTCATCGTAGCGAAGAAGTTCGAGGATTTGGTCGGATTTTACTTTATCCTGAAAATGACTTATGATATCTTCTCTTTCTCTTTCCAAAAAAAGATTGAGTATATCTGCTCCATCATCGGAATCCATCAGCTCAATCAGATTAGCCATTTCTTGAACTTCCAATTCCTTCAATACTCTGTGCTGAGTAGTGGCTTCCAACTCAATGATTATATCAGCTGCTAACTGCGCATCCAATACCCGAAGTACAAAAATGGATTCCTCCATGGATAACTCGTCGAGCAGCGCCGCGATATCAGCCACATTCACTCCGTCAAATGATTCCTGAATGAAGTTCAAATCCTGCGATTCGATTGCCTGCTGTAAACTTTCTAGGTATTCTTTCGAAAGTTCAAACTGCTTAATGATTTCCACGGGAGGCTTCGATTGTCTGGGTTAGAAATATAAAATCTGCTACGTCCAATTGCTCGGCACGCAAATCCAAAATCGGATTTGAATTAAAGTCAGCAGGAAGGTTAAATGGTTTCATACAGTTACGAAGGGTTTTTCTCCTATTTCCAAAACCAGCTTTCACCACCTGTTTAAAGAGTTTTTCGTTGCAAGCCAAATTTTCCGTTGCATTCCGTGTGAGTCGGATTACGCCAGAATTAACTCTTGGAGGAGGGTCAAATACATGAGGAGGCACGGTAAATAAATATTCTATGTCATAGAAGGCTTGCAAAAGGACAGACAGTATTCCGTAGTCCTTATTTCCTTTTGGAGAAGCAATACGCTCAGCTACTTCTTTCTGTAGCATGCAGACCACTTCAGTTACCTGGTCTTTTACTTCCAGTACTTTGAAGAAAATCTGCGAGGAAATATTGTAAGGGAAATTGCCAATAATGGCAAACTTGTCATGGAATGCGTCCGAAAGATCCATTTTCAAAAAGTCCCCTTCAATGATTTTATCCCCTAATTCAGGATATTTTTTATGTAGGTAAGCAATAGATTCCTTGTCGATATCGATGAGATACAAATCTAGATTTCCCTTCAAAAGGAAATCAGTAAGCACTCCCATACCTGGCCCGATTTCAAGGACTTTGGTTACTTCATGATGTCCTTTGACCGCCTGCGCTATTTGCTCCGCAATACTTAAATCGGTCAAAAAATGTTGTCCCAAGTGTTTCTTGGCTTTGACCTTTTCCATCGGTTAGCTCAGATTATTTTTTATAAATTGCAGCCTAAAATTAAGACAATAATTCTAAAGGACTAGCTTAGATGCGGTAGCATTACCATTCCAATCGGCAAATCCAACTTACACCCTATATGCATCAACGAAAGATCAAACCCATTATCGGAATAAGCATCGGCGACATCAACGGCATAGGTCCTGAGGTAACTATGAAAGCTTTGCTCGACAATAGAACGTACAAGTCATTCACGCCACTGATCTATGGCCATGGTAAAGCGTTGACTTTCTACAGAAAGCAGTTAGGCATGGATGATTTCAATTTTGCGCAGATCAGAAGCATAGACGAAATCCAGCACAAGCGCATCAATGTAATCAATGTGAGTGAAGAATGCCCGGAAGTCATCCCTGGGGCGGAAACACAAGAAGCAGGGAAATTCGCTTTGGAAACGCTGAAAATAGCCGTAAATGATCTGAAAGAAGGAAAGATCCAAGCTTTGGTTACTGCCCCACTGAATAAAAACAATGTGAATTCTGAGGAACTTCACTTTGTAGGCCATACAGAATTCATTACAAATGAAGTAGGAGCTAAAGAAAGTCTAATGCTGATGGTATCGGAGCAGTTGCGCGTAGGATTAGTGACGGGTCATCTGCCGTTGGCAAAAGTGGCTGAAAATGTCACGGAAGAGCTAATTATTCAAAAAGCTAACATACTTCTGAAAAGCCTCAAAAAAGACTTTGGCATCAATAAGCCAAAAATTGCAATCTTGGCATTGAACCCACATGCCGGAGAAGATGGTCTTTTAGGCGAAGAGGAGGAGAAAATCATCAAGCCTGCGATTCATGCGCTGAAGGATCAGAACAAATTTGTGTTTGGGCCCTACCCTGCTGATGGATTCTTCGGAATGGCTCACCAAACCAAATTTGATGGGGTTTTGGCAATGTATCATGACCAAGGTTTGGTACCTTTCAAATCCATAGCTTTCAGTACTGGCGTAAACTTCACTGCTGGCTTACCTGTAGTAAGAACTTCGCCTGATCACGGAACAGCTTATAATATAGCAGGCAAAAATGTGGCAGACGAAGGCTCGATGCGAGCTGCAATTTTCTTAGCATCAGACATTATTGAACTACACAACCCACAAGAATCGGAGGATTGAGAAGGAAAAAGAGAGATTTATTAATTGAAACCAAAGATTATTTCAAAATCTCTTTCATCCTTTTATAAAAATTCACTATTTTTGCGGTCTTAAATCGAGAGGAGGAATCGTGAAATTCTGGAGAACATTTGATATCGAGGTGATTAAGTTCCTCGAAGGCATCCACGAAATTGACTTCGAAATTGGAGATTCATTTTTCCAACAATTCGAAGACAACGAACTTGTCAAAAAAGGCAATTTGATCGTACGGATCAAAATGAAAGTCGGAGCAAACGTAATTGAAATGGATTTTCATATTGCAGGTAAAGTCACCTTGACTTGCGATCGAAGTCTTGAGCCTTTTGAACAGCCTTTGGACTTTCATGAAAAGATGCTTTACAAGTTCGGTGCGGAAGAAAAAGAAATCGATGAGAACGTCATGATGATCACTCGGGATACCCCGAAAGTCAATGTGGGTCAGTTGATTTACGAATTTATTTTGTTGGCATTACCAGCAAAGAAAATTCACCCTGATTACAGAAATGAAATGGATGATGAGGAATACGAAGGAGAAGGAATCTACGCTTACATAGATGGGCAAGATTCGGATAATCCTGAAGGTGATTCAGAATCCGATGAAAATAATGAAGCAGTCGATCCTAGATGGGATCTTTTAAAAAAGTTAAAAAACAAGGAATAATCATAAACCACGCATAAAATGGCACATCCTAAACGAAAAATTTCGAAAACCAGAAGAGATAAAAGAAGAACTCATTACAAGTTGGAGGCTCCAGGTTTGGCGAAATGTCCTACCACGGGCGAAATGCACTTACCACACAGAGCTTTCTGGTTGGACGGTAAATTGTACTACAAAGGACAAGTTATCATCGAGAAAGAAATCTTGGCTTAATCATTCATCTGAATTTGATATAAATCCATTCGCTAATTGCGGATGGATTTTTTTGTTTATTGGGCCCAATCCAAACCGCTTGTCTATCAAGCCTATTACTTTCCATTGATGGATTTCTTTTGGTAGAGAATGACAATTGTAATATTTTTGCCTTCCTTACAGGATAGAACACATCCATAACATACAGCTTGAGATGATAATGATTTGATCATCTTAACTTAAACCCAGCAAAATGGACAAACTCAGAGCCATGATCACCGGAATACAAGGTTACGTTCCGGAATACAGGTTGACTAATAAAGAACTTGAGAAGCTCGTAGATACAAATGATGAGTGGATCGTCTCAAGAACAGGAATAAAAGAAAGAAGAATACTTAAAGGAGAAGACCAAGGCAGTTCAGTAATGGGAGCCGAAGCAGTAAAAGGTCTTCTGGAAAAGACAGGAGTTGATCCTTTAGATGTAGATTTGATTATCTGCGCTACTGTGACTCCTGACATGCCTTTTCCTGCCACCGCAAATATCATTGCAGATCTTGTGGGTGCCAAGAATAGCTACAGCTTCGATATAGGAGCAGCTTGTTCCGGCTTTTTATTTGCTCTTCAGATAGGTAACCAATTCATACAAACTGGAACACATAAGAAAGTAATCATAGTAGGCGCAGATAAAATGTCCTCTATCGTAGATTATACAGATCGCGCTACGTGTATACTTTTCGGAGATGGAGCGGGCGCAGTTATGCTTGAGCCTACCACGGAAGATCTTGGAATCATCGATGCAATCCTGAAATCTGATGGATCAGGAACCCCATATTTACATATGAAAGCTGGTGGAAGTCGCAGACCTGCAACACACGAAACTATCGATTCAAAAGAACATTATGCATTTCAGGAAGGCTCCACAGTATTTAAATTCGCTGTTACCAATATGGCCGACGTAAGTGCTGAAATCATGCATAAAAATGGGTTGACTGGTGATGATATAGCTTGGCTAGTACCTCATCAAGCCAATCTTCGCATCATAAACGCAACCGCCAACCGCATGGGAATCGGATCTGATAAAGTGATGATGAACATAGAAAAATATGGAAACACCACTGCTGCCACCATCCCTCTTTGCCTTTGGGACTACGAAAGCCAATTGAAAAAAGGTGACAATTTAGTGCTTGCTTCTTTTGGAGGTGGTTTTACATGGGGCTCTATTCTCCTCAAGTGGGGCTACGATCCGAAATAAGTTCTTAAGAAATCGAGCATGAATCAAGAGACACACAGAGTGATGATTGTTTTACATGCGAGATTCCATATGACCTCTGAAAAACGATAATAAACAGATGAAAATAATACGATAATTATATTATGGCTAGTACTGCAGATTTTAAAAACGGACTTTGTCTGGTAATGAATAATGACATTTACTCTATCGTTGAGTTTCAGCATGTCAAACCTGGAAAAGGCCCTGCATTTGTCAGAACCAAAATGAAGGGAATTACTTCTGGAAAAACACTGGATAAGACTTTCAACGCTGGAGAGAAAATAGAAACTGCTAGAGTGGAGAAAAGACCACATCAGTTTTTATACGCTGATGACATGGGCTACAACTTCATGGACACCACTACTTTTGAGCAAATTTCTATTGAAGAAAAACTGATCGAAAGAGCAAATCTTCTGAAAGACGGACAGCTTTGTGATATTTTGATTCATGACGAAACTGAAACTCCTCTTTCCGTAGAACTTCCTCCTTTCGTGGAATTGATGATTACTTACACAGAGCCCGGCATCAAGGGCGATACGGCTACCAATGCATTAAAACCAGCTATCGTAGAGACCGGAGCCACTGTGATGGTGCCGCTTTTCGTAGAGCAAGACATCCTAATCAAGGTTGATACCCGCGATGGTTCCTACTCAGAAAGAGTAAAATAACTTAGTTAAGCTGTGTGATTTCATTAAATTACACAGCTTTATTGTTTTAAAACCCATTTACAAAAACTGCCTTTTGGCACCCTTAAATAATAGACCTATGAAAGCAAAAGAGATTCAGGAGTTGATCGATTACATCTCTAATTCTGGTTTGGCGGAAGTTAAAATCAAAACTGACGAGTTTGAACTTTCTATTAAAAAATATGCAGAATCTTCTGCACCTAGAATGGTAGAAATGACTCAAACTGCACCCGCTATTCCGGCACCTGCTCCAGCAGCAGCACCTGCAACGCCAGCGGAATCAACACCTTCTAATTTAGTGGAGATCAAATCCCCAATGATCGGCACGTTCTATATGACATCAAGTCCAGATGCAGATCCTTTTGTATCTGTTGGAGATTCTATCAAAACTGGTGAGACTGTTTGTATCATTGAAGCTATGAAGCTTTTCAATGAGATCGAATCTGAGATTTCTGGTAAAATCGTCAAGATATTGGTGACTAATTCTACCCCGGTAGAATACGATCAGCCTTTATTCCTTGTAGATCCAGCAGGTTAATTTTTTTACTAAAAATAAATAGCTGTGTTTAAAAAAATACTTATCGCCAACAGAGGTGAAATTGCCCTTAGGATCATCCGTACTTGTAAGGAGATGGGGATAGAGACTGTGGCCGTTTATTCCACTGCAGACAAAGATAGTTTGCATGTCAGATTTGCTGATGAAGCCGTCTGTATAGGTCCTGCTCCCAGTCGTGATTCTTACCTTAACATCCCACGAATCATTGCCGCTGCAGAAATCACAAACGCTGATGCTATTCATCCTGGGTACGGTTTCCTTTCCGAAAATGCGGAATTCTCTAAAATCTGTGAAGAATACGGAATCAAATTCATAGGTGCAAGCCCTGAAATGATCAACCAAATGGGTGACAAGGCTACTGCAAAAGCTACTATGAAAGCTGCTGGAGTGCCCACAATCCCAGGTTCTGAAGGTATTTTAGATTCTATGGAGCAAGGCATCAAGCTTGCCAATGAGATGGGATATCCTGTCATCCTAAAGGCTACTGCCGGTGGTGGTGGTCGAGGAATGCGGATAGTGAAAGAGCAAGCTGGTTTCAAAAAAGCGTGGGATGATGCAAGAATGGAATCAGCTGCGGCTTTTGGCAACGATGCCTTGTATCTTGAGAAATATGTAGAAGAACCTCGACACATTGAGATTCAGATCATCGGGGACAAAAATGGAAAAGCGTGCCACCTTTCTGAACGCGATTGCTCCATCCAGAGAAGACATCAGAAACTGATAGAAGAAACCCCATCCCCGTTCATCACGGATGAACTTCGTGAAGAAATGGGAAAAGCTGCCATAAAAGGCGCTGAAGCAATTGGATACGAAGGTGCTGGTACAGTAGAATTCCTAGTCGATAAACATCGCAACTTCTTCTTCATGGAAATGAATACTCGTATTCAAGTGGAGCATCCGATTACTGAAGAAGTTACTGATTTTGACTTGATCAAAGAGCAAATCAAAGTTGCGGCAGGCGAGACTATTTCCGGAAGAAATTATTATCCTAAGCTATTCGCTATGGAATGTAGAATCAATGCGGAAGATCCTATGCATGGCTTCAGACCGAGCCCGGGAAAAATTCAAAATTTACATATCCCCGGTGGACGTGGCGTAAGAATTGATTCCCATGTTTACGCTGGTTATGTGATTCCACCGAATTACGATTCTATGATTGCCAAGCTGATTGTCAGTGGCCAATCAAGAGAAGAAGTGATTGTGAGAATGAAAAGAGCCTTGGAAGAATTTGTAATAGACGGTGTGAAAACCACTATTCCTTTCCATATCGCACTGTTAGAGAATGAGCAATTCAAGGCCGGAAACTTCACTACGAGTTTTCTCGATACGTTTGATTTCTCTGTGATAAAAGGGTAAATATCAATTTAAAAAATATGAAAAGCCGTTCCATCAGGAATGGCTTTTTGCTTTTTAGAGATTATCCTGCCCCAATTCACTATAAACATCCACCAAAATAATAATAATTCCCACGGTAGCTGCTACACCCAATCCAAGAGTCCAAGCCAGAGTAGCTCCAACACTTTTTCGTTTGACCTTGATAAAATCAATTTGATCCAAGGGGATAAGGATGTGTTCAGGCTCACCAAGTTTTCGACCTTGATCTTTCCGTAAATCTCCTGAGAGATGCCCTTGCCCACTCCAGAATAAACCAAGAATTTAACGCTTTTATCTATTCCTGTTATTTTTAGTTGATCCCCCACAAGTAAATTTTGAAGTCCTGGTATTTTATCTGCCAGCTCCGGTGATTTTATAGGGTACTTTGGATTAAGATTATTGGGATTTCGATATGCCTTGCAGGAGGCTAATAAAGAAAAAGCAATAATTAAAGCGAAAAGTGAAACTAAATTTTTCATATTTAATTTTGTGATTATATGGAATCGTGTCAGTAGAAAATTTATAGGATCGAAAATCCAAAGACACATTAAATTCTGGTTTACTCCGGTGGCCTGCCTCGCCGTGGCGGGTCTTCCAACCCATTAACGAAAGAGAATTCGCTTACTGGCAGAATAGCGTACATACAGATTTAATTTTATAGTTATATGCTGTCAATCAGGTACTTATAATGTCGTTTGAAAATTTAAAACATAATTATTTAAATCCTGTTATAAGATAATTTAAAAAATCAAAAGTAGTTTTTTTCAAAAATAACAGAACAATCTTTTATTATTTAATATTTTAACCTAAGTTTTGATCCTTTGATCAAAAAAATACAGCTAAATTTCAATCTGTCTGATGGATTTTCTTCAGATTATAGCTAGTTTGGGAAAGATTTCAATTTTACCCAGAACCCAAAATGGCAGCTTCTAAACTCCTACGATATTTCATTCTATGTAGCATTTGCACGCTAGCATATAGCTGCACCATGCAGCAAAAAGATGAAGTGGAATTGTCAGACATCGAGCAAATAAGTTACAACTTCCATATCCGTCCAATTCTTTCTGACAAATGCTTTGCCTGCCATGGACCGGATGCAAATAAAAGAGAATCCGAATTACGATTGGATACCGAAACTGGTGCTTATGCTGCGCTAAAGGATAATCCCAACCAGTTTGTGATCAAACCAGGCAACCTAGAGGAATCTACAGTTTATCATAGAATTACTTCCGAAGATCCCGGTGAACTGATGCCACCTCCGGAATCCAATCTTTCTTTATCGAATACAGAAATACAACTGATCAAAAAGTGGATTGAGCAGGGAGCTAAGTATGAACCTCACTGGGCTTTTGTAAAAGCAGAAAAATCACAGCTTCCAAAAGAAACTGACTGGACTATCAATGAAATAGACCGCTTCGCTTTGAAGAAAATGACTGAAAAAGGTCTTCAGCCAAATCCAGAAGCTAAACCGTATGAATTGATCAAAAGAGCAAGTCTCGATCTTACAGGTCTTCCTCCTAGCCCTGAAGTTTTGGATAGGTTTGGTGATTTCTCGGGAGAACTTACTTATGCCGATTTACTCGATGGATTGCTGGGTGATCCAGGATTTGGGGAGAAAATGGCAATTCTTTGGATGGATATCTCCCGATATTCTGATAGTTATGGCTATCAAGACGACAACATCAGAACGCAGTGGCCATATCGGGATTGGGTAATTCATGCCTTCAATGAAAATCTTCCTTATGATCAATTTCTCACTTGGCAACTAGCCGGGGATCTTTTGCCTGATGCAAGCAAAGAACAAATTTTGGCGACAGCCTTCAATAGAAATCATAAATACACAGAAGAAGGTGGAGTAATCGACGAGGAGTACAGAATCGAATATGTGCTTGACAAAACGAATACGGTAAGCAAAGGGCTTTTGGGAATCACTATGGAGTGTGCCCAGTGTCATGATCATAAGTATGATCCATTCTCACAGAAAGAATATTACGAGATGTTTGCCTTTTTTAATAATACTCCTGAAAAAGGATATCAAGGCGATGTGTCACAATCTAAGCCTGCCAAAACTCCAATTCTTTGGGTAGATCAGGAAGATCTTTCTGGGGTTATGAGTTTTATCAACTATGCTGACACCTCCAAATTGAGTATTTCTGTAATGGGAGAATTGGATGAGCAGCGCCCTACCTACATTCTAGATCGCGGAGTGTATGATGCTCCGACCACGGAAGTTGAGCCTTCCACTCCTTCTTCCATTTTGGAGTTTCCAGCAGATTTGGAAAAGAACCGTCTGGGTCTGGCCAAATGGGTTACTGCCAGAGAAAACCCTTTGACAGCCAGAGTATTTGTAAATCTGATGTGGCAGGAGATATTCGGCCAAGGCATAGTCAAATCTGCCGGTGACTTTGGTATGCAGGGAGATCTTCCTACGCATCCCGAATTGTTGGATTGGCTGGCAGTTGATTTTATGGAAAATGGTTGGGATATCAAGCGTCTGATGAAGCAAATCTTAAGTTCGGCTACCTATAAACAGTCCGCAGTGATCACCGACCAACACCTCAATACTGATCCTGCTAATTTGTACTTATCCAGAGCTTCCCGCTTACGACTTCCTGCTGAAAATATTCAGGATCTAGTGCTTGCCAGCAGTGGCTTGCTTGTGAGAAAGCTAGGTGGGCCCAGTGTGAAACCATATATGCCAGAAGGAATTTGGGAAGCAGCCACTTCAGGAAGAGGGGTATTAGCGACTTATATTCAGGACAAAGGGGACAAGCTGTACAGAAGAGGTTTGTACAATTTTATCAAACTAACAGTGCCACCACCGAAAGCTATCATCTTTGATTCCAGTAATAGAGATCGATGTGAGATTGGCAGAAGCAGGACCAACACCCCGCTTCAGGCACTTGTGATGATGAATGATCCGATGATTCTGGAAGCTTCTCGGGTCTTAGCAGGCAAAATGTGGGATGAAAATAAGGATGAAGAGAAAGCGATTTCTACTTCATTCAAGCGAATAGTTTGTAGAGATATGAGTAGTGAAGAAAAGTCTATCCTACTCTCCTACTATCAAGATCAATTAGAAAGATTTAGAAAAAATCCGGAGCAGGTTCTGCCTACGTTGAGTGTAGGGGAATTTCCTCTGGAAGAAAAAAACATTAATCCAGAAACTGCCGCTCTCATGCAAGTGATTGTGAGCATTTACAATCTGGAAGAAACGATTACCAAAAGCTGACATGGAAAAGGAAATATTAGAAGAAGGACTCAATCACAATCGGAGGAAATTTCTATCCAGATTAAGCCTGGGTGTAGGAAGTCTAGCACTGGGTTCTCTCCTGGTTCCTGATCTCTTTTCTGGAAAAGCTGGAGCTGAAGAAGCCATGATGAATGCGCTTCCGCATTTCGCTCCTAAAGCCAAAAGAATCATCTATCTTTTTCAGAATGGCGCTCCAAGTCAACTGGAATCATTTGATTACAAACCCCTTTTAAATAAAAGGATGGGAGAAGAACTCCCCGAATCTATTCGTGGTACGCAGCGACTTACCGGAATGACTGCTGGTCAATCCTCCTTTCCTTTGGTAGGATCCCATTACAAATTTAATCAGTACGGGGAGTCGCGAGCCTGGATATCAGAGGTTTTTCCACATACCGCTGGAATAGTTGATGACATCTGCATTGTGAAATCCATGCACACAGATGCGATCAACCATGACCCCGCACTTACCTTCTTTCAGACAGGAGCGCAAGTAGGAAATCGTCCGAGTATGGGCTCTTGGCTGAGCTATGGCTTGGGAAGTGAAAACAGTAATCTACCTGCATTTTCTGTTCTTCTTAGTCGAGGCAGAGGAAATGGTCAGGGTGTTTATTCTAAACTTTGGAGCAATGGATTTCTAGAGGCAACCCACCAAGGTGTACAGTTTTCGAATTCGGAGGATCCTGTGCTATATCTCAAAGATCCAGAATCTATGAGCCGTGAAGAGCGAAGGAAAATGATAGATCAGATCGCTGCAATGAATGACTTGAGCATGCAGCAATTCAATGATCCGGAGATTTCTGCGAAAGTAAAGCAGTACGAGATGGCCTACCGCATGCAAACAGCCGTCCCTGAAATGACGGATATTTCAAAGGAACCGGAAAGTATAATCAAACTTTACGGGCCTGATTGCCTAGTTCCAGGCACTTATGCGGCAAATTGTCTTTTGGCCAGAAAACTATCTGAAAGTGGCGTTCGTTTCGTTCAGCTCTACCATCAAGGATGGGATCAGCACGGTAATTTGCCGAATGAAATGCGACTTCAGGCCGAAGACGTGGATCAGGCTTCAGCAGCGTTGATTACTGATTTGAAGCAAAGAGGCTTGCTCGATGAGACTTTAGTTATCTGGGGTGGAGAATTTGGAAGAACAAATTATTGCCAAGGAAAAATAGTAGTTGACAATTACGGTCGTGATCATCACCCTCGTGCATTCTCCATCTGGATGGCAGGTGGCGGAGTGAAATCTGGAATGGTCTATGGCGAGACAGATGAATTTGGCTACAACATCACTGAAAATCCAGTACATGTGCATGATTTCCAAGCGACAGTCCTTCACCTGATGGGAATAGATCACGAGCGTATGACATATAAGCACCTCGGCAGAAGATATCGCCTAACTGATGTCTCTGGTAAAGTAGTAAAAGACTTAATTGCTTAAGCCTATATGCTCAAGATTTCTTCGATCAGATCTTTTCTGGAAAGCACCCTTTTTGTCTGGATAGGTCTTACCCTCATTATCACTTTAGCAGGAAATACTCTGGTTTTGCCCGATTGGCTTCAGGTCGTCGGTAGAAGTCATCCGATCCTATTACACTTTCCTATTGTGCTACTCTTGATGGGCTTGCTCTTTTTTTGGATTCCAGGTATTGACAAAAAGCCAGAGATTAGAGAAATAGGAGAAATAAGTTTTCTAGCAGGCTGCAATTTCGCAGGAATTACTGTGCTGGCTGGGTTGATTTTGGCGCAAGAAGAATACACTGGTGAGATCTTGACCTGGCACAAATGGGCAGGTCTGGTAGTTTTCGGAGGTTGTGTAATTCTCTATTTTTTCAGAGCAATGCAAGCCAAAGTCATTCGGATATCCAGTGTCGTGCTAGCAGGAGCAATAATCGCAACCGGACATTGGGGAGCGGGATTGACTCATGGAGAAGATTTTCTTCTGGCACCCATCCAATCAAATAATATTGAAGTAGTCCCTTTGGCTGAAGCTGAAATATTTGGCGATGTAGTGCTGCCTATATTGGAGGCAAAATGTATCAGTTGCCACAAAGAGGGGAAGATAAAAGGAGAGCTAAGAATGGATCATATCGAAGGCTTGCAAAAAGGCGGGAAGTCTGGGCCATTTGTACTTGCGGGAGATTTTGAAAAATCGCTTCTCATACAGCGAATCAATCTTCCTTTAGACGAAAAAAAGCACATGCCACCAAAGAATAAGGCTCAATTGACTGATGAGGAACTTTTGATCTTGAGTGAGTGGGTTGCCTCCGGAGCTAGTTTTGAGCAAAAACTGGTTACCCTACCTGCGAAAAACGAGTTGTATCAATTGGCTTCTGTGAAGTTTGAAGGAAATAAAATTTATTCCTTTGATGCTGCTGATCAAGATGATATCACTGAGTTAAACACTTCCTTTCGCTCGGTTCAACCCCTCTTTCCTGAATCTCCAGCATTGGATGTTTCTTATTTTGGTATTTCAGCGTTTCCACCTGAGTCACTTTCTGACCTGAAAATGGTCAATGACCAAATTGTGCAATTTAGTCTGAGCAAGATGCCTCTAGCTGGAATTGATCTCAAGTTTTTAAAGGATTTCAAACACTTGGAAGAACTTCAATTAAACTTTACAGAGTTGGATGCTGATCAGCTGAAAGTGATTTCTGAACTGAATACCCTCGAAGTTTTGGCCATTTCTGGAAATGAGATTGATTCAGAATCACTCCAAAATCTCGCTAAAATGAAATCGCTTAAAAAGCTGTATCTATGGCAGACAGGATTGAGCGACCCAGATCAGAAAAGTATTCAAAAGTCACTATCGACGACTGAGATAGACTTTGGTTTTGATGGAAAAGGAATTATATATGAGCTGAATAGCCCAGCCATTTCCCAAGCGGAATTGATCTATCAAGACAGTTTGGAACTTACCCTTTCCCACCCGATCAAAACCGCTGAGATTCGCTACACTCTGGATGGCACAGAGCCAGATAGCATATCAAGTGCTGTTTACTCAGCACCTATATTTGTCAAAAACACTGGAAAAATAGTAGCTAAGGCGTATGCTGCAGACTGGAAAGGCTCTAAAGCAATTGAAGCAGTTTTTATGCATTCTGGAATTACGCCCTCTAAATTTTCGCTAGTCTATGAGCCAAATTCAAAGTACAAGGCATCAGGTGCCGCCACGCTTTTTGATTTGGAAAAGGCTAAAACGCCGAATCTTGGAGAAAAATGGCTGGGATTTCAAGATGAGCCTATGGTGTTGGAAGTAGGCTTTGAGAAAAATGCAGACAAACCTAAAGATGTTTCAATTAGCCTGCTTTACAGTGAAGGCTCACATATTTTCCCGCCTTCAAAAGTATCCATTCAAGGTTTGGAAAATGGAAAGTGGAATCAATTGGCGAGTACAATTCCTACACCTTCCACTAAAGCATCCTCAGCCCGATCTGAATTGTTAAACTTTGAACTTGCAAATACGAATTATGATAAGCTAAAAATCACACTAACCCCACTTGCTCATTTGCCTAAGTGGCATCCTGGTGCGGGAGGTAAGGGGTGGGTATTTGTGGATGAGGTGATTTTTAATAAGTAATAGGATTATCTTCTACTTTACCATTAACCTTCTTTGCTTTGACAGACCAAAGACCGCAGAACGAAGTGGCTAAATGCTTTATTTCAGCAAATTCTAGTACGCTTTTATATCTTTACTGGTAGAAAAGCGGTTACACATAATAAGTAAATTACATCGTCTAAATCAATCCTCGGTTTTACTCAGTATCTCCTTATACATTTCGATATTCTCTTTTACTTTTTCGTCAAGTTCTGGCTCTTGGATATCTTTGATAGAATTCATCTTATCCAAAATCGCTTTGGCTACTAAAACACGAGCAGCTTCTTTATTATCTGATGGAATCACAAACCATGGAGCATGTGTTTTGGAGGTTTTATTAATCGCATCTTCATAACACCTCTGATAATCATCCCATCTATCCCGCTCTTTTAGATCTCCAGGCGAAAACTTCCAATTGTGTTTTTCCTTATTGAGCCTACGTAGCAATCGCTGTCTTTGCTCCTCTTTACCGAGATGCAAAAAGAATTTTAGGATGATCGTACCATTATCAGAGATTTGCTTTTCGAAATTATTGATCTGCTCAAATCGTTTATCCCAAAAATCGAGTGTGATATCATCTAACGAATTGATTCCTGGGATATTTTCTCCCAAAATATACTCAGGATGCACTCGGGTCACCAATACATTCTCGTAATGCGTACGATTGAAAACTCCATATTTACCTCGCTGCGGCAAGGCTACGATATGCCGCCACAGGTAATCATGCTGAAGCTCCAATTTGGAAGGAGTTTTGAAACTATGAACTACCACTCCACGAGGGTTGAATTCTTTAAAAACCTCACGAATCAAGCTATCCTTCCCAGCCGTGTCCATTCCCTGCAAACATATCAGAACGCTATATTTATTATGTGCATACATAATATCTTGATGATCACTGAGTTTTTCTCTTATCTTATTCAGTTCTTTCTCCTTCTTTTTTTCCGATGCTTCCAAGTCTATTGAAGTAGGTATCTCTTTTAGAGAAATAGTCTTAGTCACTTTAAAGTCATCGATGGAAATATTTTTCATGCGTTTTATGATTTTGAATGGATAAAAAGTATGTTTTCAAGTAAAGAACAAGATAATATTTTATCTTAACCCAACAGAAAAACCCCTTCTTTTAACTTCATTCCCCCAACCTTAAAATGACCCAAAATTCTATCTCACCAGGTATAACTAATCGTTACCTGGCTCTAGACGTGTTACGCGGATTGACGATTGCCTTTATGATAATAGTCAATACAGCAGGCGACTGGAGCAATTTGTTTGCGCCGCTTGCTCATGCATCCTGGCATGGCTTCACTCCCACTGACTTGGTTTTCCCCACATTTCTATTTGTAGTTGGGAATGCGATGAGTTTTTCTATGAAAAAGCTCGAGCAAATGTCTAGCGCTGAGTTTTTCAAAAAAGTTGGAAAGAGAACGATACTTATATTCCTGATCGGCTGGCTACTTAATGCTTTTCCTTTTTATCACATCTCAGATTCAGGAGCTATCAGCTTTATAGACCTAACTGAAGTTCGCCTTTTTGGCGTATTGCAGCGAATTGCGCTTTGCTACTTCTTTGGAGCAATTGTTTTGTACTATGGAGGAATCAAAGGAGCATGGATATTCAGTGCGATCGCTCTCTTGGGTTATTGGGCCATCATGTATTTCTTTGGTGATGCAGCCGATCCTTACAGCCTCACAGGAAATGCTGCTATCAAACTAGACCTGGCGCTAATAGGCCCGGAAAGAATGTACGGAGGCGAGGGAATCCCATTTGATCCCGAAGGGATTTTAAGCACTTTACCTGGAATCGTAAATGTAATCGCAGGCTACCTAGCCGGGAAAATGATTCAAAA
The DNA here is from genome assembly GCF_002150685.1 of Algoriphagus antarcticus. Taxonomy (GTDB): domain Bacteria; phylum Bacteroidota; class Bacteroidia; order Cytophagales; family Cyclobacteriaceae; genus Algoriphagus; species Algoriphagus antarcticus. Next base: position 78,962 of record NZ_MSSW01000040.1, read on the forward strand.
GTTGGGTAACACAATGCAGTCTGTGAAAAAACTCATTGCTATAGGATTGGTTTTAATCATTGTAAGCTACCTATGGGATATAGTTTTCCCAATCAATAAAAAGATATGGACAAGCTCATACGTTTTACTCACCACAGGTATTGACCTATTCTTACTTGCTCTTCTGGTTGGTGTGATAGAAATCAAAAACTGGAAAGGCTGGACATACTTCTTTGAGGTTTTTGGTAGAAATCCACTCATTCTATACATTTTATCAGGCTTAGTTGTAACTCTTTTATCCATGATTCCTGTTGGGGACACAACGCTTAAAGGTTTCATTTATGCTAATTTCTATAAGAGTTGGCTGGCTCCTAAAACTGCCTCCTTCCTATTCGCATTTAGCTACATGCTAGTTATTTGGCTGATTGGACTTTGGATGGACAAAAAGAAAATCTACATCAAAGTGTAAATAATGTATTTGATTATCCATAATGATCCCATTATCGATAATCTCTACGATATACATGCTGGAAGACCGGGGACCCACCACGTCATCAGGCAGGCCGAAGTGGCCCATATCCTAAAGTGATCATTGTTCTATGATCCTTTAGTCCCTTTTCCGAAAGAAAAGTGGATAGACAGAATTGAATTACTTGTTGCTCAGATATTTACATTTAAAAATGTAACTTCATATCGACTTTTAACCTAAGCTATATTTTTATGACACTTAAAATCGGAGTTTACAATGTAGAGTGGATGCGTGATCTTTTTGACACGGACGGAAATCCAAAAACCACAGGAAAAGAACAAATAAGAAGTCAGCAATTAGCCGATGTAATCCGATCAATGGATCCGGATTTCCTCGGAATAGTGGAAGGCCCAAACACTTTGGTGGACGGCTCCAAAACTGCTTCCGCCCAAATGGAAATCTGGACTCAAACTTTCATTCCCGGATCAAATTACAAAGGTATTCATGGATTCCCTTCCGCAGGTCAGCAGGAGCTTTGTGCAATTTACAATCCCGACAAGATCAATGTCCTCTTTACTCCTGAGACGAAAGAAGGGAAGAGATTTGATGAGCCTTTTCTGCAAGACACCACCAATCGACTGATCAAGGAACAATATCGACACTATCGTCCTCCGCTTGAGCTGAGCATTTTAGGTTTGGACAATTCATTAATTACACGGGTGATCATTGCCCACACCAAATCAAAAGGGATTTTCGATATGGTGGATTATGCACGATTTGAGCAGATTTCCGCGAGAGATCGACTCAAGTTATTCGCAGAATGTATGTCTATTCGTGAAAGATGTGATGAGTATTTGGAAAAAAATCAACAAGTCATGGTGATGGGTGATATCAATGATGGTTTTGAATTGGATTTTTATGAAAATAAATTCTCGAAAAGTGCAGTAGAAATTTTGCTCGGTGATGTCTGGAAACCTGAGTTGGTTTTGAAACCAGTTCTACCCAAACCAAAACTCAATAGCTATGGGTATACCCCGAATTCCAGCAAATACAGGGACAGAATTACTGGAGATCAGATCAATGTGTTGATTGATCACATACTTGCCAGTCAAGGATTGAAGATTATAAAAGGGTCGGTTTGGAATCCATATTTGGAAAAAAGCAATCCTATAATCCAAGCAGTAAGCGACGCACTCAAAAAAGCTTCTGACCACTTTCCTATTCTTTGCGAAATAGAAATACCAACCCATTAACTAACTATGGATCAAGCTGCGCAAACAATGATCGACAATCTAGAAAAAAACACTGGAAAAAGTCTAGATCAGTGGGTGGTGATTGTTCAAAAAGAAGGATTTGAGAAGCATGGTGAAATACTAAAATTCCTAAAGACAAAACATGGATTTTCATATGGATTTGCAAATCTAGTGGCTCACAAAGCTTTAAAATCAGATGCAGGATCTGTTTCAGAAACAAATGAACTGATCACCAAGCAATACAAAGGCAAAGAGAATTTTTTACCCATTTATGAAAAACTAAACTCTGAAATCAAAGCCTTTGGTTCTGATGTAGAATTCGCTCCAAAGAATTCTTATGTGAGTGTGAGACGCAAAAAGCAATTTGCAATGCTCATCCCTGCCACCAAAACCAGATACGAAATAGGATTAAATCTAAAGGATCAACCAACTCAAGGGATTTTGGAAATAGACACCAAAACTAATGGTATGTGCAGTCACAAGATTCAATTGACCAGCGAATCTGAAGTCACTAGTGAGGTTATAGAATGGCTGAAAATGGGGTATGAAAATGCCGGATAAGTATGGGAGACTTCAACATAATTGCAGCTTTAACATTTTGTGCGGTAGCTTTTGCAGCCTGGATAGGTTACAAAAAATTCATCCTCGACAAGAATAAAGACGAAAAAGCAGACAAAATCGGTATTGTAGTCAATCTCAAAATACTTAATTACTTTGATGACTTTGCTTTGGGAGATAAGCCCCTTTTAGGAAAGAAGTTGGCATTTTCGTTCGTCAACACTGAGTCCAAGAGTATTTACATCCATAAAGTGAAAGTGGATTTTTTCAAAAACTCTATATTTTCAGACGAAAGCTGGGAAAGTGAATTAAAGTCAACAGTAAGATTAATCGAAGTTAAAATTGGAGAAGAATTACCAGAACAATGGCCTCTTTCTTTCGCCAATGACCAGCACTACATTGATTTATTCCTGAGCAATTCGGTAAAGGTTTACGTGTCAATTTCTACCGGTCAAATAATAGCTTCGAAGATTTTTAAGCCTGAAATTATTCCCTAAAATTCATTTTTGCATTGTGTAAGTCTAAATCTACAACTAATGAAATCAGGGATTTTTAAAATTAATCTTATATTCTTCGCGAGCCTTCTACTGATACATTCGGGTTTTACGCAAATCACCGAGGATACCTATCATAAGGCCGAATACTTCCTCAGCAATACTATACAGCGAGAAATCTATCATTTGGATGTAAACCCGAATTGGTTAGACGACAAAAAGAGCTTTTGGCATCAGGCCTACACCGAAGACGGCAAGCGATTTTTCCTAACAACTATCGAAAAGGGAGAAACCAAAGTAGCTTTCGATCATGAGGAGTTAGCCCGATTGTTAACTGAAAAAAGCGGGGAATCTATTGATTCCAAAAGTTTGCCTTTCAATCGAATTCAACTCAAAGACGATGGATCAATAGTATTCGATTGGATGAATAAAAACTGGACTTATACCAATGGAGATCTTGAGTCAGAAAGAGCTGCATCGGATTCCAGAGACAGATCTGTTTCCATTTCTCCTGATGGCAATTGGCCTTGATAAATAGGCAACAACAAATCAGAAATAATTTATTATTCATTTTAGGTTAAATAGGTATTGATCTCCAAAGGTAATTTCCTAGGGATTTTTAAAAAATAGGATTATTTCAAGCAAAAATTGAAAGAGTTGGTATATATACAATAAAAAAGCAGGAGAAAATCTCCTGCCCTTTATTTGAAAACTAAACCAACTATTATTTAACTACCACAATGAATTCAAAAATAATAAATTTATAATCAAATAAAAATTCCAAATAAAAATTTGTTTGGATTATTTCTTCTCAGGGAAGTTACCACGTTTAAATGCAATTCCCAATGCTAATCCTTGACTAAATTGAATTTTACTATCCTGATCCAAATCGTATATCATTAAACTTGTCAAACTAACGTTCACTAAGTTCGAAACTTTAGCAGTTAACCCGAAGTCTAATCGATGATCTATAGCATCAAATGCCAAGGTTTCGTAGTTCGCATACATTTGATACCTCACCATTAGCGATAGATTATCTGAAAGTTTTTTGTTGTAGTCAGCCATCAAGCTGAACGCTAACCATTCCGTGCGCACGGTCTCCCCTATTTCCACACCGTAGTTTTCCGGTACATTCAGATACAAATCTGTGTCAGTGACAAAGGTCCACCTCGGAGAGAATGGGGAAATACGCAAGCTAAACTCATCATTAGGCTTATATTCTACACCTATAGAGGTGGTAAAATAAGCTGGATTGGCAAACTTGGAGATCAGGATTCGGTCAGCGCCCTCAGGGAATTCATAACCAGGAGCAAACTGAGACAGAAAATTAACTGCAAAGAAATAATTCCATTTGTCATTAATCTCGTAGCCTACTTTAGAATCTAGAAAAATACGGTCATTGGTTTTACGACCTTCTTCGTCCTTGTTTTTTACCACACCATAGATGAAATCCATCGTATTGTCCCAAGACCATTTGTCTTTTGCATAATTTGCACGACCATTGAGATAGACACCCAGAGCAACAGAGTTGACACCACCACCTTGCCAGTTACCACTAAATGACGCCTGATTGAGATTTAAACCACCGCTTAATTCTTTAAGCCAATAGCTTGTATCTTGTAGGATTAACGTCGTGTCATTTTGGGCAACTACTTGCCCACAAAACATAATAGAGAGGAAAAGTGTATAAATTCTTTTCATAATTAAAAGAGATTGAATTATTTCAATTTAAATAAACACAATAAAAATATGGAAAATGACTTGGAAAGTGAATTAATAATTCGTGATTTCTTAGCAAGACAGCGTACAACCCTCGCAAATGATAGGACGTTATTATCCTTTATTCGTACATCTCTATATTTTTTGGTGTCTGGGACGGCGCTTTTTGAAGTGAAGGAATTAGACCATGTAAGGGACTTAGGCTACTTGGCATTTGGATTGAGTCTGGTGTTTTTAATCATCGGGTTTATGAATTATTTCCGTATCAGAAAAAAACTCAAAAGAGGGAACTACCTAAAAATGTAATTAATGACCTTTGAAATCGGACTTGTTTTTTCAATAATTGGAGTTGCCATCATTCTATTTTTCACTGAGAAATTCACCATAGATACAGTTGCTATCGGGGTAATGGTTGCATTTCTGCTAACAGGAATTCTGGATGTAGAAGAAGGTTTATCTGGATTTTCCAATTCTGCTACGATCACTGTGGCAGCCATGTTTGTAGTTTCTGCTGCGATTTTTAATACCGGTCTTTTGGATACTTTCACTCAAAAGCTAAGCTCGCAGGCCGGAAAAGGTCAAACCCACCTCCTTTTCACCTTAATGCTATCTGCTGGTTTTCTTTCTGCATTCATCAGCGATACTGCTGTAGTTGCATTGCTGATGCCTGCTGTGATACGACTAAACAAAACGGATAACATTCCGCCATCTAAGCTTCTAATGCCACTTTCTTTTGGTGCTTTGATGGGAGGAATTTGCACATTGCTGGGCACTAGCACTAATATTTTGGTCAGTGGAATAGCTGAAAAATCCGGATTACCTTCCTTTGGCGTATTTGAAATGAGTTTGATGGGTTTGGTTTTTTTTGCCACCGGATTAATCTATATGCTGACTATAGGTAGATGGCTTACTCCTAATCGAAAAGCGAACTCAAGCCTTGGAGAAAATATTCAGCTGGGGAATTACCTCTCAGAATTGATTATTCAAAAAGAATACGAACAAATAAACGAACCACTTTTCAAACAGAAGATATTTGACAAACTGCCAGTAAAGCCTTTACAGATCATCCGATCAGATGGCAGGAAAGTGCGGGTGTATCCTAATACTGCCATTCAGGAGGGCGACATCATCCGTATCAACTGTGACAAAGAAAATTTGGAAAAAATCAAAACTACCAAAGGAATTGAGCTGAAAGCGGATTTGAAGTGGAACGAAGAAAATATCACCGACGATGAAGAAAGACTCTATGAAGCATTGGTGACACCAAATTCATTCTTAATAAATAAGAGTATTAAAGGTCTCAATTTCAAAAAACTATACAATCAAGTACTCGTAATCGGGATTAGGCATAGATCGGATATGCTAGATTCTTTACTTTCAAGAACTGCCTTAAGAGCAGGGGACATTTTGCTCCTTCGGGCTACGGAAGAATCTATACAAACCGTAGAAACTAGCGTCGATCTTCTTCTACTCTCCGAGACGAAAAGTAAATCACTTAATAAGACGAAAAGTGTATTGACGCTAGTTGTACTGGCTTTGATCATAGGCTTGGCATCATTCGAGGTATTTCCGATCGTAGTCACTGCAGTGGCAGGAGCCATTACTTTAATAATGATAGGGTCATTGAATACAGAGCAAGCTTATAAAGCCATTGACTGGAAAGTAATTCTAATGCTTGCCGGTGTTTTATCTATGGGATTAGCTCTGGAAAAAACAGGCGGATCTCAGCTAATCGGCGCTTCGATCGTTGAAAGCGTGGGAAAATTTGGCCCTAGAGCAGTGATGAGTGCACTGTTTGCTTTGACATTTATCATGACTAACGTGATGTCCAATAACGCAACGGCGGCTTTGCTGGCGCCTATTGCAATCAGCATAGCCACTGCACTGGACGTGGATTCCAGACCAATGTTGATGGCAGTCACTTTTGCCGCAAGTTTGAGTTTCATGACTCCTATGGGATATCAGACCAACACAATGATCTATACACCAGGAAATTATAGGTTTAGTGATTATATAAAAGTCGGTACTCCTTTGAATCTTTTACTTTGGATCGTAGCTACACTCTGTATTCCTTATTTTTTCCCCTTCTAATTCTTTCACAAGCTATCACTTGAACCATCATTCCTATCATAAAATTTTCACCATTTTTATGGCAATAAATTTGAACAACGTAAACAAAAACACTTATGAAAGTCTTCAGTATATTATTAATCATCGTCGGCATTTTTATGCTTTTCAGCAACAGCTTTTCTTTCACTACAAAAGAAAAAATAATCGATGCGGGTCCGATCCAAATAAGTGCTGACAAACAGCGCGAGGTTAACTGGCCTACTTATGCAGGAGGTATTGTACTTGCGGCAGGTGTGATAATGCTAGTCGTAACTCAGAAAAAAAAGTAACCTCAAAACCTAATTTTTTATTCAACTAATCCCATCTGCATTTGAAATTAGCCGCGGTAGATATTGGCTCCAATGCCATCAGATTACAAATCACCAGCGTAACTCAATACGAAGGAATAATCAAATTCAAGAAACTCGAATACCTACGTTTTCCACTTCGCTTGGGTCAGGATGTTTTTAACACGCAAAAGATCTCAGAAGTAAACAGAAGAAAATTCGTCAAATTGATGAAGGCTTTTAAAATTCTAATTGATTTATATGAAGTAGATGATTACATGGCTTGCGCTACCTCTGCGATTCGAGAGAGCGTCAATGGTAAGGAAATAGCACTCGAAGTGAAGGAAGAAATCGGTTTGAAAATCAATATTATTGATGGCAATAAGGAAGCAGAGCTGATTAATAAATCACTAAACAAGTTCTTCGACGAAAAGACTTATTTGCATATTGACGTAGGTGGAGGAAGTACTGAGTTGAACATTTATAAGAACCGGGAGAAATTGGCTTCAAAATCATTTCAGATTGGTTCAGTTCGAGCCTTAGAAGACAAAATAGCCACTCCGGTATGGAGTTCGATGGAAAACTTTATCCTGAAGCATTTAGAAAATTCTCCGTCAGTCACTTCTATAGGTACCGGCGGAAATATCAATAAGATTTTTGAGCTGTCGCTACCCCGTAAAAACAAACGTTACTTAGATTTTGAAAAAATCACAGAAGTACTGGATCACTTACAGTCCCTCACTTTTGACGAACGAGTGCACAAATTCAATTTAAATCAAGATCGGGCAGATGTCATTATTCCTGCGGGAAAAATATATCAGCGAGTGATGCAGGCTGCAAAATCGAGAAAAATGATTGTGCCCGATCTGGGTTTGAAAGATGGGATCATTCATGTACTCTACGAGCGTAATAAATCAAAAAAGCCCCTATAGTAAGGGCTTTTTTGCATTAGTCCACTAGTCGAACTTGCATCACACTTTCTACATCCAGCTTGAAAAACTCTCGGTGAACATTAAATTCTGGTTCACCACCTATTGGATGCTTGGCTAAGTAAGTACCGTCTTCCTGCATCACATATGAGTTTACATTGTCCTTTAGGTTATAAGCTAGAATATTCATCAACTGCTTTTCAAGCAAAGTTGATTCTACTTTGAATAGTGCTTCCAATCTCTTGTCGAAGCTCCTTACCATCATATCAGCACTTCCCGCATAAGTTTTGGTATCACCATTATTGTGAAAATAGTAGATTCTAGAATGCTCTAAGAAATCACCCACAATAGATAAAACCTCAATGTTTTCGCTCAATCCCACTCTTCCAGGTCTTATGCAGCAAATTCCGCGAACAATTAATTTAATTGTCACACCAGACTGTGAAGCACGATACAGGGCATAAATCATCTCAGAATCTTCCAGCGAATTGACTTTAATAAATACTCCGCTTGGAAGGCCATTTCTGGCATTTTCAGCCTCTTTCTCTATGTACTCGATCAGTTGATTTCTCATATCACGGGGAGCGGTGATTAGATTTTGGTATTGAGAAGGCATGGAGTGCCCAGTGATTACATTGAAAAACTCAGAAACATCATTTGCCAAAACCTCATTGGTCGTCATCAATCCTATATCAGTATAAAGTCTTGCTGTGTCTTCATTGTAATTACCTGACCCTAAGTGAACAAACCGTGTGATTTCTCCCCCGTCACGCTTCACAATCAATAGGAGTTTCGTATGGGTTTTCAAATGAGAAATCCCATAAATCACGAAGCAACCAGCCTTCTGAAGTTTCTTAGCTTCCCGAATATTGTTCTCTTCGTCAAATCTAGCTTTGACTTCAAAAAGAACGGACACATGCTTTCCGTTTTCGGCGGCTTTCAGCAGAGCCTTAGTAATTCTACTTTCCTTGGCAAGCCTGTAAATAGTCATTTTAATAGCCATCACATCCGGATCTTCCGATGCTTTTTCTATCAAATCCAATATCGAATCGATGTTGTTGTAAGGGTGATGCAGCAGAATATCCTTCTCTTTCAATACATCAAAAATATCCGCAACCCCTTCATCCTGATAGGATAATGGCTTCACCGGAGCAGGAATTTGAGGCAAGCGCTCACGGAATTTTTTATTTCCTACGATCTGCCAAAGTCCTGTAAAATCAATCATACTAGTTCTTTTGATCAGAAACACTGAATCCATTTTCAGATTCCATCTTTCCAATAGTGAATTCATCATCCACTTACTATAACCCTCCTCAATCTCTATCCTTACCACACGGCCACTTTTTCTTTCCATCAACTTTCGCTTCACTTCCTCGAGGAAGTTCGCGTCCATATCTTCACTTTCTTCTAAAGTAAAATCACCATTTCGAGTAATTCTAAATAGGCTAATTCCTTCTATTTCTACATTTCTGAAAAGAGAAACGATATTTTCACGGATCACCTCTTCAATAGGAACAAGTAGAAGAGAGTCTTCGCGCTCTATTTCGAAAAAGCGAGGAATATTAGCTGGAATCTGCACAAAACTCATCTTGCGCATATCCTGCCGGTCACCTGGACTGGTAGTCACCACTCCAAAAACCAGCAGCTTATTCATCAAAATCGGAAATGTACGATACCCATCATACACCATTGGCGTGAGCATTGGGTAGATAGCTTTTACAAAGTATTCATGAACTTTCTCCTGCTCTTTCTCAGTAAGTTTAGACAGATTGCAAAGTATGACCCCTTGTTCCTGCAATTCCGACATGATCACCTCAGAAAAATGCTCATGCTGATCAGTATGAAAAGTATGACTCTCATTCATCAACTTAGTCTTGAAAGGCTCTTCTCTCAAACCAGAGTAATCAACTCGCTCCTTTTCGTAGTCTAGGTAATTATAAAGTGAACCTACGCGGATCATGAAAAATTCATCCAGATTGGACGCTGTAATGGCTAGAAATTTTAGCTTTTCGAAAACACTACGATGCATTTTCTTGGATTGATCCAAGACACGCTCGTTAAACTTCAACCAACTTAAATCCCTGCTTACCAGGTCACTCTGTTGTATAATCGAATCGTATTTTTCAACAACTTCCAATTTCATTGCATTCAAAGTTAATAGTAGAAAGCAAGTTAAGATATGCTTGCTTATTTGGGTTTATCAATTTGTTAATAATTAAAAAAGGGGCTAAAAAGCCCCTTTTGAGTGATCAGGTATCGATTTTTGCGTATTTGGCATTTTTCTCGATAAACTCTCTTCTCGGAGCGACTTCATCTCCCATGAGCACGCTAAAGAGATGATCTGCTTCGGCGGCTGATTCAATATTCACTTGTTTAATCGTTCGAACATTCGGATCCATGGTAGTAGTCCAAAGTTGCTCAGGATTCATCTCACCAAGACCTTTATAACGCTGAATCCCTACACTATCTTCTCTGCCATCCTTAGCCATTTCAGCTGTCAGGATTTTTCGCTCTTCTTCAGTCCAGCAGTATCTCTCGTCCTTGCCTCTTTTTAATAAATATAAAGGAGGCAAAGCAATATATAAGTACCCATGTTCAATCAATGTTCTCATATATCTGAAGAACAAAGTAAGAATCAAGGTTCGAATGTGAGATCCATCTATATCAGCATCCGTCATAATGATGATTTTATGATAGCGCAGATTAGTTAGATCCAATTCCTTGTCATCATTCAACGTACCAATCTTAACTCCGAGTGCGGTAAGAATGTTTTTAATCTCTTCGTTATCATAGATTTTGTGCTCGTGCGCTTTTTCTACGTTTAGAATTTTACCTTTCAATGGTAAAATTGCTTGAAAATCACGATCTCTACCTTGCTTAGCAGATCCACCTGCCGAGTCACCTTCCACGAGATACAATTCACAAACGGTCGGATCACTATTCGCACAATCAGCCAATTTACCTGGCAGTCCACCGCCTCCAAGTATATTCTTGCGCTGTACCATCTCACGTGCTTTTTTCGCAGCATGTCTGGCTTGTGCCGCCAAGATCACTTTACCGACTATAATTTTTGCTTCCTTTGGATGCTCTTCCAGCCAAGATTGCAAAGCTTCCGATACAGCACTATCGACAGCGCCAACTACCTCAGAATTACCTAATTTAGATTTTGTCTGTCCTTCAAATTGTGGCTCCTGCACTTTCACGGAAATTACCGCAGTAAGACCTTCACGAAAATCGTCTCCACTAACTTCCAACTTTAGCTTATCAAGCATTCCGGATTTATCAGCATAAGATTTCAGTGTTCTGGTGATTGCTCTTCTGAAACCTGACACGTGACTACCACCTTCGTAAGTATTGATCGTGTTGACATAGGAAACCACATTCTCAGAATATGAACTGTTATAGTTCATTGCTACTTGAACTGGGACTCCATTCTTTTCGGTGTCAATAGAAATGGGCGAGTCAATGATTTTCTCACGGCTCACGTCAAGGTATTGTACAAACTCTACCAAACCACCTTCTGAGTAGAACTCATCAGATTTCACAGATCCGTCGTCTTCAGTCTCTCTCAGATCAGTTAACAAAATTCTGACTCCTGCATTCAAGAATGACATTTCACGAAGCCTGTTGGCTATCGTCTCGTATTTGAACTCGGTGATTGCGAAGATAGAAGTATCCGGCTTAAACTGAATGGTAGTTCCTCTGCGATCTGTAGTCCCAACCTGTTTGGCTGGATACTGAGGCACACCAATTTTAAATTCCTGCTCAGTAATAACTCCATTACGATAAACGGTAGCCTTCAAATCTTCGGAAAGCGCATTCACGCAAGAAACACCTACACCGTGCAAACCACCGGAAACCTTATAGGTATCCTTATCGAATTTGCCACCGGCGTGAAGTACAGTCAACACAACTTCCAATGCAGATTTTTTCTCCTTGGCATGCATTTCTGTAGGAATTCCACGACCGTTATCTTCGACTTTAACTGAATTATCTACATTCACTGTGACTTTGATCGTATCACAATGTCCTGCAAGAGCCTCATCGATAGAGTTATCTACAACTTCCCAGATCAAGTGATGGAGTCCTCTGACTCCTATGTCACCGATATACATAGCAGGCCTCTTACGAACTGCTTCAAGACCTTCTAATACCTGAATGTTACCGGCACCGTATTCGCCTAGATTCTTCGCTTTTTCTTCACTCATATGTTTTGGAGAAACCCTCAAAATGGGTCTAAAAGGGTGATTTTATGTTCTTTTTTAGATTCGGCAAGATACATAAAAAAAGTGTCTGAAACGACACATATCCGATCCTTTGACACTCAGCGATAAAAATGTCCAAGGAATAAAATCATCCATTTCCAGTTTATTTTTCATTTTTTTTTATGCCTTGAATCATTGAAAACCCTTCATATTCTACTATTTAAATGATCTTTATAATTTTTGTTTAATTTTTTTCATACTTTTTTTAAACAAATTATATTCTGTTTTACTTATCTATTTAATAAATACTCAAATAATTAACCCAATAAAAAAAAATTATGAATTACACCTTAACTGCGGATCTAATTGGATTAGATCGGATCACAAACTCAGATCCAGTAGCGATAACCTTCTTCATAGGTTACATGGCGATGTTGGCTTCAGCTGTTTTCTTTTTTGTAGAGCGAGGCTCTGTAGATGGAAAATGGAAGCTGTCCCTCTTAGTATCAGGTCTCATTACAGGTATTGCGGCTGTGCACTACTACTACATGAGAGATTTTTATTTGCAAACAGGCACTAGTCCAACGGCCTTCAGATATGTGGATTGGACATTGACTGTACCTTTAATGTGTGTTGAATTTTACCTTCTCACAAAACCGTTTGGTGCGAAAGGTGGAACTCTATTTAAGTTAATCGTAGCATCTCTAGTGATGTTGATCACGGGATATATCGGTGAAACCTCCGGGTTAGACAGCAATATTATGTGGGGTATATTTTCCACTCTCGGGTACTTGTATATTGTGTATGAGGTTTTTGCCGGAGATATTGCAAAACTTTCAAAAGACTCCAATAGTCCTGCGCTCAACCGAGCTATGTTCTTGTTGAAGATCTTCATCACACTAGGATGGTCTATTTATCCAATTGGATATATGGTACTTCCAGGCAACTTACTGTCAGGTGCATTTGAAGTAAGTTCTATTGATCTGTTTTATAATATTGCAGATGCAATAAATAAGATTGGTTTTGGATTAGTAATTTATTCAGTAGCAATTGCTGAATCCTCCAAAACGTCAAAAGCCTAATCCTTTAATGAGCTATCTCTTGTACCTAGTGTACAAGAGGTAGCTTTTTAATTTTATGGATAGATACGACTATATTTTTGCCGGTGCAGGTTGCGCTGCTTTAAGCTTGGTTTTTCACATGAACCGAAGCTCGCTTAGCAATAAAAGAATACTACTTATTGACCCATTGATCAACCAAGTTCCCAATAAAACTTGGTGCTATTGGGCAACAAAGCCGCTTGCAATTCACCCCATAAATTCGAACCATTCCTGGAACACCTTAAACTTTAGATTTGAGGAAAATTTAGATCGAAAGGATTTAGGCAATTTGAGATATTTCCACATTAATTCTAAAGAGTTTTATCATTCTGTTTTCGAGGAGCTCAAGAATTCAGATAACATTTTTTTCAAAGAAGCAAGAGTTCATGAAATTTCCGAGAATCACAATAGTGGAATCGTGACCACCCTCGAAGGTGATGAATACCTCGGCGACATGATATTTGATTCGAGATTTATACCTTCTAAATTAGTAGCTACACCCTACCTAAAGCAAGTGTTTGCAGGTTGGACAGTTGAAACTACTGAACCGCTTTTTGATCCATCTACATTTACGCTGATGGATATCCAAAAGAATTCACATTCGCAATTTGAGTTCTTTTACATCTTACCCTTCTCTCCAACAAGTGCATTAATTGAACTGACCGCATATTCCCAAGAGAATATAGACACGGAGATACTTGAAAGAAAATTGAAAAAATACCTCTCTACTTATTTGAAAACCAGAGAATACCAAGTTTCTTTTCAAGAAATAGGAGTCATTCCAATGACTAATAAGAGATTAGACAGTACCCCTTCCAACCGTATATTCCCGATCGGAACGGCAGCGGGTTGGACTAAGGCTTCTACAGGTTATACTTTCCAAAAAATACAAGAGAATTCAAGTAAAATAGTACGCAATATTGAAAAAGGCCAACCTCCATTGGAAGGGATAAACAGGAAGAGTAGATATGAGTTTTATGACAATATCTTATTGAATATAGCTACAAAATGGCCTGAAAAACTATCTGGTGTATTCGCTGACCTTTTCCAGAAAAATCCACCTGAAAAAGTCTTGATGTTTTTAAGTGAAGAAACTACTTTACTTGATGAGTTGAAGTTGTTGGGGAAATTGAACTATTCTATTTTCATTAAGAGTTTGCTACACTATGAATCGCGTTGAGCTCTTCTCAAAGACAGGAGGTCTGTTCCTTTGTATTCTTTTTATTTTCCTCCCAAAAGACGATCAAACTTTTGAATATATTTTCTTTAGTATAGTACTTATCATCGTAGGAATTCCTCATGGTGCAATCGATCATCTTACTTCAGATCCTCAGATAAATAAAAAAGGATTGCTGAGGTTTTTATTGCTATACATTTCTTTGATTTCAATCTATTTACTTAGCTGGATTTACTTGCCAGTACCAGCTTTGCTGGCATTCATTCTGATGTCTGCGTATCACTTTGGACAAACACATTTTATCAACAGGACTGTAAAAAACAAATTTAAGGTTCTACTTTATGTTTCCCGAGGCCTCTATTTTTTACTGTTAATTTTAGCTGGTGATTTATCACTTACCAAATCCATTTTGAGCCCAATAGCAAAACTTCCTGATGTAAACCTTTTCTATATTCTTCCCTTTTTTTTAGTTGCTACTGTAGTGATACAATGGTTTTCTACTATAAAATTTAACCGATATGATCTTTTAGAGTTAGCCATACTAGGGCCTATCCTATTTTTAAGTCCATTGATGATTAGTTTTATCGTCTATTTCGGATTCTGGCATGCTCTTCCAAGCATGACCTCAGAGTATGAGTTTTTAAAAAAATATCCAGGATACAATACCTTCAAAAAATTCAGTAAGCATCTGCTTCCGTTTTCCGCTATCAGTATCGTGGGTATAGCATTAACTTTGATTATCGGTATTAATTATCTGGATAAAAATGAATTAATCTTGATTTTCTTCGTTTTGATTTCTTTGATTTCCTTCCCACATATCCTCTATATGGATAGATTTTGGAATAAAACAACTAATACTGACCAGCACTAAGCATCACTAACGTGCAAGCCTCTAAAACCTCAATACCCTTGGCTTTTGCTTTTTGGAAAAAAATCGAATTTTCAGTACCTGGATTGAAGATGATTCTACTAGGGTTTAGACTGACCAGATAATCGATCCATTCTTCTTGATTCGCAGGTCCTATATAAAGAGTAATTGTATGAATATTCTTCAATTCTGGCTTTGACCGAAGATCAATGATTTTCTCTCCAAAAATTTCACCTGATTTAATCCCTATCGGAATGAAGGGAATACCTGCACCAGCTAATCTACTGGCAGCGAAATACGCAAACCTAGATGGGTTAGTGGTAGCCCCTACAATCAACGTTAACTTATCAGACATCACTGCTACTTCTAAAGGTTTTATCTCGCTCAAAGGTGTCCATATGCCTATGCTTTTTGGTTTCGTAAATATCAGCAAGTGTGATTAAAATCCCCGTCTCTTCCACTTCCCCAAACTCATCATTCAATGCTGTACCAAAAGTCATCATGGTAGGCGATAGATTCATGTAGGTGTTGATGAGTGGCGGGATATTCTCTCCGTAAGTTCTAATCCTCCCATTAAGGAGCTTATAGCCCTCTTTGTATTCCAAACCTTCAAATGGATTCCCTGCTTTTGGTAAATCTGTTTCGTAACCCAATTTCAATTCATCTTTCGGCTTGACCAATCCGTCTTTATCAGGAAAATAGTAATTCATGAACATTAACAACAAATCTCTTGCCTCACGGCTGAAGTGCGGATACATAGTCACTTTTCCAAATAGATACTTGACATCTGGATTCATCAAGACTACTGCTCCTAGCCCGTCCCAAAGATTGTCAAGGCTGAAAATACCCTTTCTATTATCAAGTGCAGGTTGATATTTTGGCTGAACAAAGGATCGTCCCAGCTCAATCGTGTAGGGAATATAATCTTGAATAAAACGCTCGGTAAAATCAAATAAATGAGTTGTAGAAAGATTCAAACTACCATCCTCCTTGGTAGAATTTTTGCAATTAATCAATCGGTAGCCTGCTACTATTTCTTGATCCTCTGGATTCCAGGTAATTAATTGCTCATAGCAATTTTCGCAGATATCATTTTCATCCAAATCTACCTCAAGGCCTGTCCCTCCTCCGGCTGCTCTAAAAGTCAATTCCCTTAATCTACCAATCTCTCGAACGACATTCGGGGAATTATGAAAATTAACCAAGTAAACCAGGTTGTCTCCATTATTAGCATATCGTAAAAATCGCTCCGGAACTAACTCAGCCTTTAGTAGCTCTTTATCAATTGCCGGAATTATCTCTGCTTCTTTATTCATTCTTTTTTACTAAGTTCGTAAACTACATCCTTCACATATTCAGCCCATTGTCCGTCCGTCTTGGAGGAATCTAAGCTATGATAGGAAATCTGTTCACCTACAGTGATGACCACTTTTTTTCCTTGTTGCTTATACAATTCATCTGCTAAATACAGCATCTCAATATTTGCTTTGATGCCCATTCTCTTTCTCCAATAAGCCAAATTGTAGAAAAAACTGGAATTCTCACCTCCTATAAAACAAGGTAGGATATCTTTCTTGTATTTCTTCGATTTCGCGATAAAGCTCTTTTTCCATTCCAAATCACTAATTCCCGACCCATGCTTCCTCGAAACCAAACCCGCTGGGAAAATTAAAACAGCGTAGGACTCCGCATAAGCAGATTCGATGGCAGCTAACGTATCCACTGAATTTTTGCCATGTTTATTTATAGGAATAAATAAAGGATGAAAATTTTTCATCGCCATCAATAGATCATTTACCAGGAATCGCATATCTGTCCTCACCTTACCGATAGCCTGCATTAAGGCTATTCCATCAATTCCTCCGAGTGGATGATTTGCGGCGACGATAATTCCTCCAGTTTTTGGAATATTCTCTGCCCCGACCAGCTCCACATCTATGTTCAACTCCCGGATCAAACCATTTGCAAAATCGAGCCCATGCAGATGATCAACTTTATCCAGCACGTCATTCATCCAGTCTTCATGAGTCACTCGCTTGATGTACTTGAGCAAAAAGCCTGGCATCCATTTCAAAACCGCAGGATTTTTGGAATCAATGGCTTTCTCAATATCGATAAATTTCTTGGACATTTTTTTACTCTGGGATGGTTGCGAGGATATAGCAAATAGGTTAATTCGTTCTATTTCTCTTTCAAAATAAAGCTAAAAGTACAAAAAAACAGATTTAACATTACGCTTTGATGAGATCCTGGTATTACTACCCTGACAACCAATCCAGTTAATTTAAATTCTATCGTAAAAGCAACAATTCTCAGGGTAGTTGTGGGAGCAATTCAATCTCTTTTTGATCTGATATATTAATTTTTAGCTGCTTGGTGAACCTGAAAATTTGATTCCTACGATGCCTTCCCAATTGCCTCCAATTAATTTCTTATTTTTGCTACCTGAAAAACGACACCCTATGAGCGAATCCATCCTATCACTTTGTCCCGGCCCCTGGAAAGATTATGAACTTATTGACACAGGAGGATTTGAGAAATTGGAGCGATTTGGAGAATTCATTCTCAGCCGACCAGAGCCGCAGGCCATCTGGGATAAAACACTTCCAGAAAGTGAATGGAGAAATTTGGCTCATGCACATTTTGCCAAAGAAAAAAGCAATCCTGAAAAGGGGAATTGGGAGCAATTGAAAAAAATGCCACATAACTGGGCTGTTGAATATTCTAATCCTGAAGGGCTTAACTTAAAGCTTAATCTCGCTCAGACCTCCTTCAAGCACATTGGGCTTTTCCCTGAACAAGCAGTAAACTGGGACTATCTTTACAAGATTATCAAGCGCTCACCAGTAGCAAAGCCTAAAGTGCTTAATCTTTTTGCATACACCGGTGCTGCAAGTGTGGCTGCCAAAGCCGCGGGAGCTGATGTGACTCACTTGGACTCTGTAAAGCAAGTCGTCACATGGTCTAGGCACAACATGGAATCTTCTGGCGAATCCGACATCCGCTGGATGGTGGATGATGCGATGAAGTTTATCAAACGAGAAGCACGCCGAGGAAATAAATACAACGGAATCATCCTAGATCCCCCTGCTTATGGTCGCGGGCCAGATGGAGAAAAATGGGTTTTGGAAGAGCAAATCAATGAAATGCTGAAAGTTTGCGCGGAAATCCTAGACCCTAAAGATCACTTCCTTTTGCTCAATATGTATTCACTGAGCTTTTCTTCACTCATTGCCGCCAACTTGATAAATACAACATTCAGCAATATACAGAACGCCGAACATGGCGAACTTTATCTTCAGGACAATCAAAATAAAAAACTTCCACTGGGAATTTTCTTCAGATTTTCCAGCTTTTGATCTAAACACCAACAATGAATAACCGTCAGCTTTTTTTACAACATTTAGCTCAAACGACAGATTTCCCTCTGATGATTGAAGTGGAAAAAGCGGAAGGAATCCATCTGTTTGGCCCAAATGGTGAGAAATACATCGATCTAATTTCGGGTATCGGCGTGAGTAATGTGGGACATAGACACCCAAAAGTGCTGGAGGCAATCCAAGGGCAATTGGACAAATACTTACACTTGATGGTCTATGGGGAAT
Source organism: Algoriphagus antarcticus (assembly GCF_002150685.1). Classification (GTDB taxonomy): domain Bacteria; phylum Bacteroidota; class Bacteroidia; order Cytophagales; family Cyclobacteriaceae; genus Algoriphagus; species Algoriphagus antarcticus. Next base: position 97,714 of record NZ_MSSW01000040.1, read on the forward strand.
ACGTTCAAAGTCCTCAGTCACTATTAGCCAAAGCACTTTGCGACACCTTACCCGAGAAACTAGACAATGTCTATTTGGTAAATAGTGGAAGCGAGGCTATTGAAGGTGCTATGAAACTAGCAAAACGATACACAGGAAAGCCGAACTTCATATCCTGCGTGGATGCCTACCACGGCAGTTCTCATGGTTCTCTGAGTATTGGTGGAAATGAGATTTTCAAACAAGCCTATCGTCCGTTATTACCTGGAATTAGTCATATAAGGTATGGTGTAGTTTCAGATTTAGAAAACATCAATTCAGATACTGCCGCTGTCATCATTGAGACGATTCAGGGAGAGGCAGGAATACGGGTTGCTACAACGGAGTATTTTCATGCTTTACGCAAGCGCTGTGATGAAACTGGCACTTTATTGATTTTGGATGAAGTTCAATGTGGATTTGGTAGAACGGGTAAATTCTGGGCTTTTGAGCATTTTGAGTTTGTGCCGGATATTGTTGTTTGTGCCAAAGGAATGGGTGGGGGAATGCCAATCGGAGCGTTTATCGCTAATAAAGAGGTGATGGGTGTATTCAAAAACAATCCTATTCTAGGCCATATCACCACTTTTGGAGGACACCCAGTGAGTTCTGCAGCATCTCTGGCAACGATACAGATCCTTTTAGAGGAAAAACTGATTGAGGAAGTTGAAGAGAAAGCAGATTTATTTAAAGCTCTTTTGGTCCATCCAAAAATAAAGGCCATCAGAAATCAAGGATTACTGATGGCCGTAGAGTTTGAGTCCTTCGAAGTGCTAAAGCCAATCATTGATGCGGCCATAGAGTTAGGTGTCATCACAGATTGGTTTTTGTTTTGCGATGACTCTATGAGAGTTGCCCCGCCCCTTACTATTACGAAAGAGCAGATTCATGAAGCCTGTGCAGTGATTTTGCAGGCAATTGAGAAGGTATTTCCTTCTTTAAACGTCGCATATATTCACAATTCAGAAACTTCTTGCTAGCGCAAAGAGTTAAACAGTCAAAGGAAAATTCTATGAAAAATCAAGAAAAGAAAATATATCCAGTTCAGAAATCCGAAGAAGAATATCGTAAAGAATTGGATTCAGATTCGTATCGAGTTTTGAGAGAAAAAGGAACGGAAAGAGCGTTTACAGGAGAATACAATCTGAATAAGGAAACTGGCATCTATGAGTGTAAAGCCTGTGGAAATGAGATTTTTCACTCTTCTAACAAATTTGACAATGGTTGCGGATGGCCTAGTTTCACTAAGCCAGTAAAACCAGAAGCTATCGACGTGCATATGGATTACACACATGGAATGATCCGCGAGGAGATTTTATGCGCCAATTGCGGTTCACATCTGGGACATCGTTTTCCTGATGGCCCATCAGACCAAGGCGGAATCAGGTATTGCATCAATTCTGTGAGTTTGGATTTTGAGAAAGAGAAATAGTCGTCAGGTTTTGTTACTTTAGAGAGGCAAATCTTTACAATCATGTCAAAACAAGAACTCATCAGTAAAACAGTAACTATTTTGGATCAGCTTCCAGTAGAAAAGATTCAGGAGATAAATGATTTTGCTGATTTTATCTTAAAAAAACTTGATGATACAACACTCCAAATTGGTATTAATCAAATGATTATGGAGGGTAAACCATACCGATTTTTGGAAAAAGATGAAGAGAATATTTATTCTGTAGAGGATCTAAAAGTGAGATATAAATGATGAAAGGCGACATAGTACTTGTCCCCTTTCCTTTTACCGATTTAACAGGAATTAAAAACCGTCCAGCATTAATACTTTTAGCTACTGAAATTGATATAACGGTTGCATTTATCTCGACACAATTAAAGGGAGCTTCAACTTACGATCTCTTGGTTCAACCAAGTTTTGAGAATGGACTAAAAAAAGATTCTCTAGTACGTGTTTCCAAAATCGCCACTTTGGATAAAGAGATCATCTTAGGCAAGTTAGGTAGCCTTTCAATTGAGAATTTGGAGAAAATAGATAACCTATTAATCGAAGCCTTTTCAATAAGAATATAGTAAGAACTTAACAGGCCTCAGTTCTTGGGGAAACCTTACTAATGATCTTCCAATCTAAAGAATCTCAACATCCATGATAACGAAAGCCAACTCATCGTTTATGTTTTCATACATCCAGATCTTACCATCCTTTACAAAATGCACTCCTATCGAATGAGTCAATTCTGGAATTTGATATTCTGAAATCAAATTAAAATCCTTATCAAATACACTTAAAAAAACATCCGCTCCAGTCGAGACATAACTCCCAAAGTCTGTTAGTTCCTCTGAGAAGTGTTTTTTTTCAGAGAACCTGAAATACCTTTCGTTTTTGTCATCCCAAACCAAACTCCCAAAAGATATGTCCTCATCTGATTTCCTTACCATATCTTTAAATTCTTGGGAGGAAAATTCTACTGTCTTGGGAGGTAAATAAGTTCTTCTGTACCCAAGTAATGGCGTATCCCATTTTTTAACATATAGACTATCTGTTTTTAAATCAAAAACTAGTACCTCATTGAAGGCTTTGGTATTATAAATAATTTTCCCATTAAACTGATAAGAACTTACTGCACCTCCATATCCGCCTGTAGGACGTCCATCAGACAGTAGTTCTACCTTATAGTCTGAATTTTTCTCCAACTCAGGTAAGTTTATTTTTTTAAATGTTTGACTGATTAAATCAAAGTCAAGTATGAAATTAGTTCCGCTTTTCGAATGCATAACTAGCGCTAAAATCCTCTCTGGAGTATTTACGTCCTCAAAGAGTCTCATAGGGTAATATTCCGTTCCCTCGAGGTATTCATCAGCTAGTTTATTCAATTCCAGATCCCTTATCAATTGCCCATTTTGATCAAATGTTTTGTAGAACTTATATGTCCAAAATAGCAGATTTTGATTGGTCAAGAATGCAAAATATCTAGGATTAGAAGAGAGACCATTTGGGACCTTCTTTCTCAAATTGAATTCTCTTTTCCAACTTTAGCTGATTCAAATCAATTTTCTCTACTATAAAATTTTGAGGATTAAAATTGAATAAGTAGTTTTTGTCTTCTGATAAACTGGATGAATAAAGTTGGTCTTGTAAAAAAAGAAACTCCTCTCCTGAATCAACTAGTACAGTATCCAAAGAAATTCTAATTTGATCTGAAACGGTTTGTGCTTTTTCTTGATTCTGACTGCAAGCTTGAAAAATCATTAAAAATGCAATCCCTGCCAATAATCTCATAACGCGATGTTTGAAGTTCAATTAAACTAAACTCGAAGTAAAAGTTAATTGAATCCTACTTAACTATGATCTTGATAGGTTATAAAAAATGTTAAGGTGGAAAAAGTACCACTACAGTATCCCCTTCTCAGGATGTCTTCCAGTTACAGTTCTGCCAAATACTTTTAGCTCTTCAATCTGCTCATCCATATTTCCATCAGGATAGATGCATGGACCGATACCAGCCTCCTTTTTCTTGTAATCAAGATAACCAACTACTATTGGAACGTTTGCTCCAAGAGCGATGTGGTAAAATCCTGACTTCCATTTTTTTACCTGACTTCTAGTTCCTTCTGGAGTCACCATGATGACGAGCTCATCTCGCTGATTAAGCATAGATACCATAGACTCGGAATAGGTTTGTTTTCTACCTCCCGGGGCCCGCTTTCTATCAATAGCAATTGCTCCAAGTCCTTTTAGCAACCAACCTAATGGGCCTATCATCACTTCTTTCTTAATCGTAAAACGCACGGGAATATCCATAAGAAAAAATGCTGCTCTCGCATACAGGATATCCCAGTTGGATGTATGGGGAATAGCGATAAGAACGGCCTTCTTTAATCCCCTGGGCCAATTGTCATTCAAAGACCAGCCTGAAACCCAAAACACAATACGTGACAAAAACTTCATCATACTTTACTGGTTTTATCACTTTTCACGGCCAACTCTAAAATAGAAGGGTTTTCCTCTATAAAATTCATTGTGTGATCGTAGCCTACGCCAAATAGTTCGGAAGCCTTTTTAATATCGAAAACACCATATCTCCCCAGCCCAGGAGGCTCGATAAAATAGTCGCATTTAGACTTCCTGCTGTACACATTATAGTTCATTGCCATGATTACTGATCTCTCAATCAGTTTTTTCATGTTACTGATATTTGTTTCTTCTGGTAGCTGATTGCAATTCACCCCGATCACATAATCACATGTGCCATCCAGCGGCTCCACTGGAAGATTATTCAGCACACCACCATCTACAAGATATCTGTCACCTATGACTATAGGATCAAACATCCCAGGAATACAAGATGAAGCCATAATTGGCCGGATCAACTCCCCTTCTGAATAGTATCTAACTTTACCTTTTTTGATATCGGTAGCTGCTACAGTAAGAGGAATCTGAAGCTTCGCAAAATCATTATGATCAAGATAGAGCTTGAATAAATTTCCAACAGAATCCATTTTCAGAAACCCAGTCAAAGAAATCGCTGGGCGCAAAAATTTGAAATAATTCGTTTCAACAATGATTTTAAGGATTTCTTCAGGCGTATAACCTTGGCAAAACATGGCTCCAACTATGGCTCCAGCTGAAGTGCCAGAAACCTTCGTGGGATGGACACCAGACTCGGTCAGCGCTTTCAATACTCCCAAATGAGCAATTCCACGAACTCCTCCACCCGAAAGTGCGATACCTATTTTAAGATTAGATTTCATCAAGTCTGAATGTTTGATCCAAACGAACTCCTTTGTCAGTCATTTTGAGAGTGCAACACTCATTTTGGGGATCATGCTCAAGGAATAAAACATACTCTTCCCTTGCTGCTTCCTCCAAAAACTTAGCCTTTTCGTCCATCGTAAGGAGTGGACGAGTGTCGTAGCCCATCACATATGGTAGAGGAATATGACCGACTGATGGCAGTAAATCCGCCACAAAAACAACTGTTCTCCCCTTGTATTGAATCTTTGGAAGCATTTGCTTATCGGTATGCCCATCTGCGGTGATAAATTCAAAACCCGGAAGGAAAGACTTCTGAGCCAAATCTAAGTAACCCATTTGACCCAACTCCTGCATCGGAAGAATATTCTCCTCAAGAAACGATGCTTTTTCACGAGGATTAGGTACAGTCGCCCATTGCCAATGGTCCTTATTTGACCAATAAGTAGCTCTTGGGAAAGTCATCTCATATTGTCCATGCGAGCCATACTTCACTCCGCCTCCACAGTGATCAAAATGCAAATGAGTAAGAAAGTTGTCTGTGATTTGATGAGGACTGACACCAAGTTTTCTCAGACTTTTCTCCAAAGAATCATTTCCATGAAGGTATAAATGGGAGAAAAATTTAGCATCCTGCTTATCTCCAATACCATTGTCAATCAATACTATTCTATTGCCATCAACTGCGAGAAGTGATCTCATAGCCCAAGTACAAAGGTTATTCTCGTCAGCCTGATTAGTCCTGGACCAAAGTGTCTTTGGCACCACGCCAAACATGGCTCCTCCGTCTAATTTGAAAAATCCGGTGTTGACTACGTGTAATTCCATGATTTGAAAGAAAAATCCCGGACTTTGTAAGAAATCCGGGCTTGAAATATTTTACTCTACTACTACACCCATCGAACAAAACTTATCGATGCGTTGATCAATTCTTTTCTCTGGTTTGATTTTATCTAATTCCTTCAGGGCTTTTAGAATAGTTTCTTTCAGTGTGATTGCCATTTTCTTCATATCTCTATGTGCTCCGCCAAGTGGCTCTGGGATAATACCATCTACCAATCCATTGCCTTTCATATCTATTGCAGTCAACTTCAATGATTCAGCAGCCTGCTCCTTGTAATCCCAACTTCTCCAAAGGATAGTGGAACAGTTCTCAGGAGAAATAACAGAGTACCAAGAGTTTTCCAGCATCAGTACTCGATCTCCGATTGCAATGCCTAAAGCACCACCTGAAGCTCCTTCACCGATGATGATGCAGATCACAGGTACTTTCAGCATGAACATTTCTTTGATGTTGCGGGCAATCGCTTCTCCTTGACCTCTTTCTTCTGCTTCCAAACCTGGAAATGCACCCGGAGTATCTATCAATGTAACTATAGGCTTACCGAACTTCTCCGCCATTTTCATAAGGCGAAGTGCCTTTCTGTAGCCTTCAGGATTAGCCATCCCAAAATTCCTCATCTGACGCTGTTTGGTATTTCTACCTTTTTGCTGTCCAATAAACATGACTGATCGACCGTCTAGATCTCCCAGACCACCTACCATTGCCTTGTCATCTGCAACATTTCTGTCTCCATGCAGTTCGACAAAATCATTTGTCATCTCATAGATATAATCTAGCGAATAAGGTCTATCAGCGTGCCGAGAAAGCTGAACACGCTGCCAGCGGGTCAGATTTTGAAAAGTTTCTTTTTTCAAAGCAAGAATTTTATCTTCAAGAGATTCAATATCTGAACTTAAATCGATTTTTCTGCCGATAGCCAACTCCTTCATTTCCTGAAGTTTCTGTTCTAAATCGGCTATAGGTTTTTCGAATTCTAATACCATTCTGGTGATTTTTGGGAAATTCAAAGATAAGCATATACCCTTGGGAATTAAAATTTTTAATGCGTAACCTAATGTATTTAATAACGAAGAATATAAGAATAACTGAAAACAAAAAAGTCCCGAATTTCTTCGGGACTTTATGCGGAATGGACGGGACTCGAACCCGCGACCTCCTGCGTGACAGGCAGGCATTCTAACCAGCTGAACTACCACTCCAATATTTTAAACGTCACTAATTGATGAACTTTCTCATCATCTCAAAGCGGAATGGACGGGACTCGAACCCGCGACCTCCTGCGTGACAGGCAGGCATTCTAACCAGCTGAACTACCACTCCGTTTAATTCAAAATCGTGTTTGTATCTGATTTCTCTTCAACTACCCCGTTTTTGAGTGATGCAAAGGTATGTTTTAGATTTGTTATTGCAAAAGTAGATTCAAAATTTTGCGCTATTAATTCGTATGAACTTCTATTTCAACGAGATATTTTTTTGAAAACGATACATCACTGACATATTTGTAATGTTCGTATGCTTCAAAAATGGCCAATTAGGATTCCCTTGTCTCTATGATCTTTAACACAAGACCTATCTCTTCCTCTATATCTTGATAAAGAGCATTCATTTGACGCATGTCATATGTATCCAAATGCTCAAACTCATTTGCCATCTTGGCAAGCCTTTTCATCCCTGAAGAGATGGCTGTTCCATAGAGTTTATGCCCTGCTTCGTTGATTTGAGTTAGTTCTTTCTCCTGAATTACTTCCTTCAATGACACCAATGAGCTTCTCAACTCAGATTTCACAATAATCAAAATCTCCTTCAAAACCTCTGGATCGTGATCTGTATAGTTCTCCAACTTAGCTGGATTATAATGAAGATCCACTTCAGAACTTTTTTCATCGTCGTTTGAATTCATACATGTAGAATCCGGATCAAGCCATTTATTTAAGATCATTTCAATTGTCTCCTGCACTACTGGCTTCACCACAAAATCATCCATTCCCGCAGCCAGGCATTTATCACGTTCTCCTTTCACATTTCCAGCTGTAAATGCAATGATTGGAACATGTTTGTCTTTTTCTAGCATTCTGATTCTTTTGGTAGCTTCATACCCATTCATTTTAGGCATTTGAACATCCATCAGGATAATATCAGGGAGCTGTTTTTGGCAGTACTCCAGCGCTTCAAGACCATTGGCTGTTTGAATTACAGTGGCATTCGGAGCTATTTTTTTAATGATAGTCTTCGCCAAAAGCATATTTACCAGATTATCCTCAGCTACGAGCACTACAAATTCTTTGACAGAATCTTGAGTCTGCTCTGCCAATGAATGCATCTCTTTATAGGCATCTGCTGTGTAAAGTCTAGAGAGTGTCTGATAAAAATCTTTAATCTTAATTGGCTTAATTAACCTATGTTTTACATGTAATTTTCGGCAGCTTTCGATGATTTTCTGATCATCTGAAGAACTGTGAAGCAACATAATCGGCTCCTGCTCACCCCAGGAAGAAAATGTCTCTCTTATCTTCCGTATAGTCTCAAGTCCATCCATAAAAGGCATATGATAATCCATCAGGATCACGTCAAAATGCTTTCCGGTTGCCAAGAGTTGGAGTGCTTCAAAACCATTTGATGCTTCTGTAGATTGAATGTTTTTCAAGAGCAACATTTGTTTGACAATCAATCTGTTATTTTCATTATCATCAACTATCAATACACTCTTTACTCGATCCATTTCAAACCAATTTATTGGTTCGCCTTGTTCAGTTTTTAACCTGACATCAAAGTAAAACGTACTGCCTTCTCCCGGTGCACTTGTCAAAGAAAGTTGACTATTCATCAGCCTAAGAAGGCTATTTGAAATCGTCAAACCCAATCCTGTCCCTCCATATTTTTTGGTGGTAGAGCTGTCTTCTTGGGAAAATGCCTCGAATATTTTTGACTGTTTTTCAGGTTTAATTCCAACACCTGTATCGCGTACAGCAAAACGGATTTTATGATAATCCCCCTCCGCCTCCAGTGTTTCTACTTTCAATTCTATCTCCCCACTTTCGGTAAACTTGGAAGCATTTCCCAAGAGGTTTACAAGAATTTGCTTCAGCCGAACCGAATCTGCATTTACAAACCTCGGCAGATCTGTTGCTATGTTAAGCAACATTTCCAGCCCTTTATTTTGAATCTGATAAGTAATAATGTCAGTAGCTTGAGCACACATCTCATACAGGTCGCATTTGTCGATATCCAGCTCCAGACGACCCGCTTCTATTTTTGAAAAATCAAGTATATCATTGATAATACTCAGTAGCGCATTTCCGGACTGGTTGACGATAGAAAGGTATTGATGCTGCGTTTCATTAAGAGTTGTTTTCAGAACGAGATCTGTAAAACCTATTACTCCATTCAACGGGGTACGGATCTCATGACTCATATTTGCCAAAAACTCCGACTTGGCAACACTGGCTTCCTCAGCTTTTAGTTTAGTTTTTACCAGCTCTAATTGCGCCTTTTTCTGTACATCTATATCTTGAAATGTCCCAAAGACTCTGACACATTTCGCTTCACTAAATTCTACTTTTCCAATTGATCTAACCCACAATTCATTTCCTTTAGCAGTAATCAGCTGCAACTCCAAATCCCATCCTTCTCCAGTACTTATAGCTCTGTCTAATGCCAACGTAATTTTCTCCCTGCTCTTACCCTCCTTATAAAAATCAATCGCGGAAGTAGCGTCAGGCTCAAAATCGTCAGGCACCTCATGAATAATTTTTGTCATCGGAGTCCATTTAAGCTCCTGTGCTCTTAGGTCTAGATTCCAGCCACCCACTCTTGCAACTTTCCCAGTTTCTTCCAGCATCACTCTAGCCTGAGATAATTCTTCCTCCAGTTTGACCCGCGATGAAATATCTATCCCATTTCCGATCACATAATCCCCTTCCCCACAAGGATCACTTTCCAGGACATTATTGAACATCCATATCAACAGCGAACCGTCCTTGTGACTAGTGATCATCTGACCACTTGCTTTGCCTTCACTTTTGACAACCAGAAGATACTGATCTATCAAAGGATGACGATGCTCAGGAACGATATCATATAGACTTCTACCTACCATCTGCTCTGAAGTATATCCCAATTTTTCGGCTCCGGCCTCATTTACAGAAAGAAAAACGCCATGCAAATCATGTGTACACATTAAGCCTTGAGAGTTTTCAAAAAAAGCTCTAAGCCTTCCTTCACTTTTCGCCAATTGCTGTTCCTTAATTTTGGCATCCGTTGTATCTCGGCCTATGCAATAGATATTTCCGGATGTAGGTTCTGGTGTGGCTATCCAGTCCAGGCTTTTATAGGATCCATCCTGACAATTTAATCTATGGGAAAATTCTATGGAGATCTCTCCCTGTTTTAATTTTTCCAGTTTTCGACGAGAATTTTTAATATCATCTGGATGTATTAATTCAAAAAAAGAACGGGAAAGCAACGTTTCATTAGTCCATCCAAGCAAATGGGTGAAAGACGGACTTACTTTTTTAAAATAACCGTCTGTCCCGGCTATGCAAATCAAGTCATTTGATATATTAAAAAATTTCTCTGCAGTACTGAATTCGGCAATCAACTTACGCTCTTGGATGACGATCAATGCTTCACTGCCTAGCAATTGGAGCGCTGTTGTACTCTTTTCTTCTAGCGAAATCGCATTGCTTCCCAACACAAAAAGGCAACCTACCCATTCGCCTTGTTTATCAAGTAGAGGCAGACCTACAAAGGATTTGATCTCATTAATGGAAAACTCCCTAAAAATTTTTTCTGTTAGCGGCAGTGTGGTAATATCTTCGCAGCTAATTAATGAATTGCTACCGAAGGTTTGCTCTTTAAAAAAACAAGCTAGCCCATTGCTTACCAAACTAATTCCCACCTGCGCCTGAAATCCTTCTTTGGAAGAATCCTCAAAAAGGATAAGAGATTTTGAGGTACCACAAACAATAGAACTTAACTGGCAGATTCTATATAGAGAAATATCCTGAATAGGATCGAGATTTTGATACTTATGAACCGACAATTGAACTGATTTACTTATTTCCTTAACGGAATTAATATTCATAACTAAGCTTTGATTATAAAATAGCAATCAGAATCTTACTTGAATCTGCTTCAATTTGTCTTTAAATTATGACTCTTTGAGTACAATCAAAGAAAAATAGTACGAATAAAAACTTTTCTTCCATCCACTGAAATACAAATTTAAAATCCTAATACAGCTAAATACCTTAAAACGTCTGTTGAATAGCAGATTCCGATTTTCATTTGCATTTCAATATTTAAAATAAAACAACTCTCTCGATGGGTTTATAGCCATCAAGAGAGCCTAAATTCTAACTCTAGAATTTATTTTTTTTTTTGCTCTTTACATTATAATGTCTTCTGCCAATTCCAGCTATCTCTCAGAGAATCTTCGAGCGAATAACTTGGGCTCCAGTTGAGCACTGAATTGATTTTAGTAGTATCAGCCCAGATCTTCACTATGTCGCCAGGCCTCCTAGCTCCGATTTCGAAGTTGACTTTTACGCGGTTGACTTTTTCAAAGGTCCTTATCACCTCTAAAACTGTGTTTCCATTTCCAGTACCAACATTGAATACATCGTAGAAATCATCCTTCTGCTCTGCCAAGTAAGCTAAGGCCTTCACATGAGCGTCAGCTAAGTCCATTACATGAATAAAATCACGAACACATGAACCGTCTGCCGTATCGTAGTCATCACCGAAAACAGTAAGCTTCTCTCGTATTCCAGCAGCAGTTTGGGTCACGAAAGGAACCAAGTTAGCAGGAGTACCAATCGGCAACTCTCCGATTTTGCCACTGGGATGCGCTCCAACAGGGTTGAAATAGCGCAAAGAAATCACTCGGATTCCAACTTGGCTTTTCACGAAATCCACTAAAATATCCTCACAAATTTTCTTGGTATTCCCATATGGGCTCTCCGCTTCCTGTCTAGGAGTAGCTTCTGTCACTGGCAATAATTCCGGCTGACCATAAACTGTGCATGAAGAAGAAAAAACCAAATCCTTAATTTGATTTGACTTCATAAAATCAAGAATTGTCAATAAGGAGCCTAAGTTATTCTGGTAATATTTTAAAGGCTGCATGGTACTTTCTCCTACAGCTTTGAAAGCTGCAAAATGAATAACACCTTCGATTTCATGCTCAGAAGCAACTTGATCCAGAAGACTTCGATCACTACAATCTCCCTTATAAAAAGTAAGTCTTCTGCCGATAATCTCCTCCAGTCTATCTAGCACTTTGGAATCCGAGTTTGACAAATCATCAATGATGATTGGTTCAAAACCTGATTTCACTAATTCAACTGCAGTATGAGATCCTATATATCCGGCGCCTCCTGTGATTAAAATCTTTTTCATTAGGGTATAAAAGTTTGCTTAGGCAAAACTATCCAAATGCATGGATTATAGAATTTTTTTCTTCGAAGAGTTAGTGAAAAATCTACCAATTGGAAAGCCATGAGAAATTGTCCAGACCAACACAGTTCTAATCATAGAGACTGCCTCCTGTTTATCTAGCTACCTAATTAGGACAAAACTTCCGCGTTTTTCCACTTTCTGCATCACTCCATCAAGAGGAAATGAATACTGCATCAGGAAGGTGTAAGTTCCTTGTGTGGCATTCACTCCATTTACCAAGCCATCCCAACCTTCCGCTCCGGTGTATATCAGCTGTCCCCATCTGTTATAAACCCAGAGGGTAAAATTGATATCACAATTGGAAACGCCCTGAAAAACTCCTTCATCCTGCATTGGATTATATCCAGTCGGCATTCTTACTTCTGGAGCCTTTTCTGACACCAGTCCGGACCCTAGACTCACGCAGCCAGAAGCATCTAAAACTGAAATGGTGTAAGTGCCTTTTGACAAACCAGTAAGTGCATTGGCAGAAGCATTTCCCTCCTGCCAGTTATATATATAGGGAGCCTTTCCGCCTGTAGGAAACGCAAATAATTCACCGTTGCTACCTCCAGGACAGGCTGGTTTCGTCAATCTCACATCCACGTCCAAAGCTGGTGGAGAGTTGATTTCGAAAGAAATCGGAATAGAACAACCTTGCTGATCGACTACAGAAAGGTCATAAACCCCTTGAGGTACATCAGATAAATTCAACTGACCTGAAAATACTTTCTCACCATCCAACTCTAAGGTATAAGGAGCCGTCCCACCAGTCACAAACAATTCCAATATTCCATCCTTTTTGCCATAGCAGCTTACAGGTGCCACATTGATAGAAATAACCTCAAGCAGATTAGGCTCGGTGATTTCCAAGTTGTCTAGTACCCTCTCACAGCCTAATTGATCCACCACAGTTACTGAATAGGTTCCTACAAGCAAATTTTCCACAGTTGCAGAATTCAAACCTGGATCATGAGACCAGGTAAACTCAAATGGAGCGACTCCACCTTGTATATTAAGAGCTAGCCTCCCATTAACATCCCCAAAGCATTTGACATTCTCAATGATCTCAATACTTACAACAAATTCCTCTGCCACTGTTACGACCAAAGCTTCTGAAGTTCCTTCGCAAGATTGATCAATTAGGCTGTAGATCGTATAGCTCACAGTCCCTACTATTCCTGGCATATCCCAACTGACTTCTACCATATTTTGATCTTCACCAGAAATAACTTCACCACCTGTCACCACCCAATTATACCCACGTCCTTCTGGAGAGATTGGTGCTTCATAGAAATGAGTAGTGAGCGGATCAAAGCACACATCTTGGTTTCCAATAGGATCTTCAGCGTCAAGTTTAAGGTTAATGACCACATTAATAGAAACAGGTTCTACTAAACATCCATTCGTACCTATTGGTGTGGCTGTGATTTTAGCATTTGGATTAGAAGGACCCCAATTGACCAAAACTGAGTCTCCATAATTTTCAACTATAGTCCCACCCTCCACCTCAAAACTTACAGACTTTATGTTCTCTTGAGAACCGAGTTTATATACTAGTTCCTCTATATCCGGACATACTGATTGTGGTCCGATAAGCTCTGCTTTCGACTCCAACACTTCGACCTGAAACGTCTCTTCTTCCTGCTGATCGCATGTATTGGGACTGATCGAAGCAGTAACCGTAACATCATATATTCCAGGCTTGTCAAATGTATGAGTTACTTCCTGCCCTTCTTGAAGAATAGATCCATCGCCAAAATCCCATGTAAAATAAGTAAAAACATCACTCTCAGGTGTAATACTCCAATTTCCTTGCTGATCAAGACACGCTACACGATCGCCATCCACTTCAAAAGCATACTCAGCCTTAATTTCAAAATTCAAATTATCCAAAGCTGCACCTACCGCGTACCCGTAAGACTCCAAGTATCCGAAACCATAAACATATGCTATAAAACCCTCTGGATTAGTCAACTGATGTACTCCTTGGGAAATACTAAGTCGGGCAAAATAAAACGAAGAATTTCCCGGAACCTGTGAAAAGGAAGTCCCAATATTTCTTCCGTCCAAAATAGTATTGGATTGCGCTCCAGCGGGAACAAGAATAGTGACATAATTCACTTGTATAGACTGCAATGAGAGAGCAGAAAACTTCACATCCACTAGCAACTGCTCATTTGGACTGTAAGTGATCATAAATGGATCACCCTGATCATAATTTGGGTCGCCTATTCGGTTGCACCCCTGACTTTTAGAAAATACTGTGACCGATGAAGGTTTAGAGGTTGTTATTGAAGCTGTTTCATTCACATCAAAATCCAAACTCAAAAATTCAGCACTATTTATCGTTCCTCTTCTTGTACCATTTACAAACACATCTGTACCGTCTTCAGATGCAAGCACTTTCACCAATTCACCTGATGTCCTTCCTTCTAGCGCAATATGTATAAATGATTGCCCCCAAGTGGTTATTGGATAAGCTTGCTGAAATAGGTTGTCATTTGCACCTCCGCAATTCCCCACCGAAGTCCATTTATTTCCGCCGAAGACTGCTATTTTCTTACATGAATTAGCATCGTCTCCAATCACACTGACTCTAGATCCGGTAAGGTCATATCTCTCTTTGATCTGGTAGCTTTGACCCCGATCCAAGGTTATGGTGAATGGTGAGGAATTAGCCCTACTCTTCGTGATTTCTATTTGTGTATTATCCTCAGTAGCAATCACAAGTAGCGTGCTTTCATTATCGATATTACCATCATACGCCACTGGAGCTGTGAGTCTTTCGAAATGAGAGGTTACCAAATAGTCTTTACCGAGGGCTACTAATGGCAGTACCACCGTTCCATCAGCACTTCTGATCCGTTCATTAAAAGCATACACCGACAAATCACCCGAGGAACTGATATAAACCCCTTTGTTTTCAACCCTATCAGAAAATCTATGGAGCAGATCGCTAGTCTGCGAATCAACGATCAAATTATATCGCTCCCCTTTGCTTAATGAGCCACTTCTGGACTGTCCAAGATATTCTATGGTAAATGTAGCATCTTCAAAGGCAGTAATTTCCAAGACTGCTCTATCTGATGCGCCTGGGAGAATACGGTTATTTTCCATAAACCCTACCCAAAACTCTTTCCCGATCGTAGAGATTTGTCCATAAGATGCCAATACAACAAAATGTAGCAATAGCATTATTGAAAAAATACGGTAAAACTTCTTCATCCTGAACTTGAAAACACAATAATTACCCAATATAGGCAACAGATAAAAATAAAGCACCCTGTCCAGCAAAAAGGGTATTCTCTTATTCCAAAAGCTTTCAAAACCCCCAGTCTTAAAATATAAAATTCCTATCTTTGCGCCTCAAAAAAGAAGAACAAACGGATGATCTCAGTAGATAACTTATCACTTAAATTTGGCAAACGAACACTTTTCGACGAAGTTTCCCTGAAATTCAACCCTGGCAATTGCTATGGTGTGATCGGGGCTAACGGCGCAGGAAAGTCAACTTTTTTGAAAATCCTTTCCGGCGAAATGGATAGTACCAGTGGTGGCATCAGTATCACTCCAGGTCAGCGTATGGCTGTTTTGAGCCAAAATCACTTCGGTTTTGATGAAGTGGATGTACTGAAAACGGTTCTAATGGGGCATAAGACGCTTTATGCTATCATGGAGGAAAAAGATGCCGTCTACATGAAGGAGGATTTCTCCGAAGAAGACGGCTTGCGCGCTTCTCAATTGGAAGCTGATTTTGCAGAGATAGATGGCTGGAATGCCGAGTCTGATGCGGCTGCCCTACTCTCCGGATTGGGAATCACCGAAGACCTGCATTACATGCAAATGAAAGATCTTGCGGGTAATCAGAAAGTCCGGGTATTGCTAGCTCAGGCACTTTTTGGAAATCCTGATATATTGATTCTCGATGAGCCTACCAATGATTTGGATGCGGCTACCATCGAATGGCTGGAGAATTTCTTGCTTGATTTCAAAAACTTGGTGATCGTGGTTTCTCACGATAGACATTTCCTCGATTCAGTTTCTACGCACATTGTTGATATTGATTTCGGGAAAATAAAAATCTACTCTGGTAACTACACCTTCTGGTACGAGTCTTCTCAGCTTGCTTTGAAGCAGCGTTCTGATTCCAACAAGAAGGCTGAGGACAAAAGAAAGGAATTGCAGGCGTTTATCGACCGATTCTCCGCCAACGTCGCCAAGTCTAAGCAGGCAACCGCCCGTAAGAAAATGATCGAAAAGCTGAACATCGATGAGATAGAGCCTTCGATGAGGAAATACCCGGGCATCATTTTCAAACCAGAAAGAGAAGCCGGAGATCAGATTTTCATGACTGAAAATCTTGAACTGAAAGCGGATGGCGTGACTTACTTCACCGATGTCAATCTGATGGTGGATAAAGGCGACAAAATTGCTTTTATCTCTAAAACCAAACAGGCAGTCAATAAATTCTTCCAAGTAATAATGGAGGAAATTCCATCGACAAAAGGAAGTCAAAAATGGGGAGTTACTATCAACAAGGCTTACCTGCCAAACGATAACTCAGAATATTTCAAAACTGACATTTCCCTGATCGATTGGCTAAGACAGTTTTCTGGAAATCAGGAGGAAGCTTATGTAAGAACCTTCTTAGGAAGAATGCTCTTCACAGGTGAGGAATCACTGAAGAAATGTTCTGTACTTTCCGGAGGTGAAAAAGTACGTTGCATGGTCTCCAAGATGATGCTTCAGAACCCAAACCTTCTGGTAATGGATGAGCCTACAAATCACCTGGATTTGGAATCGATCACTGCATTCAACAACGCAATAATTGAATTCACCGGAACGGTATTGATGTCATCTTATGATTACACATTTGTACAATCCTCTGCAAACAGAATTGTAGAATTCACTCCAAACGGGACGATCGACAGAAGAATGCCATATGAAGCTTACTTGGAAAGTGAGGAAGTCAAAGCATTGAGGGAGAAAATGTACCCAAAATCTTAACTTCGGATCGTTGCTACTCACCGCAATAATCATTTATTTGGCGATCACAATCGCCATTGGAGCTTGGGCTTCAAAATTCGTAAAGGGATCGAATGACTTTGTTTTAGCAGGTCGTTCGCTCCCTTTATTTCTTTCAGCTTCAGCTTTATTTGCTACCTGGTTTGGGTCAGAGACCATTTTTGGAGCATCTTCAGTTTATTTGGAAGAAGGACTACAAGGTGTGATAGAAGATCCTTTTGGCGGAGCACTCTGTTTGGTGCTTTTTGGAATGTTTTATCTCCGCCCCATGTACCGCATGGGAGTGCTCACCATCGGAGATGTTTTTAAGAGAATTTATGGCAGTAAAGTAGAATTCCTGTCCACCATTTTTATGGTTCCGGTTTTCTTTGGATATGTAGCCGCTCAGTTGGTTGCGCTGAGCCTAATCTTGGGAACAGTCACTGGGCTGAGTATCACAGAAGGCATAGTAATAGCTGCCAGCATCGTCGTTATTTATACTTTTCTCGGTGGAATGTGGGCTATATCGATTACAGATTTTATCCAGACTATAATGATTGTTCTTGGGCTGATCGTAGTGTCAGTACTGGTGACAAAGGAAGCAGGTGGAATCGGAGTTATTCTGGTCTCTGCACCTGCGGAAAGTTTCCAGTTCTTTCCTGATCCCGGTTTCAATTCATGGATTAATTATTTCGGCGCTTGGGTGATTCTGGGATTGGGAAGTATTCCCAGTCAGGATATTTACCAGCGGGTGATGTCTTCCAAATCAGAGAAGGTAGCTGTTCAATCCACTTACTTGGCGGGTGGTTTTTACCTCACTTTCGGACTTTTACCGCTTTTTATTGCGCTTGGCGCAAAGGCGCTGTACCCAGAACTTTACTTGGAAAACCAACAAATGCTCTTGCCTTCAATGGTTCTGGCCCATGGCGGATTACCAGTGCAAATCATATTTTTTGGTGCATTGATTTCTGCTATTATGAGTACGGCAAGTTCGGGAGTATTGGCACCAGCGGCTTTGATTTCCGAAAACTTAATCAAGCCACTATTTAAAGAGAAACTAACTGATCGTCATCTTCTTTGGATCTTGCGGATCAGTGTTCTTGCGGTAGCCATTATATCAGTGTTTATGGCACTTCAAGATTCCAATATCTATGAACTGGTGGCAGGAGCATCCATCCTATTGCTGGTTTCACTTTTCATCCCACTCACTACTGGATTGTACTGGAAAAAGTCTTCAAAAGTCGGTGCAATTTTATCCATGAGCCTAGGTATGCTTACCTATTTGATCATTGACAATTTTGAGCCAGAAATTTCTTCTCACATTTACGGATTGCTTGCAAGTGCCATTGCTATGATGGTTGGTAGCTTGCTTTTCCCAAACAAACCACAAGTCACTTATGAACTATCCTAAAATCATCCTCAAACACGGAAAAGAGATTTCTCTAAAAAGGAGGCACCACTGGGTATTCTCTGGAGCTATTTTCCATAAAGACGCTGATCTTGAAAGCGGGCAAGTTGTGTCTGTTTTCTCTTCAAAAGACGAGTTTTTGGGGATTGGCCATTTTGCTGAAGGCTCCATTATGGTGCGCATCATTTCCTTTGAAGAACGGGAAATTGATCAGGTGTTTTGGAATGAGAAAATAGCTTCAGCACTTTCATTAAGAAAAAGCCTCGGACTTGCTGACAATAAAGAAACTAACGTATATCGATTGATTCATGGTGAAGGCGATTTACTACCTGGATTGATTGTCGATTTCTATAATGGTACTGCAGTCATTCAAGCACATCAAATTGGAATGCATGCACATTTGAAGGAAATAGCTCAGGCTATCAAGGCCGCTTATGGAGATCAACTATCAGGTGTGTACGATAAAAGCGCAGAGACTTTGCCAAAGAATCTGGGTATCACTTCGAATGAATGGATTCTCGGTGAGCCGAAAACTGACCTTGTCCAAGAATATGGAGCCACTTATAAAATCGACTGGGAAAAGGGACAGAAAACTGGCTTTTTCATCGATCAGCGGGAGAACAGAAAATTGCTTGCCTCCTATTCCAAGGGCAAAAAAGTATTAAATACCTTTTGTTACTCTGGCGGTTTTTCAGTCCTTGCTTTGAAAGAAGGAGCAGCGGAAGTACATTCAGTAGACATTTCTCCAAAGGCAATAGAACTCACCGAGGAAAACATACAACTCAATTCAGAAATCAAAGGAAAACATGAATCCAAAGTTGCCGATGTGGTGAAATACATCCGTGAGATTGGAGATGATTACGATGTGATCGTGTTAGATCCGCCAGCTTTTGCCAAAAATCTAAAGGCAAGACACAATGCCGTCCAAGCTTACAAGCGATTGAATCTTGAAGCCTTGAAGAAAATCAAATCAGGTGGAATACTCTTTACTTTCTCTTGTAGCCAAGTGGTGGACAAAGCGCTTTTCCGAAATACCGTCACCGCTGCAGCATTAGAATGTGGTAGAAAAGTGAAAATCCTGCATCAAGTAACTCAGCCCGCTGATCATCCCATCAATATCTTTCATCCCGAAACTGAATACCTAAAAGGCTTAGTGCTTTTTATAGAGTAAAATCAGGGGTTCTATCGGCAATTCAACTATTTTAGCTAAGTCAATTTTGCCCAATTTGTAATTCAGATTTTAGTCTGCTGTAACCAGAAAAGAATGAGAGGTTAGGTTAATACTTTCGATGAAGTAACTTCGGACTTCCGTCATCGGTCATCCCGCCAATGAATTAATAAAATATTAAAAATTACTGAAACTCATCTAATCAAATTATGTACACAGGAATTCAACATTTACACTCAGGTATCGCTTATCTCGCATTGCTCGCTTTGGTAGTGGTAATTATTTACATGCTTATCGGATCTCTTTCAGGAAGAGAGTTTACCGAAAAAGACCGAAAAATAGGCTTGATCGCATTTATTATTTCCCACATCCAATTACTAGTTGGCCTGATCCTTTACTTTATCAGCCCGTTAGGCTTGGAAATGTTGAAATCTGGCTCTGCAATGTCTGATCCAGCAGCTAGACTGATGGCGTTAGAGCATCCGCTGATTAATATAATTGCCATAGTGCTGATAAGTATTGGCTATATCCGAGCGAAAAAGCCAGGTGCTTCTCGTGCTAGATTCAGAAGCATCTATATGATGTATGCGATAGGACTTGTTCTTATTCTTAGCCGAATTCCTTGGTCAACTTGGATAGGGTAAATCAAAAAGAAGTTATATAAGGAGTAAGGGGTAGCATGTCAAGTGCTACCCCTTCCTGTTTTAAGTCAATCTCTAAACTTTGCCACCGCTAGTCGCATCACAATGGTCAATTAATCCTTAAACTTTTAACCTGGTAATTTAACAGCTTCAACTCTGAAATCCTTCATCTTTTAGCCACCGCTCGTCGCATTACGAGGATCAATTAATCCTTAAACTTTTAACCTTTAACCTGGTGATTCAACAGCTTCAACTCTTAAATCCTTCATCTTTTAGCCCCCGCTCGTCGCATCAAGAGGGTCATTTAATCCTTAGACTTTTAACCTTTAACCTAATAATTCAACAGCTTCAACTCTGAAATCCTTAATCTTTTAGCCACCGCTCGTCGCATCAAGAGGGTCATTTAATCCTTAAACTTTTAACCTTTAACCTTGTGATTCAACAGCTTCAACTCTGAAATCCTTCATCTTTTAGCCACATCTTGTCGCATCACAATGGTCAATTAATCCTTAAACTTTTAACCTTGTAATTCAACAGCTTCAACTCTGAAATCCTTCATCTTTTAGCCACCGCTTGTCGCATCACGAGGATCAATTAATCCTTAAACTTTTAACCTTTAACCTTGTAATTCAACAGCTTCAACTCTGAAATCTTTACACTTTTAACTTTTTACTCTATGTCAGGAATTTGTAATTATACAGCTAATTTCGACACAGTTCGTGTCGCCCCAAGCAAGCCAACTAATTCTTTGGCCGCGAAGAGGCTCTGGATATTCTACCTGTACGGGCGAATAATTATTCGCCCCTACTAATACTCTCCTATAAATCACTTCACATAAGCTTCAATCAAACGCTCGGCACATCTTTCACCATCCATGGCTGCTGAAACAATCCCTCCAGCATATCCAGCCCCTTCTCCACATGGATAAAGTCGCTTGATCTGTATATGCTCAAAAGAATCACGATCGCGGGGAATTCGAACTGGTGAAGAAGTTCTGCTTTCCAGTCCTATCAACTGAGCGTCGTTCGTATAGTAGCCTTTCATTTTTTGACCAAAAGCCTTAAAAGCCGTTGCAAGACGTTCTGAAATAAAATCAGGCAACACACCCCTCATTTCCACTGAATTGAGACCTGGTTGATAAGAGGTATCGAGCAAACTTGAGCTGAATCTTTTTTCTACAAAATCTACCATTCGCTGAGCTGGAGCCACTTGCGTGCTACCTCCAGCTATCCAAGCTTTTTTCTCCACATCTGCCTGAAACTCCATTGCTGCCAAAGGGCCGAATTTTTGATATTCAGGCAAATCTTCCAACTCCACCGAGGCTACTATTCCAGAGTTGGCAAACTTCCCATCACGGCGACTCGGACTCATTCCATTCACCACTAATTCTCCTGGAGTGGTAGCTGCAGGAACGATAAATCCACCAGGACACATACAAAAACTAAAAACCCCTCTCTGTTTCTTTTTATATTCAGTTTGATGAACTAATGAATAAGCTGAGGCTGGGAGATATGGACCACGATCCAACCCGCAATGATATTGAATACTATCGATCAGATTCTGACTATGCTCAATTCTAACGCCTAGCGCAAAGGGTTTTGCCTCAATAGTAATCTCCTTTTTGTGTAGCAAATGAAAAATATCCCTAGCAGAGTGCCCTGTTGCCAGTATTACTCCCATTCCCGTGATTTTATCTCCTGTCTGGGTTACCACCCCTTTGATTTCATTTCCTTCCAAAAGAAAATCTTCCACGCGGGTTTCAAACAAGACTTCACCGCCAAACTTCTTGATACTTTCCCGTAGGTCTTCAACTAGTTTGGGGAGTTTGTTTGTACCAATATGAGGATGCGCATCCACTAGTATCTCTTCCGTAGCGCCGTGAGCCACAAGAATCTCCATGATTCTTCGAATATCTCCGCGCTTTTTAGACCGGGTATAAAGTTTCCCATCGGAATAAGTACCTGCTCCACCTTCCCCAAAACAGTAATTGGAATCTGGATTTACTATATGATTTTTATTGATTGCTGCCACATCTCGACGGCGAGCTCTCACATCCTTGCCTCGCTCGATCACAATCGGCTTCACACCCAACTCTATAGCTCGAAGTGCCGCAAAAAGTCCTGCTGGCCCAGCTCCTACAATAATGATTGGATCTTCATTCGCTACATTCTTATATTTGGGCTGATGATCAAGAAGCGCCGGAGGAGTTTCTTTGACAAAAAGCTCAGCCTGAACATTCACTTTTACATTTCTTCCCCTTGCATCTATCGACCGCTTCACCTGTCTGGCAAAAATATCGCTTGAATCTGCCGGAAGTCCAGCTTTCTTTAGTACTACTTCCTGAAAAACAGCAGGGTCATAAGCCTCTTCAGGGCTCAATTGTAAGTTGAATTCTTGCTTCATAGTGTAAGGTATTTATCCTTAAAATCAGGAGACAAAGATAGGGGATTAAAAAGTATTGAATTGCAGTTGGCTGTTGGCAGATTTCAGTCGGCAGTCGACAACTGTCAGTAGTCAGTAGACAGTTTTCAGTGATCAGGTGCTTTATACAATAACCCCTTTAATCCAATTAACCCCACAAACCAAAGTTTTCATTTGTCCGTTGGTAGTTGACGACAGTTTTTAGTAATCAGGTGCTTTAAACATTAACCCTTTAAATCCTAAATATTTAATCCGATTACCCCTTTAATTAACAGTTTTCAATTGGCAGTAGAAAGATTTTAAGCCGAACGTGGAAAATTAACAGTGAACCACTAATTCAACCTATCCAACACTCCAAATCTTGATGAGTTGGAGATGAATTCAGGCACTATTACTTTCAGGTGTGAAACCAATTCGTTTTCAGAATTTTTGGTTACCATCTCTATAAACAATTCGATTTGACCGTTTATTTTATTATAAGAGGAAGGCAGTACCTGAGCAATTTTAATCTTAGGATGGTGAGTGATTTTGACAGTTTCAAAATCATTTAGCAGCTCTTCATAAAGCTTCTCCCCTTCTCTCAATCCTGAGACAACCACCTTAATATCTTCATCTACTTTTTTTCCTGAAAGCTGAATCATCTTGATTGCCAAATCAAGAATTTTTATTGGTTCTCCCATATCAAAGACAAAAATCTCTCCGCCCTCACCCATAATACCTGCTTCCAAAACTAATTGACAAGCTTCTGGAATAGTCATGAAATATCGGGTGATCTCTGGATGAGTCACTGTAATAGGCCCGCCATGCAAAATCTGCTTTTTGAATAGAGGTATTACCGATCCATTTGAGTCTAGTACATTTCCAAAACGGGTAGTAATGAACTTAGTATGAAAGCTTTTGTGATTCGTTTCAAGATATTCATTCAATGCTTGCACATACATTTCAGCAGCTCTTTTACTCGCTCCCATTACATTTGTAGGATTCACTGATTTATCTGTTGACACAAAAACAAATTTGTCTACTTTAGCGAAAGCAGAAATATCGGCTAATATTTTAGTGCCTAATATATTGGATTGAATGGCTTCTTCAGGATATTTTTCCATCATTGGCACATGCTTATAAGCAGCTGCGTGGAATACTACTTGAGGTTTGTAAGCTTTGAAAACTTCCTTCACCTTCTTCATGTTCCGGATATCGCCTAGAACAATTTTTATTGGGCAAAAAGCATGATTTTCCTTAAACTCCTGCTCCACATCGTACAAAGCTGATTCTGCAATGTCAAATAGTATAAGAAGCTTTGGATCATAATGACTGATTTGCCTGCAAAGCTCAGAACCTATAGATCCCGCAGCTCCTGTTACTAGAATCACTTTCCCCTCCAAGTCCTGATGAATTCTAGGGTTATCCAGAAAAATCTGCTCACGACTAAGTAAATCCTCAATTTTCACTTCCCGAATTGCTCCAGCTGACAAGCCTCCATTAATCCATTGATCTACAGGAGGAACTATGGAAACTGAGATTTTCAAACGGAGGCATTCATCAGTTATTTCATTTTTCCGCGTTACTGCAAGATCTCTTACGGCGATAATCAACTCAGTGACCCCAAATTTCTCGGCCAACTTCTCTAGATCGCCAAGTCCCTTGTAGATTCGCTTACCAAGAATATGTTTACCTTCTTTCTTGGGATCATCATCCAAAAAAGCAACAATATTGAAAAGACTTTTGCTGTCGCGCACAATTGCCTCTTTCGTAATAATTCCAGCTTCACCTGCCCCAAAGATCACCCCGTTCTTAGATGATTTCACCACACCTTCATTTTTGAAATAAACAAAAAGCTCCTTAACCATTAATCTATAAAAAATCAATAAGACCAAAGAGAACACACTGGCAATAATCAATATGGAGGTGGGTAGAATAAAACGGTCATATAAAATATTCCCCCTAAAAAAAATCAATATACAAATTACACCAAAGTTAATGAAAATGGATTTAAATATATTCAGCCCATCCCTAAATCCAGTGTGACGAACTATTCCTTCTTGGCTGTTAGTAGCTTGAAGGACTGAAATTCCTATAACCATAAAAACGGCGCTCCCTAAAGCAAAATCATTATCTTGAATCTCAAGCCACTCGAAATTAAACCGAACCAAAAAAGCGAAAAAGGCTGAAGAAAACAAAATACAGGCATCAATGACTGCAATTACCCATCTTGGAAGTATCGTTAGTTTGGTGAAAAAACTCATAGCATAAATATATCTAAATTGTAATAGAGTTAGATATCCTTAACAGAGAATATATTCAATATGTTATAGTTTGATGAAAGACCAAAAAAATATAAGCGTATTCATTTCACACAGAAATGCGTTTCAAACATCAATATATATCCAAAAAAATATACGCCTACACGAAATGGCTTAATTATTAAAATGAGTATTCGCTTTATTGCATGTTCCGGAATAAAGCGAAATCTTGATTTGAAATCGGATCAAAATCTCCCTTTCTTAAAGGGGGTAAGGCGGATTTTAGCAAGCAAATAAGTATTCAATTTGGCAACGAGCAGGATTACCAATACTCATAATTATTAATGTGACTGTTTGCAATGTAGGGTGTACCGTAATAATATTTGGATTTTGCTTTAGAAAATCCCACTAGCCCTCCGCCGCGGTGGAAGGAATTGTCGAATTTGCACTTCAAACATTTATTCAAAGAACATACGTTCAAGATCGTGGATAATCAGAATTATCCATCAAAATCTAGGTGTAAAAAACTGAAATATAAATGAGAAGGTGAGGGTTTTTATGACTTCAAACAAAAAACTTAACCAATAAACCTTCAATTTTAAGTGGTCAGTTTTAGCGCCATGGTTCCCTCTTTACCGATCATGTCCCTACAGCGCTTTAAGCATTAATCTTATACAAACAACGCTTAACCCTTTGTACTGCCTTCAAATCTCTCCACGCTTGCATGTCCCTGCTGAGTGATTCCTTTGCCAAGCATTACATTGAACAAGGTTTGAAAAAGAATTCGAAGATCTAATAGGAAGTTTAAATTATCTACATACCAAACATCAAACTTTAGCTTTGCATCCCAAGAAACAGCATTTCTGCCGTTTACCTGCGCCCAGCCTGTCACTCCAGGTTTGACTTCATGTCTCCTTGCTTGTTCATCAGAATAAAGCATTATGTAATCAACTAATAATGGTCTGGGGCCAACTAGACTCATGTCACCTTTGAGGACATTGATTAATTGAGGAATTTCGTCTAAAGAAGTCTTCCGTACCAATCTACCGAAACTAGTAATTCGCTCTGAGTCAGATAAAAGATCACCATCCCCATTTACCATATCTGACATTGTTTTGAATTTCAAAATCTGAAATGGAATGTTTCCTCTGCCTGGACGAGACTGATAAAAGAATGGCGCTCCTCTGTGGTGAATGCTTAAAGCAACCAGCAAAAGAAAGAATATAGGCATAAGTATTACAAACATCAAAAAAGCAAGAATTAAATCTATTCCTCTTTTGATCAAATTACGATAACTCACTTATTTGAATGTTTTGCTAAGTTCTTCATGGATTACTTCTACTATCATCTCTTGGGCTTGAAGCGTTAAATCAGCGGAACTTGGAAGACAAAGTCCTTCTTCAAATAGCCTTTCTGCCAAGCTTCCTCCATAGTATGGCATCATAGTGAAAACGGGTTGCATATGCAGCGGTTTCCACAAAAATCTACTTTCAACTCCCTTTTTCATTAAGGCTGTTTTCAATTGGTCATTAGAAAAACCTGTCTTCTCTTTATCCACCAAAATACAAGTAAGCCAATAATTTGAGATTGATTTATTCGACTCAGGTTGAAACTCAATACCTGGAAAATCATTTAGCAATGTCCTATACCTCTGATTTACCAATCTTCTTCCTTTAATAAAGAAATCCAACTGCTCCAGCTGCGCAAGTCCCACTGCAGCCGAAAGATTATTCATTTTGTAATTATAGCCAATTTCCAAGTGGTGGTAGAAAGGCCGGTCTTCTTTTGCCTGAGTGGACAATAATTTTGCACGTTGAATAATTGCCATGTCATTTGAAATCAATGCTCCCCCACCCCCAGCAGTGATGATTTTATTTCCATTGAAGGAAAAAATACCGATGGTTCCAAATGTTCCACATTCTTTACTCTGATATTTACTGCCAATTGCCTCAGCTGCGTCCTCCAAAACAGGTATTTGATACTTTGCGGAGATTTCTAAGATCTCTTTCATTTTAGCAGGCATTCCAAACAAGTGAACAATTACAATAGCTTTTGGTTTTTTGCCTTTGGATATCCTACTTAGGATTGTGTCCTCTAAAATCTCCGGACAAATATTCCATGTATCCTTTTCACTATCTACAAAAATCGGAGTCGCACCCAAATAAACTATAGGGTTGGCTGAAGCACAAAAAGTAAAGGACTGGCAGATTACTTCATCTCCAAGCCCAATCCCCAAAAGTACCATCCCAAGATGCAAAGCTGATGTACCCGAATTTAAAGCAACGGTTTCATGAGTATGTAGCCTTTTAGAAAGTTTGCTTTCAAACTTATCGATAAATTGACCAGAAGTCGCAATATGCCCAGAGCTTATCGCCTGTTGAGTGTAGAAATTTTCGTTACCGTTAAATACTGGAAATGATAATGGAATTTGAGAGGCCATTTTAATATTATTGCTAAGACTGTAAAATGTGCTATGCAGAAATCAAATATAGCTAAGTGATTAAATATTTTGTAATAACGGCATTAATAAGTTAAAGAAATATTTTTCTTCAACTTGAAGTGATTAAACCTACCTTATATTTTTTCTCATTTATCTTTTAAAGATCTTAAACCACTCATTTACAATACCTTACAATAATTTAATATTTTCAGTTATATCATTGACTGTTATTTTATATGGTCAATAAATTAGGATAAACATTAATTAGGATAAACACTAAAATTAGAGGGTTGGTGATTAATACATGAAGTCAAATTGTATGCATAATGTACAAATAATTAATATCGAAGAGCATTTTTAGATATTTGAAAATATATTAAAAAAATATGTGACTATACAGAATCTTGCCAGTAGAAAATTTATAGGATCGAAGATCCAAAGACACATTGAATTCTGGTTTACTCCGGTCTTCGGTCATCGGTCTTCCAACCCGTTGACCTGAGAGAATTCGCTTACTGGCAGAAAAGCGTACATACAGAAAAAAATATAATCTAATCACTTATAGCATATATCAGTATTCGTGGGTTATTTGCTTTGGTGAAATCCAAAAAAAACTAAAATCTTGGTAGATCAACACAGACTAAAAAATTATGTTCCTTTGAAAAAATTGGAATTATAGTGATCTTTACAACCAGTTTAAACCTACAAGGTATTCACTTTTGAAGCTCACATCAGACCCAAATATCCAATCAAATAAGGAAAGTATTGATATCAATTCAAACTTTCTACTGCCTCAAGGACAAGAGGATATTTTGGTTTCCAATAAGCTAAACTGGTACAACTTGAGCATAAAACGCTTCATTGATCTTTTTTGCTCTATTGGACTGATGATAGTGATAGGATGGTGGCTTTTCCCTATTGTTGCTATTTTAATCAAACTCGATTCGCCAGGACCAATTTTCTATACCCAGAAGCGAGGTGGGATTTACAACTCAGTTTTCAACTGTTATAAATTTCGCTCAATGGCCATCAATAAACAGGAGGATTTGAAGCAAGCAACCAGGAATGATCCCAGGGTAACGAAAATCGGAAGAATCTTAAGGAAAACGAGCATAGATGAATTACCTCAGGTATTCAATGTGATCTATGGAAACATGTCCCTAGTAGGCCCCAGACCACTTATCCTATCGCAAAATGAAGAAAATGCCAAAAACATTGACGGCTATAAGAACAGACATTTGGTAAAGCCAGGAATAACGGGATTAGCTCAGGCAAAAGGCTATAGAGGAGAAACCGAGCTTTCAAATTCCACCTACTTCAGATACAAATTGGATATGTATTATATCAAAAATTGGAGTGTTTTTTTTGATCTAAAACTTATCTATATGACCGCCAAAACCATTTTTGCCGGGGACGAAAACGCTTATTAATAAGCACTTTTCCTCTCCCCTTGTACACAACCATAATTCAGTGGCCGAGCGCAGCCGAGGCCGTTTGGCAAACCAAAGACTTCTGGCCATTCTGAATAACGGATCATAAATAGACTGAATTTTAGGCGATTTGATATCCGTTAGCTTACGAAGTTGTAGATTCCGATGATCTTGACCACCAATCCGGTCATCCTGACCACCCTTTCAAAAGGGCGTTTCAGTTACCGTTTTAGTGGCAATTAAAGTTATTGTTTTTTTCTCATTGATTCTCCTTTTAGCTCGATCCTGTGTGCTG